>JBEKLD010000091.1:0-12186 GCA_050010375.1 Vulcanimicrobiaceae bacterium
CGCGCGTCTCCGGCGCAAAGCACGCCGTGTCATCGAGGAACATATATTCTGAGCAATTGTGGACGTAGAGTCCGTTTGCATCGAAGGCGTGGGCGGCGGGGATCGTGCAATCGAAGACAGGCTCGACGCCGCGTGCGACGATGTCTTCGAGCACGACGAAGCGGCGCGCTTTGCGAGCGACGGTGTTCCCACCGCCGGCGGCGACCATGCTGAACATACGGCGAACGAGTCCGCGCTGTTCGAGGATCTCCACTTGCTCGTGCGCGTTTGCGGTCAGTGCGTGATGGACCGCGAGGCGATCGCCGATGCGGAGGTCGCCGACTTCGCGCCACGCTTCGCCCCCGTCGTCGGTGACGATGAGGACGCGATGGTTGTCCGTCGCCTTCAACAGCTGCGTGCCGTCGGCGGCGAGCAGTGCGAACACGGGTTTGTTGCCGGTGAAGAAGAAGCCGCGCTCCGTCGAGGCATGCGCCATGCTGTCGATCATCGCGGTGAAGCGATGGCCGACGAGCTCGCGCACGGCCTTCGTCCCGTCGACCGTCGCAACGAGCGTGTCGCCCGTAACACAAGGGTTGCTGGCGTTGATCTTGCCGTCGCTGGCGCAAGTGTGCCACTCGTTGATCGTCGTGTCGTACTGCACGCCGGGATCGGCGCACTGCCACGCTGCGACGGCGATCTTCTCCCAAAGATCCTCAGCCGGGATCGATTTCGACGCGCGGCCGTCCGTCCGGCGAATCAGGTCCCAGGTCTGTCCGGCGTCGAGCCGGGCGAAGAATTCGTTCGGAACGCGAACCGAGTTGTTGGAGTTCTGACCCGAGACAGTACCGTAGGCTTTGGAATCCCAGTTCGTGTCGTAGGTCTCGACGTGCAGCTCGCGATAGCCCTGGCGCGCGAAGTCGAGCGCGTATTGGATGTTCGCCTGCGGGATGCCCATGGTGAGCGCGCTGCGGATCGCGGCCCGCAGCCGCGGGCTGAGCGCCGGATCGAGACGCGCTGAGGCTGGTAGTGTCTCGTCGTTCGCCGCAGCCAGGATCGCATTGAGGTGTTTCTCGCACACGATCGAGCCAGCGACCAAGTCGGAGACTTTCTGCTCCTCGGTCACCTTCCAGCCGATGAACTCTTCGATATCGGGATGGTCGAGATCCAGCGTGACCATCTTGGCCGCGCGCCGCGTCGTGCCGCCCGACTTGATCGCGCCGGCGGCGCGGTCCCCGACCTTCAGAAAGGACATCAGCCCCGACGACGTCCCGCCACCCGAAAGCCGCTCACCTTCACCGCGAAGCTGCGAGAAATTGGAACCGGTATTGTGGATTACGACGAAGCCACGCTCACCCGCGAGGTAGGTATTCGTCCGACGTGTCGTGAGATCGTTAAACGGTACGTCTTCGCTGACGGGTTCGACCGAGGTGACGAATGCGACGCCCTCCGCGACGATGCGGACGCGTTCGATGTCGGCGTCGACGAGGTGTTCCGGGAGGCGCTCGATCGCCGCAAGAAGCTTCTGCGGGTTTATCAGATTCTCGTAGACGAGCCGACCGACGTGAAAGCGTTCGCCGCCGACGTCCGCGTGCAGCCACGAATCTTCGGCGAGGGGAACGATCCGCTCCCCGAGCGAGGCCGCGAGCGGCAGGCAATACTGACGGCGGCCGCGACCGTCGTCGCGTACGAGCGCATCGGCGTGCTTCGGCGTCGCGAGGTAAGCGACGAGTCCGGCTCGACGCCGCGACGGCGTCGAGCGGCGGACGATCGTCGCCATGTGGTAACCGGCGTTCGTCGTCACGCCTCCGCCCAGGCCGAGAAGCGACGCCATCGCGGCGACCTCCTCGACGAACGGACGGCAGACCGAGGTCAGCGTAGCGCGACCTTCGCTCGCCGTTCCGTCGGCGTCGACGAGGCCGGCA
The DNA here is from genome assembly GCA_050010375.1 of Vulcanimicrobiaceae bacterium. GTDB lineage: Bacteria > Vulcanimicrobiota > Vulcanimicrobiia > Vulcanimicrobiales > Vulcanimicrobiaceae > Vulcanimicrobium. Next base: position 1,902 of record JBEKLD010000091.1, read on the forward strand.
AGGAACGCTTCCTGGACCGCGACGCCGGCGCGCGCGATGAAGAGCGGCACGGCGAGGTCGTAGGTCTTCGAGCCCGGGCGGCTGACCGTGCTGGCGAAGAATGCACAGGCCGCCGCCCGCGTGCATGTCAAGGTCAGTCCCTTCGATGGCGTACCGGGGCGGGCGTCCGAGCGGATCGACGAGCGCGCATCGAAGCGCTCGCGCAGGATGCGCTGCGCGCGCTCGAGCGGCTCGCGGTCCTCGTCAAAGAAGCGCAGCCGCAGACGATCGTAGTAATAGGTACCGTACGGGCGCCGAACTTCGACGCGCCGCGCACCGAGGTTGCCGTCACCGAGGAAGTAGCCGACGAGCCAGGCTACGTCCGTGTCGATCTCGATTCTCCGCAACTCCGTCGTGCGATAGCGCGTGACCGAAAACGTAACGTGCTGTGGGCGCGCGGCAGCGTCGAGCAGACGACGTGCGTCGCTGGTCGGTCCCAGCACCGCGTCGCCAGAGCGCAGCCCATCGGCGCGCCGCTCGACGATCGCCGAGCCGTCCCAGACCATGAAGGGATGCCAGGCAGAAACAGTCGCGCGCGTCCCGTTGTCGAGCGCCACGGTTAGCTTGTCATCGGCTGCGACGTCGTAGCTCCAGACGCGGTCGATGGCGTCCTCGACGATTCGGCCCGTCGCGGGGTCGGCCGAAAGCGTCCGCAATCCAAGATCCGCGACGTCGACATAGCGCCCCTTGCCGTCGAAGTCCTGAACGGTCCGTCCGCGCGAGACTTCGCGGTAGAGGTCACCCAACCGCACGAGCCCACGACCGACGATCGGCACGAACGCGCGCTCGCTTACGCAACCTGACCCGTATTTAAAAATGCGAGCTTCGCGGACCCACAGGTCCATGATCCCGCCCTCGTTGACGAGATCGTCGCTGACGCTCTGGATGAAGCAGTTGTGGACGACGACGTCGTTGGTCAGGAACGTATGCGACTCGGTTTCGATGTCGTAGACGTCGGCCTCTCCGAGCCGGTCGATGCCGATCACGGCAACGGTGGCCGTGCCGAGCAGCTCCCGCTTCGTCGGAACCTTCAGGGTGAGGGTAGCGCGCCCGTGTGCGGCACCGACGACCCGATCGCTGACCGTCAGCGCGAAGTCCTGGCGTTGCACGAGCTTCCAACCCGTCGCAAGATCGCCGGCATGCAGCCACCGATACGACGGAAAATCGCCGCGCTGCGCGAGGACCAAGTGATCCTCGGTCGCTTCGATCGCGTTCCCGTTCGAGAGCCGAACGCGGATGACGGGCTTGCGTCCATTGAACTTGACCGCCAGGACCTTCGTCGTGCCGGCCGCGTCGTAGACGGAGAGCCCGACGAGGTTGCGCGTGACGATCTCGCCGATCGGGACGGGACCGTCGGGCGTGCTGACCTGCGCGTGGTACGGCAGGCACGCGTGCGGAGCCGGGTGTTCGTAGGCGCTGGTCGACTGGCCGAGCACGGCGGTCTTGGGGTCGACGAACCAGTGGCCCTGGGCGGGGCCGGCGATGCCGTACGCCCAGTGCAGGCCCGTGTTGAACCACTGCGGCGAGTTGGGCGCGCCGACTTGGCGTGCGAGCATCGCGCACATCTCATCGTAGTACGTGCGGGCCTGGAACTCGTCGTCGAAGTAGCCGTACTTGAAGGCCCAGTAGGTCCAGCAGCCGGCCAGCCGGTGGAAGACCTGGCGGGCGTCGGTCTCGGCGACGAAGGTCGCGTCCGAGGCCGGCTCAGAGCGCCAAAGCCACTCCGGGATCCCCTCCTCGGGGACCGGTACGCTCGCTGTCGGGACGCCGGCCCTGCGGAAGTACTTCTGGGCCAGGATGTCGGTCGCGACCTGGGACCAGGCGGCCGGGACCTGGACGTCCTTGGCCTCGAAAACGACCTTGCCGTCCGGGTTCACGATCCGCGAGGTGCGCGGCTCGAAGGTGAGGCCGGCGTACGGGTCGCCAGGCGCGGAATAGGTACGGGTGAACTTCATGCCGGCTGCGTCCTCGCGGGGGTGATGCATGGCTGAGGGGCGTCCATTATCGAACGTGTGTTCGAGAATGTCAACCCCCGCCGAAGTGCCCCAGAACGGTGACGATCTACGAGATGTAGTGCTCGTCCCCGTCGGGCTGTACCATATATTGTACCGCATCGGGAGTCCCTTGTGAATCTCCGGGGACGACTTTCAGATTTCGGTGGACAAGCCGAGGGAGGGCTGTGGAGCCCTTGCGAGCGGGGTGAGGGGGCTGTGGACGGAAGCGGGGATAGCGTGGAGAGGCTACGCGCGGACGACCACGTCGACTCCCTCCCCGAGGTCGCCCTCGAGCGGCTGGCGGCCCTGGGCGTCCGGGGGATCGTCGTCGACCTCGACAACACGGTCTGCCCCTACCACCGGCCAGAACTCGCGCCGGGGGTCGCCGATTGGGTCGCCCGCGCCCGGGCGCAGGGCTTCGCCTTGGTGCTCGTCTCGAACAACTTCCCCGAACGGGTCGCCTCGGTCGGGGCGCAGCTCGGCATCCCGGTCGTGCCCAACGCCCTCAAGCCGCTCCCGTTCGCCTTTCTGCGCGCGTTGCGGCTGTTGGGGACGCCGCGCCGGGCGACCGTCGTGATCGGCGATCAACTCTTCACCGACGTCTTGGGCGCGAAGCTGCTGGGGCTGCGCACGATCCTCACCCGCCCGCTGGTCGAGCACGACTTCCCGCTGACCCGCGTGCTGCGCTACCTGGAACGGACGATCGCCGGCCGCACGCCCTGAAGCTCCGGCCTCCCGGCGCGCCCGCTACGGCTATGCGATTGGCTAAAGCGGTCGTCGGCAGCGCTGCGAAGGACGCTCCATGGTCCGTAGACTCTTCGTTCAGTGCGCCGTTCTGGTGTTTGCCGTTGCGACGGTCGTGTCGTCGGCGCGTGGCGACGTCGCGCCGCTGCCGATTCGCGTCGTCGTCGTCACGACGTTCGAGCGCGGCGCCGACACGGGCGACGCTCCGGGCGAGTTCCAGTACTGGGTCGAGCGATTGCCGCTCCCCGACACGCTCCCGTTTCCGCAGGGCTATCGGCACCTGCGCTACGACCCGGCGAGCGGCGTGCTCGGCATCGTGACCGGGGAAGGCGCCGAGCGCGGCGCGGCATCGATCATGGCGCTCGGTTCCGACCCGCGCTTCGATCTCTCGAAGGCGTACTGGGTCGTCGCGGGGATCGCGGGCGTCGATCCGCAGGCGGCGTCGGTCGGCTCGGCGGCCTGGGCCAACTGGGTCGTCAACGCCGATCTCGGCTTCGAGATCGACGCGCGCGACATGCCGCCGTCGTGGTCGACGGGGATCCTGCCCTTCGAGCGCACGACGCCGTATGCGTCGCCCGCGCCCGACGCCGATTCGATCCACGGGCAGGAAGCGTATCAGCTCGACCCCGGTCTGGTGAGTTGGGCCTACCAGCTCACCGCGGCGACGCCGCTGCCCGACGATGCGCTGCTGCAGCAGATCCGCGCACCCTACGCGCACTTTCCGAACGCGCGCCGTCCGCCGTTCGTCCTGCGCGGCGATAGCCTGTGCGGCGACCGCTACTGGGTGGGAGCGCAGATGGACGCGTGGGCCGAACGCTGGGTCTCGTACTGGACCGCCGGTCGCGGCACGTTTGTGATGACGGCCGAAGAAGATGCCGGCATTCTGCAGTCGCTGACCTTTCTCGCCCAAGCCGGGCGCGTCGACGTGCATCGGGTCCTGGTCTTGCGGACGGCGAGCGACTACGCCGCGCCGGGCGACCAAGGCGACGCCGCAAGCCTGCTGGCCTCCGACGCGAGCAGCCACGGGGAGTCGGCGTATCTCGAGTCGCTGGAGGCGGCATACCGCGTCGGCAGCCCGGTGGTGAAGGAACTCTCGGCGCACTGGGACCGCTACGCCCAGCACGCACCCAGCAGCCCCTGAGCGCGGCAGGACTCGCGCCCGCAATCCCGGATGAGCCGACGATGCACGCGCGCGCGGTCGTCTTCGATCTCTACGGTACACTGCTGCGGCTCGAGGGCTTGCAGGACGCGGCCGTGGTCGCCGGCGCGCAGGATCCGGTCGGCTTCGTCGCTGCCTGGCGGCGCAAGCAGCTCGAGTATGCCATGGTCAGTTCGCTGGCCCAGGCCTACCGCGACTTCGACGAGCTGACGGCGCTGGCGCTCGACTACACCTGCGCGCAGACCGGGCTCGTGCTCGACGTCGTCGCGCGGGAGAGGCTGTTCGAGGCGGCGCGCCTGTTGCCGCTGCACGCCGACGCGCTGCCGGCGCTGCAAGCGTTGCAGGCGCGCGGCATCCCGCTGGCCGTGCTGACCAACGGCGTCGCCGCGTCGGCCGAGGCGGCCCTCGTGCATGCGGGCGCGCGGGAGCTGTTCGCCGCGGTGCTCAGCATCGAAACCGTGCGCGTCTACAAACCCGATCCGCGCGTCTACACGATCGCGACGTCGTACTTCGCCTGCGCGCCGGCCGAGATCGTCTTCGTCTCCGCGAACTCCTGGGACGCCTGGGGCGCATCCCACTTCGGCTTCCGGGTCGCGTGGTGCAACCGCGCCGGCGCTGTCCCCGATCTGCTCACGCCGGCACCGGCGCACACGCTCGCGAGCTTAGCCGAACTTCCTGCAGTCGTTTGATGGATCGCCCGGAACTTCCGAAGATCTACGATCCCGCCGAGGTCGAGCCGCGGCTGTACCGGCGCGCGCTCGAGGCGGGCGTCTTCCACGAGGAGCCCGATCCGGCACGGCCACCGTTTATCATCTCGATGCCGCCGCCGAACATCACCGGCCGCGCGCATCTTGGCCACGGCTCGACCTACACGCCGATGGACGTCCTGACCCGCTATCACCGGATGCTCGGCGAGAACGCCGATTGGATCCCGGGCCAAGATCACGCCGCGATCGCGACGGAGGCCGTGCTGGTGCGCGAGCTGGCCAAGGAAGGGCTGACGCGCGACCAGCTCGGCCGCGAAGCGTTCCTGGCGCGCGCCTGGGCCTGGCGCGAGGAGTACGGTGGTGCGATCGACGAGTCGTTCCAGCGGCTCGGCTTCGGCCCCGACTGGGCGCGCGAGCGCTTCACGCTCGATCCCGGGTTGTCGCGGGCCGTCGTCAAGGTCTTTGTCGCGCTGTACCGCGACGGGCTGATCTACCGCGGGACGCGCTTGGTGAACTGGGATCCGTCGGCCGGCGGGACGCTCTCCGACGCCGAGGTCGAGAACGAGGACGTCGATACGTTCCTCTGGCACCTGCGCTACCGCGCCGAGGATGGCGGCGAAGGCGTCGTGATCGCGACGACGCGGCCGGAGACGTATCTCGCCGACGTCGCCGTCGCCGTGCACCCGGACGACCCACGCTATGCGCAGCTGATCGGCAAGAACGTCGTGTTGCCGCTGCTCGACCGCGCGATCCCGGTGATCGCCGATCCAGCGGTCGAATTAGGGTTCGGAACCGGCGCCGTGAAGGTCACCCCGGCGCACGATCAGACCGACTACGAGATCGGCCAACGGCACGGGCTGCCGATGCCGACGGTGATCGACTACGACGGGAGCATCACCGTGCCGCTCTGGCGCTACGACGAGACCTCCGAGCGCCGCGCGCCGATCGACGCACAGGCGCCGCGCATGGCGGCGTACGTCGGGCTCGACCGCTTCGCGGCGCGCACGCGGCTGGTCGCCGACCTGCGCGACGCGGGGGCGCTGGTGAAGGAAGAGCCGTACCACACGACGGTTCCGGTCAGCTCGCGTTCGGGCGTGGTCATCGAGCCGCTGCTCTCGCTGCAATGGTTCGTCACGGTGGCGCCGCTGGCGCAGCCCGCGCTCGCGGCCTATCGCGACGGGCGCGTCCGCTTCGTCCCCGAGCGCTTCGGTCGCACCTACGCGGCGAGCCTGGAGAACATCCGCGACTGGAACATCTCGCGCCAAGTGTGGTGGGGGCACCCGCTGCCGGTCTGGTACACGCCGAGCGACGAGGTCGTCGTCGCGCACGATGAGGACGAGGCGCGGAAGATCGCGCGCGAGCGCTACGGCACCGAGGAGCTGCGGCGCGACCCGGACACGCTCGACACCTGGTTCTCCTCGGGGCTGTGGCCGTTCTCGATCCTGGGCTGGCCGGAGCGGACCCCCGAGCTCGCGCACTGGTATCCGAATCAAGTCATGGTCACCAGCCGCGACATCATCTTCCTGTGGGTCGCGCGCATGGTCATGCTCGGCCTGCGCTTCGCCGGTGACATCCCGTTTACGACCGTCTTCGTGACGCCGCTGGTGTTCGACATCCAGGGCCGCAAGATGTCGAAGTCGCTCGGCAACGCGATCGATCCGATGACCGACCTGGTGCCAAGGTACGGCGCCGACGGCACACGCCTGGGGATCCTACGCCAGATGCGGTTGGAGTCGCAAGAGCTGCGCTTCGACGAGCGCGCCTGCGACGAAGCCAAGCGCTTCGCGACCAAGCTCTGGAACGCGCTGCGCTACACCTCCTCGCTCGAGGAAGGCTTGCCGGGCGCGAACGTGCTGCCGCCGCGCGAGCGGTTGACGATCGCCGACCGCTGGATCCTCACCGAATTGCACGAGCTGGTCGCGACGGTCGAGCGGTCGTACGACGGCTTCGCCTTCGGCGTCGCCGCCGACGCGCTCGTCCAGTTCGGCTGGTACACGTTCTGCGACTGGTACGTCGAGGTCACCAAAGCGCCCGGGCAGCGCACGACGCGCGCGGCGGTGCTCTCGTTCGTCCTCAACGCCTTGGTGCGCGCGCTGCACCCGATCGCGCCGTTCATCAGCGAAGAGATCTGGTTGCACCTCCCGCACGACGGCGCGACGATCGTCACCGCCTCCTGGCCGGATCTCGCCGAGATCCCATCGTTCCCGGAGGACGCCGTGACGTTCCGGGCGGTGATCGCGAAGGTCGAAGAGTTGCGCAACGCGCGCTCAGCCTGGGGGATCGGGCCGAAAGAGACGCTGCGCTTGGAGGCCCCGGCGGCGCTGCTGGCCGCCACACCGGATCTGGTCGAGGCGATCGCGACGCTGGTGCGCGGCGAGGTCGCGCCGTACGGCGGCACCGCCGGTTCGCTGCGCGACCAGATCGCCGGCGTGCGCGGCGTCGCCGACGCGGCCAAGCTGCGCGAGCGCTACACCAAAGACCTGACGCGCCTCGAAGCCGAGATCGCGCGGGCGGAGAAGAAGCTCGCCAACCCCGGCTTCGTCGAGCGCGCGGCACCCGACGTCGTCGCCGCCGAGCGCGAGAAGCTCGAGAGCTACCGCCGCGACCACGACCGCGTGCACGCCGCCCTGGCAGAAGTCTAGCGCAACGCTACGGCCCCAAGCGGGCCAAACGGTGGAGCAGCTCCTCTTGGTTCTGCCGCAGCGCGTGGGGCGGGACGTTGGGTTCCGCGACGCCGAGAAAAGCGAAGGAGAGCGAGCCTTCCGGCGCGCGATCCAAGTAGCCGGCTAGCCCGCGGGCCGTACCGACGCGTCCGGTCTTGGCGACGACGAGGTCGCGCGCGTCGGCCGGGGCTCGGTCCGCCGGCGTTTCGACGCTCGGCAGCGAGGCGTGGATCTGCTCGCCTTCCGGGGTTCCTTCGATGCGCCAAAGCAACGTTGCCAGGGTTCTGGGCGTCAGGCGATCGTTCGGCGAGAGGCCGCTGCCGTCGTACAACTGCAGCCCGGCGGTCGGAACGTGATGCGCGGCCAGGTAGCTGCGAATCTGCGTGAGGCCGGCGGATTCGCTGCCGACGCCGGAGGCGGTGAGGCCTGTCTCTCGCACGAGCTGCTCGGCGACGTGGTTGTCCGACTCGACGAGCATCGTGTTGACCAGCGCGGAGAGTGGCGGCGACTGGTGCTGCCACAGGATCGTGCTGCCTTGGAAGCGTCCGTAGGTGGTCGATCCGTCGACCGCGATCCCGTGTGCGGTCAGCAGACGGCGCAGCACGACGCCGGCGTAGGCTTGCTGGTCTGCGACGGCGCGCACTGCGGGAGGGCCGCTACCGGCGGACTGGGTCCCCTCATCGATCGAGACCGCGCTGGTTCCGGCCGCATACGGTTGCGAACGGTCCGACGCCGGCCAACCGGCGTTGTATTCGGGCGACGTGAACGCCGTTGCGTCGATCACGAGGTCGCCGTGAATCCGTCGCACGCCGGCTTGTTCGAGGGACGCGGCCGCGCCGTCGAGATCGGCCATGCTGAGGACCGGGTCGCCACCGCCGACGAGCGCCAGCGGTCCGTCGATGATGCCGTCCCGAGCGACAGCACGCGCGGCGAGGGTCGTGGTGAAGTGAAATTGCGCGCCGAGAGTCGCGATCGCCGCGGCGGCGGTGATCACTTTGACCGTCGAGGCGGGGACGCGCGGGACGTCGGCGTTGTAGGCGGAGACGGGCTTGCCGGCGCCATCCAGCACGAGGAAGCCGGAATTCGGATCGGTCAGCGGCCGAGCCGCGGCGGCAGCGGCGGCTGCTGCGCTCCCATGCGCCGCAGGCGCGCCGGCGGGTTTCCCGTTCGCGCCTGAAGCTGCTGCGCCGGCTGCAGTCCCCGGCACACCGGCACCTCCGGCGCCGGCGCCCGCGCCCGCGACACCGAGCCCGTTCGCGGGTCCAGCTAGCGCAGCCGGAGGGCTCGCGGCGCTTGCGTCCGGCGCGTTCGCCGGGGCGCCCGCGGCAGTCGGTGCCGGCGTGGGCCCGCTAGCCGTGGGCGATCGGGAATCGCTCGGTCCCGCCGAGGGCTGCGCTGTAGCGGTGGTGGCCGCCGCGACCATGGTGGTGGGCGACCGGTGATGCAGATGAAAGACCACGGCGAGCAGCAGCAGCACCGCGACGAGGGCGGCCGCCGCGGCCAGGCGTCTCGGCGAGGTGGGCTTCTCCGGCGTGACCGGGGGCGCGAACGCCGCCGCTTGCACGCGGGCGGCTGCCGCGCGTTGTTCGACGGCCGACGCCGCGCGCTGATCGAAGACGTTCGCGCTGTCCCACAACGCGCGTTCCGCCAGACGCAGTCCGATCGCGCTCTGGACCAGGACGGCGAAGGTCCCACCCGGCGCAGACTTGGGCAGCACGTCGTCGACGCCGGCTTCACGCGCCGCTTCCGTCGCCCCGGCGGAAGTATCCCCGCCGAGCATGATGACGTGCGGGCGCGGGCTGCTGGCCGAGCCGTGCAAACCGCGGGCGAAGGCGAGGCCGTCCATCGACGGCAGCGTGTGGTCGACGACGACGGCGACCGGGGCGTTGTGCTCAGCCCAGTCGAGCGCCGCACGGGGATCGGTGAAGTGCTGGAGTTGCACGCCTGGCAGCGTTTTGAGCGCCGATCGGCAGGCTGCGAGGCGGGCGCCGTCGTTGGTCACGGCGAGGAGGAATGCCGGCAGCACGCGCCGCCGTCCGTCCTGCTCGTCGCTCGTGCTCACGTGCGGAGCACTTGGCTATTCGGCGTGGCGGCGAGCCGATGCCGCGCAGCCCGCAGCTTGACCGCGTGGTGAATCATCGTCATGAACAACTCGGCATCGAGCGGCTTGGGCATGAAGGCGTCGACACCGCTGCAGCGCGCCAGTTCGGCGAGTCCCTCGCGTTGGGCACTCATCAACATGATGACGGGCTCGTTCGAGCCGGCGATTTTTCTGAAGCGGCGCGCGAAGGCGATCGGGGCCGACTTCGAGACGTCGTCATCGATCAACAGAATGTCGGGCGTGCGAAAGGAGCATTCGCGGTACGCGCCGTTGTGATCCGGAAAGCACGTCACGTGGCTGCCGGGGAACTCCGTCAGGAGCCGTTTGTACGTCGGAATGTCGGCCCAATGCTCGTCGACGATCATGATCTCCAGCATAGGCCGCAGGCTCCTCAATGCGGGGGCGCCCGGCTCGCAGTCCGCAATAGCATCAAGTACCCGCTTCGGTCGCTTATGAATACGCCGCCGGCTCGGTAGGTCGCTCTTCGGAGGTGGCGGACACGGGGCGGCAAAAGGAAAGCTCACCATGCAGATCGCGGTCCGTGAGCTCGGCCACTACATCGGCGGCGCGGAGGTCCCCGGCGGTTCCGGGCGTTTCGGCGATGTCTACGACCCCACCACCGGCGTGGTGCAACGCCGGGTCGCGTTCGCCAGCGCGAGCGAGGTCGACGCGGCCGTCGCGGCGGCACGCACCGCGTTCGCCGGCTGGTCGCAGACGCCGGTGCTGCGGCGGGCCGCAGTGCTGTTCGCCTTTCGCGAACGGGTCCGCGCCGAGAGCGACCGGCTGGCGCGGTTGATCACCAGCGAGCACGGCAAGACGCTCGACGACGCGCGCGGTGAGGTGAATCGCGGCTTGGAGGTCGTCGACTTCGCCTGCGG
>JBEKLD010000092.1:0-12079 GCA_050010375.1 Vulcanimicrobiaceae bacterium
CTCGACTTCAGCCCGCGCGCCGACGACTGGGAGACGCTCGACGCCGACGCCGACGATTGCGTGGGCGAGTACTGCGAACACTTCGCCGACTGCTTTTTCTTCCGCCAGCGTGACGCGGCGCGCTATGCCGACGTCGTCGTCGTCAACCATGCGCTGTTCTTCCTCGACTTGGCCAGCGGCGGGGCGCTGCTGCCGGCCTACGACTTCGCGATCCTCGACGAGGCGCACCAGGCCGAGCGCTACGCGACCGCGGCCCTGACGGCGACCCTCTCGCCGGCCTCGGTCCACCGCATGCTGCGCAAGCTGCACCGCACCTACCTCGTCCCCGCCGCCTACGACGCCGAACTCGACGAGGGGATGCGCCGCCTGCAGCAGACGCTCGCGCGGGTCCCGGGCGACCGCTACCCGGTCGCCGCCAACGACGGCGTCGGCGAGGTTCTGCCGGTCCTGCGCGAGGCGTTCTACCGGCTGGAGAACTGGCTGCACGCGCACTGGCAGGACGCGCTGCGGCGGCCGATCGACAACGAGGCCGAGGCGGAACGGCGGCGCGATCTCGCGCTGCGCGCCGTCTCGGCGCACGTCGCGACCTGCGATCGGATCGAGGGCGCGGCGCTGCAGGCGGCCAGCGGCGCCATACCCGCCGACGAGATCGACGCGGTCGCCTGGGTCGAGCGCGGCGAGGGAGAGGGGCGCTACGAGCTCAACGCCGCGCCGTTCTCGGTCGCCGAGTTCCTGCGCCAGACGCTGTTCGCGCGCACTCGCAGCGTCGTGCTGACCAGCGCGACGATCTCGACCGGTGGCTCGTTCGACTTCCTGCGCAGCTCGCTGGGCATCGAGCACGCGCAAGAGCTGGTCGCACCCTCGCCGTTCGACTACGCGCGCCAAGCGCGGCTGTACGTCGCGCCGCCGGAGCTCAACCCGAAGTCGCCCGACTTCGCGCGCCGCGCCGCGCCGCTGATCGAGGAGATCCTCGACCGCACCGGCGGCCGCGCCTTCGTGCTGTTCACCTCGTACGCCCGGCTGCGTGAGGTCTACGCGCTCCTGCGCGAGCGGCTGGCCTTCCCGACCAAACTGCAAGGCGAGCTGCCGCGCAGCGCGCTGCTCGACTGGTTCCGGGCGACGCCCGGCGCGGTGCTGTTCGCGACCGGGACGTTCTGGGAGGGGATCGACGTCGTCGGCGACGCGCTGTCGTGCGTGGTGATCGACCGGTTGCCGTTCCCCTCACCGGCCGAACCGCTGGTTGCGGCGCGGATCGCCGCGCTCGAGGCGCAAGGGCGCTCGGGGTTCGAGCACTACATGATCCCCAGCGCCATCGTGCGACTCAAACAGGGCTTCGGTCGACTCATCCGCTCGACGACCGATCGAGGCGTCGTCGCACTCCTCGACGGTCGAGCCGCGTCGATGCGCTACGGCGCGACGATCGTCGACGCGCTGCCGCCGGCGACGCGCATCGACGATCTGGCGCAATTGGACGGTTTGTTTCGCCAGGTGTGATCCTGCGCGCTACCGCTGACCAGTGGTGATGTCGTTACCTAGGTCATGACCAAGAACCCGCAGCGCGTCCACCTGCGATCCGAGGATCCGCCACAACACGACGCGCGCTGCTGGCACTGCGGTCGTGCGGTCGAGGGGCGACGCGTCGTCCGCTATCTCTATCCGTCGGACCGGCCGCGCACGGCGATCGTCGAGGACTGGTACCGCTGCCCGTGCGGCGCGTACCAGAACGTGCGCCGCCCGACCGAGATCACCGTCGAGACGCTGGACCGCCCGTAGGCGGGGACCCGTCTTCGCGCCACGAAACGGCGGCGATGCGCTTTCATCCGAGCCTTGCGTTCCTGTGCGCCGCCGTGCTGCTCGCCGCGCCGTTGCCGGCCGGCGCTTGGGGGGCGCAGGGACACGAGATCATCAACGGCGCGGCGATCGCCGCGCTGCCGGCCAGCGTCCCCGCGTTCCTGCGCGGCCCGGCCGCACACGACGAGGTCGAGCTGCTCGGCCCGGAGCCCGACCGGATGAAGGGGAGCGGCGCGCCGCTCGACGACGACGCGAGTCCCGGCCACTACGTCGACGCGCAAGACGACGACACGATCGACGGCATCCCGCTGAGCGCGCTGCCGAAGGACCGCCGCGCCTACGACAGCGCGCTGCGCGCGGCGCCGGAGCCGAGCGACCAGTACTCGCAGGGCTACCTGCCGTACTCGATCGCCGACGGGTGGGAACAGCTCGTGCGCGACTTCGCCTACTGGCGCGTCGACACCGTCGGCGCGACGAAAGCACCGACCGAGGCCGGGCGCGCCTTCTTCGCCTACGACCGGTCCGTGCGCGAGGCGGTCACGCTGCACGACATCGGCGTCTGGGGCCACTTCGTCGGCGATGCCTCGCAGCCGTTGCACGTGACCGTCCACTTCAACGGCTGGAACTCCGCCCGCACGCACTACCCGAACCCGGCTGGTTTCAGCGACTCCCACACGGTCCACGCGCGCTGGGAGACCGATCTCGTGCGCGCGGTCGCCACCGAGCCGCTCGTGCTGGCGCGCGTCCCCGCGGTCGCAACCTCGGACGCGCCGATCCTGGCCCAGGTCGGCGCCTACCTCACGACGACCGAGAGCTTCGTCCCGGCCGTCTACAAGCTCGAAGCCGCCGGTGGGATCGACGGCCGCAGTCCGGCGGCGACCAGTCTCGTGTTGGACCGGCTGGCGGCCGGCGCGGCGGAGATGCGGAATCTGATCGTCGAGGCATGGGTCGCCAGCGACGACCAGAAGATCGGCTATCCGGGGATCCCGGTGCACGACATCGAGAGCGGCGCGGTCGTCCCGACGCGCGCCGGCGTCGGCCTCGGCGACTGAGAGGAGACCACGATGCGATTGTCACGCTCGGCTTTCGTGCGCTCGGGACTCGCGGCGACGACGCTCGGCGTCCTACCCACCACGCCCCTCGGGGCGCAGACGCCCGCGGCGCAGACGTCCGTGACGTTGCGCGGGATCTACTTCCCGTCGGCCGACATCCTCCCGTGCTGGGTCGGCATCGAGAAAGGGTTCTTCGGGCGCGAGAACGTCACGCTCTTGCTCACGGCGACGCCCGGCTCGGTCTACCAGTTCCAGCACCTGAGTGCCGGTGATTTCGACATCGCGCTGACCGCGATCGACAACGCGATCGCCTACGACGAAGGGCAGGGCCAAGCTCCGCTGCCGAATCCGGCCGATTTCGCCGCCTTCCTCGGGATCGACAACGGCTTCTTGCGACTGTATGCGCAGCCGGAGATCAAGAGCTATGCCGACCTGCGCGGCAAGGCCCTCGCGGTCGACGCGCTGACGACCGGCTTCGCCTTCGTATTGCGCCGGATGCTCGAAACCAACGGCCTGCACGACGGTGATTACACCTTCACGCCGATCGGCGGGACGCCGATCCGGTTCGAGAAGCTGATGGCCGGCGAGACGCCGGCGACGCTGCTCATCCCGCCGTTCGACCTGCAAGCGCGTGCTAAAGGCTACACGAGCCTGGGCACCGCCGACGACGTCATCGGGCCATACCAGGGGCTCGTTGCGGTGGCGAGTCGCGCCTGGCTCGCCGCCAACGGCGACGCGGCGCGCCGGTTCGTGCGCGGCTACCTCGCTGCGCTCAACTGGGTGCTCGATCCCGCGAATCGGGTCGAGGCGATCGCGATCCTCATCGCCCACATGAAACTCGACGACACGCTCGCCGCTGCATGCTACGACGTGCTGGTCGACGCGAAACACGGGTTCGAACGCGGAGGCCGCATCGACGTCGCCGGCGTGCGAACGGTGCTCGCGATACGGCAGCGCTACGGGCAGCCGCCCAAGACGTTCGGCGACCCGCAGCGCTACCTCGTCAGCGTCTAGTCTTCGCTCGAGGCGTTCTCTTTCGCGCGCTGCTGCAGCTCGGCGACGACGGTCGAGTCGGCCAGCGTCGTCGTGTCGCCCAGGATGCGGCCCTCGGCGATGTCGCGCAGGAGCCGGCGCATGATCTTGCCGGAGCGCGTCTTCGGCAGCTCCTGGGTGAACGTGAGGTACTTGGGACGGCAGAACTTGCCGAGCTTCTCGGCGACGTGGTCGCGCAGCGCGTCGGCCAGCTCGGTCGAGCCGGTGGCATGGCTCTTGAGGGTGACGAAGGCGCAGATCGCCTGCCCGGTGATGTCGTCGTTCTTCCCGGTCACGGCCGCCTCGGCGACCGCCGGATGGTCGACCAGGGCCGATTCGACCTCGGTCGTCGAGATGCGGTGGCCGCTGACGTTCATCACGTCGTCGATGCGACCCATGAACCAGTAGTCTCCGTCCTCGTCGCGCTTGCAGCCGTCGCCGGCGAGGTAGAGGTGCGGAAACTTCGACCAGTAGGTCTGCACGTACCGCTCGTCATCGCCGTAGATCCCGCGCAACATCGAGGGCCACGGCCGGCGCAGCACGATGTAGCCGCCGCCACCCAAGGGGACTGACTGGCCCTTCTCGTCGACGATGTCGGCCTGCACGCCGGGGAACGGCTTGGTCGCCGAGCCCGGCTTGAGGGTGGTGATCCCCGGCAACGGGGTGATCATGATCGCCCCGGTCTCGGTCTGCCACCAGGTGTCGACGACCGGGCAGCGGCCGCCGCCGATCTCCTGGTGGTACCAGATCCACGCCTCGGGGTTGATCGGTTCGCCGACGCTCCCCAGCAGGCGCAGCGAGGTCATGTCGTGCTTGGCGGGATACTGCGTCCCCCACTTCATGAAGGTACGGATCGCGGTCGGCGCGGTGTAGAGGATCGTGACCCCGTAGCGCTCGACGATCTCCCACAGCCGGTCCTTGTCGGGATAGTCCGGCGTGCCTTCGTAGATCACGCTGGTCGCGCCGTTGCAGAGCGGACCGTAGACGATGTAGGAGTGGCCGGTGACCCAGCCGATGTCGGCCGCGCACCAGTAGACGTCGGTCTCCGGCTTGAGGTCGAAGACCAGCTTGTGCGTCGCCGTGACGCCGGTCAGGTAGCCCGCGGTCGTGTGCTTGATCCCCTTCGGCTTGGCGGTCGTCCCGGACGTGTAGAGAAGGTAGAGCAGATCCTCGGCGTCCATCACCTCGGGCTCGCAGGTCGAGGGTTGGTCGCGGACCAGGTCGTCCCACCACACGTCGCGCCCGTCGATCATCTCGACCGGATCGCCGACCCGTTTGGCGACGATGACGTGCCGCAGCGAAGGCATCCCCTTGACGATCGCCTCGTCGACGTTGAGCTTGAGCGGAACCTTGTTCCCGCGCCGCCAGCCGTAGTCGGCCGTGATCAGCGCGACGCACTCCGAGTCGTTCACGCGGTCGACGATCGCATCGGGCGAGAAACCACCGAAGATGACCGAGTGCGCGGCGCCGATCCGCGCACAGGCGAGCATCGCGACCGGCAGCTCGACGATCATCGGCATGTAGATGGCGACGCGGTCGCCCTTTTTCACGCCGAGCGCGCGCAGCCCGTTGGCGAAACGGCAGACCTGATCGAGCAGCTCGCCGTAGGTGACCGTCCAGCGATCGCCCGGCTCGCCTTCGTAGTAGAAGGCGACTTGGGCGGCCTTCCCGGCGCGCACGTGGCGGTCGAGCGCGTTGACCGACGCGTTGAGCTTGCCGTCGGAGAACCAGCGCGCGAACGGCTCGTTCCACTCCAGCGTCCGCGTCGGCGGCACGATCCATTCGAGCCGGTCGGCCCACGACTTCCACCAGGCCAGATAGTCGCGCTCGGCCTCCTCGTAGACCCCGGGCTGGGCGTTCGCTTGGGCGGCGAACGCCGGCGGCGGTGGGAAGCGGCGGGACTCGCTGAAGAGCGACTCGATCTGGTCGGAGGTCTGCACGGTGCGTATCCCTTCCTCGTGACGAAGCCGGCGGCGCGGCGGTTGGCCCTTCGTGGCGTTCGCGCGGCCGCCCCCCGGCTGGCGCTCGCCGAGCGGGCAGGTAGGGAACGCTCCCGGGGCTGCCGATCTTCCGAGTAATGGTGCGATGGATCGATGGGCTGATCGGCGGCTTCGTGGCGGGGCTGACGAGCATGGCGTTCTTCACGCTGGTCGGTGTGGCGTGGCTCCACGAGACGACCTGCGGCGAGTTCTTCGCGCAGACGACGCGACTGGTGCCGGCCTTGCGCGACGCTGCGCCCTCGGTGCCGCTGACGCTGCTCGGCGCCGCGCTCTACCTCGCGCTCGCCGTGCTGCTCGGCCTCATCTACGCGGGTTTCGCCGCGCGCACGCCGTCGATGCACCAACTGCCGGCGTCCTTGGTCTGGGGAGTCGTCTACGGGTTGGCCGTGTGGCTGCTGGTCAACGACGTGCTCGTCCCAGCGACCGGCGTGGTCAGCCTGCAGCCGCTCTGGGAAGGGCTGGTCGGGTCGATCGTGGCGTACGGGATCGTCCTCTCCGAGGTCACCGCCATGGCGGCGCGGCGGGTCGCTCCGACCGAGCAGGCCGCCGCCGGACCACCACCCCCGCTGCCGCCGGCACAGCGCGCGCGGTCGTGAGGGCGCCTTGACCCCCGAGTCATGGGGTGGTACGCTCCGAAGAACGCTTGGCACTCGTCTGTGCCGACTGCTAGCACTGGCCCTGGCGTGAACGATAAGCCCGACCTCAAGCCCGACCTCGACAAACGAAAGTCTTTCATCCTCGCGACCGTCGTGTACGAGTACATCAACACGGCTGAGCCGGTCGGGTCGGTGACGCTTGCCCAGAAGTACAACCTCGGTGTCTCCTCGGCGACGATCCGCAACGAGATGGCCGAGCTGGAGGCCGCCGGGTACCTCGTCCAGCCGCACACCTCGGCCGGCCGGATCCCCTCGGATGCCGGGTATCGGACCTACGTCGACCGGCTGATGCAGCCCGAGGCGCTGACCAAGGACGACACGCGTCGCATCCGCGACCAGTTTCGTGAAGCTTCACGCGAGCTGACCGACGTCATCGAGCAGACGACAAGACTGTTGTCGGGGCTTTCGGGCAATCTCGCGCTGGCGATCGCGCCTTCGCGCGACACGCACGCCTTCAAGCACGTGCAACTGCTGTGGCTCTCGGCGCGCACTAGCCTGATCGTCGTCGTCACCTCGGTCGGCGTCGCGGCGCAGCGCGTCTTCGAGTGGCGCGCCGATGCCGGCGCCGACGAGCTGACCCGGCTCTCGAACGCGCTCAACTCGCGGCTCGGCGGCCGCATCATGGAGGACGTCGGATCGGCCGAGCTCGAGCGGATCTGCGAAGAGATCGGCGTCTCTGCCGAGATCGCCGACGCCGTGCGAACGTCGTTCGCCGAAGCGCGGAGCACGGGCGAGCCCGAGCTCGCCGCGGCCGGGGCGCAGAACCTGCTCGACCAACCCGAATTCCACGACTTGCGTAAGCTGCGGGCGATCCTGCGGATCGTCGAGGAGCAGCGGACGCTCTACGATCTGGTCGCCGACGAGTTGACCGGCGAGGCGCGCGAGGCGATGCCCCACGCCCGGATCGGGGCCGAGCTCGGCGCCGACGAGCTGGCCGAGTGCAGCGTCGTCACCGTGCCCTACCGCTTCGGCGACCGCGGCGTCGGCCTGCTCGCGATCCTCGGCCCGCGCCGCATGCCGTATGGCCGACTGTTCGCGCTTGCGTCGGGGACGGCACGTTCGCTCGGCGATCATCTGAACGCGCCCGAGAGCCGCTAAACGTGCCGGCTGACTACTACGACGTGCTGGGCGTCGCGCGTGACGCCGACGAAGGTTCGATCAAGCGCGCCTACCGGCAGTTGGCGCGCAAGTATCATCCGGACGTCGCCAAGGACAAAGTCGCCGCGGAGACCCACTTCAAGGAGATCAACGAGGCCTACGAGGTCCTCTCCGACGCGCAGAAGCGGGCCAACTACGACCGCTTTGGCCACGCCGGCGTCAACGGTGAGGGCGGCGGGTTCGGGTTCGGCGCCGAGGGCTTCGGCGACATCTTCGACATGTTCTTCGGCGCGGCGCGCGGCGGGCAGCAGCCGCGGCGCAACGGTCCGGCACGCGGGAGCGATCTGCGCTACGACGTCGAGATCACGCTCGAGGAAGCGTACACCGGAACGACCCGCGAGATCACCTTCCGGCACCTCGCGACCTGCGCGACCTGCCGCGGCACGGGCGCCGAGCCCGGCACGCTGGTCGTTCCCTGCGACCGCTGCGGCGGCGGCGGGATCCAGCGCCAGGTGCGCCAGACGCCGCTCGGGCAGTTCGTCACGCAGACGACCTGCACGAAGTGCGGCGGCGACGGGCAGATCGTGCAGACGCCGTGTTCGACCTGCCGCGGTCGCGGCCGCGTCGAGCAGGAGAAGACCTTGCAGGTCCGCATCCCGCCGGGCGTCGACGACGGCTCGCGCATCCGCATCACCGGCAGCGGCGAGGCCGGCATGCGCGGCGGCGCGGACGGCGACCTCTACGTCTATCTGAGCATCGCCCGCCACCATCTCTTCCGGCGCGACGGGCTCGACGTGCTGATCGACGTGCCGATCGCGTTCCCGCAGGCCGCCCTCGGTGGCGAACTCTTCGTCGCCTCGCTCGACGGCGAGTTGCCGCTCCACCTGACGCCGGGAACCCAATCGGGCTCGGTCTATCGGCTGCGCGGGCGCGGCATGCCCAGCGTCCGCGGCGGCGCCAAGGGCGACCAGCTCGTCACCGTCCACGTCGTCGTTCCGACCAAGCTCGGCAAACGCGAACGCGAGCTGCTCGAGGAGTACGCGCGCGCCGGCGGCGATCAGATCGAAGAGAAGTCGTTCTTCGACCGCGTCAAGGACGCGTTCCGCGCCGAGTAGCAACCCGGCCATCTTCGCGGCGGTCGAGGGTGGCGTGTCGAGTCTCGAAGTACGGTCGAAGATCAGCTCGAGTGGCGAGCTCGCGTTGTGGCTGGAAGAGGTCGCGGTCCCCGAACCGGCGGCGGACGAAGTCGTCGTTCGCGTCGAAGCCGCGCCGATCAATCCGTCCGACCTCGGTCTCTTGCTCGGACCGGCCGATCTCGCGACGATGCGCGCCGGCGGCAGCGCCGAGCGGCCGACCCTCACCGCATCGGTTCCGAAGGCGCGCCTGGCGGGCGTTGCGGGTCGGCTGGACCAGGCGTTGCCGGTCGGCAACGAAGGCGCCGGCGTCGTCGTGAAGGCGGGGGCGGACGCACCTGCGCTCGTCGGGAAGACCGTCGCGACGCGCACGCCCGGGATGTACGCGCAGTATCGCGTCGCCAAGCTGGTCGACTGCATCGTGTTGCCGGCTGGGACGACGGCGAAAGATGGCGCGTCCGCGTTCGTCAATCCGCTGACCGCGCTCGGCATGGTCGAGACGATGCGGAACGAGGGACATACCGGACTCGTGCACACCGCCGCCGCGTCGAACCTCGGTCAGATGCTCGTGCGGCTGTGCCTGGCCGATGGGATCCCGCTGGTGAACGTCGTCCGCAGCGCGCAGCAAGCCGAGCTCCTGCGCGGGATCGGCGCGGAACACGTCGTCGACAGCACGAGCCCGACCTTCGTCGACGATCTCACCGCGGCGCTGGCGAAAACGGGCGCGACCCTGGCCTTCGACGCGATTGGCGGCGGCACGCTCGGCGACGCGATCCTCGCGGCGATGGAGCGGGTCGCGAGCCGCAACGCGGCGACCTATAGCCGCTACGGTTCGAGCGTCCACAAGCAGCTCTACGTCTACGGCGGCCTCGATGTCAGCCCGACGGTGCTCACGCGCAGCTACGGTATGGCCTGGGGCATCGGCGGCTGGCTCGTCTTCTCCTACATGCAGAAGATCGGCGCGCCGGCCTATCAACGTCTCCGCGACCGCGTCGCCGCCGAGTTGAAGACGACGTTCGCCAGCCACTACGCCGCCGAGATCACCCTCGCCGAAGCGCTCTCCCCCACCGCGATCGCCACCTACGGCAAACGCGCCACCGGCGAGAAATACCTGATCGTCCCCAACCAACCGACGAGCTAGCTCGATCGGCACGCGCCAGGCTTTATAGCGCAACGATCCGCGTGGTCCCTCGGATGGCGGCGAGCGGACGCAAATCGTCGGGATCTGTGGTGAGCAGCACGGTTCCCGGGAGCTCGTCCGCGGTTGCGACGACGATGGCGTCGATCGTGCCGGCCCTCCGTGCGCGCAGCGTGTGGCGAAGGTGCGCCGCTTTGCGGGCAAGCGTCTCGTCCAGCTCGGCGAGCGCGGCGCTGCCGAGGAATCGGTTCACTCGAGCATCGCGGCTTCCGTCGCCCGTCAGAGATTCGGCGATGACGGCGGTTGGGACGACGATCGTCGCGCCGCGCCTCAACGCTTCGCGGAACGCGACGCGGATGGCTTCGTCTTCTTGGGCGAGCGCGGAGAGCGCTCCGGAGTCGAGGACAAGATTCTCTTCCACAAGCGTTCTCCGGCGGCGTGCCCCTCGGCGCTGATCGGCTTCTCTCGATCCATCTCGTCGAGAAGCTCGAGAAGCCGGCGCCGCCGTACCTCGTTCCCGAGTGCCTCACCGACGAGGGCTGAGAGGTTCACGCCTGCGCCTGCTAAGCGACGGATCTCGCGGAGCGTCGCGGTGTCGACCGTCACCGAGATCTTGGTCGTGGCCATTTCTACGTTATCCTACCACGGTAGGATAACGACGACAAGGGCAACTGTGGCCGTTAGCCGACGTCGGCGGTGGTCGCGGCGGCGCGGTGGAGTTCGGGGGCGAGGGTGCCGGTGAGGATGCCCCAGCACATGCGGTAGTCGCCGGCGAGCGAACGGAGCGGCGCGCTGAACGTTTCGGGGCGGTTGCGTTCGATGAAGGCGTGCGCGTACCAGGCGGGGCCGTAGCCGCAGAGCAACGCGGCGCCGGCGAGCCACGGGTCGCGGCGGGCGAGCGCGAGCGCCATGACGCCGGTCGCCGCCAGCGTGCCGGCGCAGTGCAGCGCGCGGGTGCGCGGGTCGGCGTGCGCACGCAGGTAGCGGAGCCAGAAGGCGTCGTCCATCGCGCGGGCCTTCCGGCGTCGGCGGCGAAGCGCCTGCCGCGATGCGGGACCGGTTCTTCGTCGCGGGCGTCCACGCCGTCGGCGACCGTGTGACGTTCGCGCCGGACGACGAGCACAAGCTCACCGCCGTGCTGCGCAAGCGCAGCGGCGACCACGTTCAGATCGTCGATTCGGGCGGGGCGGCGTACGCGGCGACGCTCGCCGTCGAGGGACGCACGGTGCATGCGACGCTCGACGCGCCGCTCGCGCGCGTCGGCGTCGAGCCGGCGCTGCGCGTGACGATCGCGCAGGCCGTCCCCAAAGGGCAGAAGATGGATCTGGTCGTCGAGAAGGCGACCGAGCTGGGCGTGCACGCGATCGTCCCGGTGCGCAGTGCCCGGGTGATCGGACACGAGACGAGCCCGGCGAAGGTCGAGCGCTGGCGCCGCATCGCCCGCAGCGCGGCGCAACAGTCGGGCCGGGTGCGCGTCCCCGAGGTCGCCGACGTGCACGACTGGGACGCGTTGCTGGCGACGTTCCCGGCTTACGCGCGGGTCTATCTGCCGTGGGAGCTGGCCGACCCAGCGCCGCTGCGGACGGCGTTCGAGGGCGAGTTCGTCCAGGCGCACGACGTGCTGGTCGTCATCGGCCCCGAAGGTGGCTTCGCCGCCGACGAGGTGGCTCGCGCCGAAGCGGCCGGCGCGCGCGCGATCTCGCTGGGGCGGCGTATCCTGCGCACCGAGACCGCCGGGCTGGTCGTCCTGGCGGTGGCCCTCTACGCGGCCGGCGAGTTGTAGCCGCTCAGCCGCCCGTCACGATCGGAAAGTAGCGCGGCGTCTCCGACCAGGTCCCGTTGTGGAAGCGCAGGATCGCGGTCGCGTTGGAGGCCGTCGCGTGGCTGCCCGGCGCGGAGTACGGCCCGCTCACGGCGAGCGCGGTCCCGGCGGCGTCCTGGATCACGCGAGCGGAGAGCCGACACCGGTTGCGCACCGAGAGCGTCGGCATCACGATTTGCATCGCCGCGTCGAAAAACAACACGTCGACGCGCGCGCTGCCGCAGCCGGTGCCCGGCGCATGACTGGTCACCACCAGCTGCTGCACGGCGGGGCCCATGAGCTCGCCGCTGGTGAGTGACGCGACGTCGACCGGGCCGCCGAGGGGGATCGCGCTCTTCGGCGACTGATAGCGCAAGC
>JBEKLD010000093.1:0-11985 GCA_050010375.1 Vulcanimicrobiaceae bacterium
CTCCTGACGACACTTCCCGGCGCCGCGGGCGTATAACGGGCGTGTTCATGTGCCAAGTCTGGTCCCTCGTCGACACGCTCTTCAAGATCTACCTGCTCTTGCTCATCGTCTACGCGCTGCTCTCGTGGGTGCCGAGCCTGCGCGGCCGCTGGAGCGACTACCTCGCGATGCTCATCGAGCCCGTGCTCGCGCCGGTCCGGCGGGTGCTCCCGCCGCTGGGTGGCCTCGACCTCTCGTTCATGGTCGTGTTCTTCCTGATCTTGACCGTGCTCAACGCGATCGTCGCGCCGCAACAGTTCGCCGTGTGCGCGTATTAGGGCCACGGTGACCCCGCCCGACCCGAGCGTCACCGCGGGACCGACCCGCGTGCGGAACTTTTGCATCATCGCGCACATCGACCACGGGAAGACGACCCTCAGCGATCGGCTACTCGAGTTCACCCAGACGATCGCGCTGCGCAACATCGAGGCGCAGATGCTCGACGCGATGGACCTGGAGCGCGAGCGCGGGATCACGATCAAGATGCATCCGGTCACCCTGATGTATACGGCCCGCGACGGCGAGACCTACGAGCTGAACTTCATCGACACGCCCGGTCACGTCGACTTCTCGAGCGAGGTCTCGCGGTCGCTGGCGGCCTGCGAGGGCGCGCTGCTGGTGATCGACGCCTCGCAGGGCGTCGAAGCCCAGACGCTGGCCAACTACCACTTGGCGCTGGCCCAGAACCTGACCATCATCCCGGTCATCAACAAGATCGATCTGCCGGCCGCCGACGTCGAGCGGGTCCGGGGTGAGATCGAGGAGATGCTGGTGATCGAGGCGGCCGACGCGATCCCCGCGTCGGCCAAGGAAGGGATCGGCATCGATGAGATCCTGGAGGCGATCGTCACCCGCATCCCGCCACCGCGCGGGAACACGGAGAAGCTGCGCGCGCTGATCTTCGACGCGCAGTTCGACAGCTATCGGGGCGTCGTCGCCTACGTGCGCGTCGTCGACGGCGAGCTGCGCGTCGGTTCGCGCTTCATGTCGATGGCGCATCGGCGCGTCTACGAGGCGACCGAGGTCGGCGTCTTCAAGCCCGAGATGCGCAAGACCGACAGCCTGGCCATCGGGGCCGTCGGCTATGTCATCGCGAACATCAGGTCGCTCGGGGACCTCGACGTCGGGGACACGATCACGCTGGCCGATGATCCCGCCGCCGTGGCGCTGCCGGGCTACAAGCCGATCGTCCCGATGGTCTACTGCGGTCTCTATCCGAACGAAGGCGTCGAGGTCTCGGCGCTGCGCGACGCGCTCGAGAAGCTGGCCCTCAACGACTCGGCGCTGCACTTCGAGCCGGAGTCCTCGATCGCGCTGGGCTTCGGGTTTCGTTGTGGATTCTTGGGTCTGTTGCACATGGAGATCGTCCAGGAGCGGCTGGAGCGCAACTTCAACCTCGACCTGATCGCGACGTCGCCCTCGGTCGTCTTCCGGGTGACGTTGACCGACGGCAGCGCCGAGACGATCGACAATCCGGCCAAGCTCCCGCCGCGCGACAAGATCGCGACGGTCGAAGAGCCGTACGTCAAGGCGACGGTCATCACCCCGCCTGAGTACGTCGGGACGATCATGGACCTGACGCAAGCGCGGCGCGGATCGCTGGGCAACATGGAATACTTGCACGACGGCCGAGTGATCCTGACCTACGATCTGCCGCTGGCCGAGGTCATCGTCGACTACTTCGACCAGCTCAAGAGCCGCACCAAGGGGTACGCGTCGCTCGACTACGAGGTCACCGGTTACAAGGAAGGCGACCTGGTAAAGCTGGAGATCTTGCTCAACGGGGAGCCGGTCGACGCGCTCTCGTTCATCGTCGCGCGCGACAAGGCCGCCTCGCGCGGCCGCGCGCTGACCGAGAAGCTCAAGGAGCTGATCCCGCGCCAGATGTTCGACGTCCCGATCCAAGCGGCGATCGGCGGCAAGATCGTGGCCCGCGAGACGGTCAGCGCGCTGCGCAAGAACGTCTTGGCGAAGTGCTACGGCGGCGACATCACCCGCAAGCGCAAGCTGCTGGAGAAGCAGAAGGTCGGCAAGGAGCGGATGAAGCGCGTCGGCCGGGTCGACTTGCCGCAAGAAGCGTTCATGGCCGTCCTGCGCTTGGACGAGTCGTAGTCCCGGGCGACATCATCGAGGTGGCCTTCACCACGCGCAGCGGTCCGGGTTGCCACGGCGTCCCCAGGCGCGGCAGGAGCCAGCGGTCGGCGCCGTACCAGCCGGCGGTCTTCCAGGCGAGCACCAGCAGCGAGGCGAGCGCGAACAAGATCGGGTTGACGCTGACGGCGCCCGCCAGCAGGTAGCTTGCGTTCATCGTCGTTCCGAAGAACGCCGCGATCCCGCTGAAGAGGCCGAGGATCAACCCGAGCCCGACCAGGATCTCGCCGTAGGTGACGAGGTAGCTCCAAAACACCGCGTTGGGCAGCACGACGTGGGCGAGGAAAGCCCCGTACCAGCCTTGCACGTCGGGGTGTGGGCCCTGCGTCTTGGCCAGGGCAGCGCCGACCCAACCGGTCAGGAACGAGCCGGCCTTGGCACCGATCCAGCCGGGGCTCTGCGCTTTGGCGATCCCCTCGCTGAGCCACGCCCAGCCGACGTAGACGCGGACGATGAGCCAGATCCACGCCCAGCGCGTATCGCTGAAGAGCGCGCGGGCGAGCGGTGGATCGGTGATGGTGATGTTGTCCATTGCGGCACTCCGTGTTTCGCAAGAAAACGACCGGCCGTGGCCGCCAGTTACCCGTATACCCACCTAGGGGAATGGATAGTTGTTTGACGTCTTGATTCAAGCGACGGCGCGATTCGGCTCATCTTGACGGTGATCGTGGGGTGCACCGCGTAGAATCGGGCCCATGCGCGTCTACGTCGCGACGACCAACTTCGGGAAGCTGCGCGAGATGGAGACCTTGTTCGGCGACCGATCATTCGAGTTGGCGACGTACGCCGACTACGAAGATCCGATCGAGGGCGACACCTCATACGCCGACAACGCCGCGCTCAAGGCGCGGGCGCTCTCGGCGCAACTCGCGCGCGCTGGGCGCCCGGCGAACGTGCTGGCCGACGACTCGGGACTCGAGGTCTATGCGCTCGACCATCGGCCCGGCGTCTTGACCGCCTACTTCGGCGGCGCCGATCTGCCGTGGAGCGAGCGGCGGCGCCGGCTGCTGGCGGAGCTCGCGGAAGCGCCCCACGGTTTGAGCGACCGTCGCGCGCGCTTCGTCAGCGCGCTGCACTTCATCGACGAACAGGGCCGAGAGTTCGCGGCGATGGGAACCGTCGACGGCGAGATCGCGCCCGAAGAACGCGGCGAGGCCGGCTTCTCGTTCGATCCCATCTTCCTCTACCCGCCGGCCCGCAAGACGTTCGCCGAGATGCGCGCCGAGGAGAAGAACCGGGTCAGCCACCGCGCGATCGCCGCCGCGGCCCTGATCGCCGCCCTCAACCGCGCCGGCGTCGCCTGAAAGCGCGAGGCGGCCGGGTCACGAAGACCCGGCCGCGCTCGGAGATGGTGCACCGCGAAGGACTCGAACCTTCAACCAATTGATTAAGAGTCAACTGCTCTACCATTGAGCTAGCGGTGCGACGCTCTGAAGGTACCGGTCGAGCCACCGTTCGTCAAGTCCGGGGGACGCGCGGTCGATGCGCCTGGAAGGGATCGAACCTTCGACCAACCGCTTAAAAGGCGGATGCTCTACCACTGAGCTACAGGCGCGTCCGCCCGGACGACCGCGAGGGAAGGTGGGGTGACTGACGGGTCACGATCCCGCGGCCTCCGGCTTCACAGGCCGGCGCTCTAACCAACTGAGCTACAGTCACCACGTCCGCGACCCGAAAGAAGTCGACTCTCTGAACTCGATTTCCTGCCCCTAAGGTTCCGTCTACAACGCCGCGAAAAGAGGTGCAATGGCGCGCGTAGAGACCGTGCGGGGTGCCGTCGACGTCGATCGATTGGGGACGACGCTGATGCACGAGCACGTCTTCGTCCTGAGCGAAGAGATCCGGCAGAACTACCCCTCGTACTGGGACGAAGAGGAGCGCGTGCGCGACGCGATCGCGAAGCTGCGGGAGCTCAAGGCGCGCGGCGTCGAGACCATCGTCGACCCGACCGTCATCGGCTTGGGGCGCTACATCCCGCGGATCGTGCGCATCAACGCCGAGGTCGACATCAACATCATCGTCGCGACCGGGCTGTACACCTATAACGAGCTGCCGTTCGCGTTTCACTTCGTCGGACCGGGGACCGCGTTCGGCGGCGCAGAGCCGCTGGTCGAGATGTTCGTGCGCGACATCCGCGACGGGATCGCCGGCACCTCGGTCAAGGCGGCGTTCTTGAAATGCGTGATCGAGCGCAATGGGCTGACGCCGGGGGTCGAGCGCGTGATGCGCGCTGTCGCCGCCGCGCATCGGGAGACGGGTGCCCCGATCACCGTCCACACCAACGTCCACACTCGCTCGGGCTTGGTGGCGCAAGAGGTGTTCCGCGCGGAAGGCGTCGACCTGACCAAAGTGGTGATCGGACACAGCGGCGACTCGACCGACGTCGAGTACCTCTCGCAGCTGGCCGACGCCGGGTCGTACCTCGGGATGGACCGGTTCGGGATCAACACGCTCTCGCCGTTCGAGCAGCGGGTCGAGATCGTCGCCGAGATGTGCCGGCGGGGCTACGCCGAGAAGATGGTGCTCTCGCAGGACGCCTCGTGCTTCATCGACTGGTTCCCCGCGGCGATGAAGGAGGCGGCGCTCCCGCAGTGGGTCTTCACCCACATCCACGACGACGTGCTGCCGGCCTTGCGCGAGCGCGGCGTCAGCGAGGAGCAGATCGCGACGATGCTGGTCGACAACCCACGCCGCTATTTCACCAGCGCGGCGCGCATCCCGGCAGGCTAAGGGGTCGGCGGCGAGGCGCGCTCCATGGTGCGCCGGGGAGGAATCGAACCTCCATCGTTCCGCTTAGAAGGCGGATGCCTTATCCGTTAGACCACCGGCGCGGGCGTGGTCGGGACGACAGGATTTGAACCTGCGACTTCTTGCTCCCAAAGCAAGCGCTCTACCAAGCTGAGCTACGTCCCGCGCTGCCCATCGTACCATGCGCCGCCAACCGCCCCGTCGGAGGCGATTCGTTCGGTCGCGGGCCGTGGTATGCCAGGGCCGGGGCGGTCGGCGGAGAAGGCCAGCGGCGCCCCATGCTCGGAGGAAATTTGCAGCCATGACGCCTTCTCGTGCCACCTTCCTTGCCGGCGCGGCCGGCTCGCTCGCGGCTGCGGCCGCCGCACCGACGCTGGCCGCGACGGCCGGCTCGGCCGAGGTCGCGCAGGCGACCCACGGTATGACCCTCACGACCCTGCGCGACGGCCGGATCGACCACGTCGGCCTGCGCACCCAGCGCGGGATCATCGACGTCGCGGCCGCCGCCGCCGCGCTCGGCATCGCTAGCCCGCCGCATACGGTCGAGGACGTCATCGCCGGCCGCGGCGCGGTCGCGGCGCTGCCGCGGATCGCGGCGCACGCGCCGGCGTCGGCGATCCGGAGCGAGGACGCCGTCGAGTTCGGCCCGCTCGTCTCGAACCCGCCGAAGATCGTCTGCGTCGGCTTGAACTACCGCGCGCACCTCGCCGAGACCGGCGAGAAGACGCCGCCGTATCCCGACCTGTTCAACAAGTTCAACAACACGTTGAACCGGCACAAGGGGACCGTCTCCGTCTCGAGCCTGCCGCTGACGCAGTTCGACTACGAGTCGGAGCTGGTCGTCTACATCGGCAAGACGGCACGCGCGGTCAACGAGGCCGATGCACTGAACTACGTCTTCGGCTACTCGTGCGGCAACGACTTCAGCGCGCGCGACGCGCAGATGCGCGTCTCGCAGTGGATGACCGGCAAGACGCCGGACCAGTTCGCGCCGCTCGGGCCGTGGTTGGTCACCGCCGATCAGATCCCCGATCCGCAGATCCTGCAGATCCAAACCTACGTCAACGACGAGACGACGCCGCGCCAGGACATGAACACCAACCTGATGATCTTCGGGGTCGCGCACATCATCAGCTACACCTCGCAGTTCATCACCCTGCAGCCGGGCGACATCATCTTCACCGGGACGCCGAGCGGCGTCATCCTCGGTCACCCGGCCGATCAGCGGGTCTGGCTCAAGCCCGGCGATCGCATCCGGACCTCGATCTCGAAGCTCGGTGAGCTGCATTTCACCCTGACCTAGCGTCGACGCGCCCCGGGCGGTGCCGCCGCCGCCCGGGGCGAAACGCTCCTCTCGGGGGCACGTGGCGGAATCGGTAGACGCGCGGGATTTAGGTTCCCGTGGGGCGACCCATCTGAGTTCGAGTCTCAGCGTGCCCATCAGGATTCGCCTTCGGCGAATCCGTGGCGGTGCTCGGGACGCTTTGCGTCCCTCCGCTCCGCGTGGGGTCCCCTTCGGTGTTGACGAGGGGCTGGCGGAGCCGGTACACTCCCAGGGTTCGGGGTGAGTGCCACGAAGGGTGGGGCGGCCTCGCGGAAGTAGCTCAGCGGTAGAGCATCGCCTTGCCAAGGCGAGGGTCGCGAGTTCAAATCTCGTCTTCCGCTCCAGTCCAGTCTTCAATTCTCGTGTTCATCGAATCGACGGCGGGCGCTTGCCCGCCGTCCGAGCTTCCGGAGGTTCCGCCGCACCCGTGCCCTCGACGCTGAAACCGCTCGACCCGACCCGCGTCGAGCTCGAGATCAGCATTACCGCGGAAGAATACCGGGCCGCGCAAGATGCTGCGTTCCGCCAACTGGCGCGCAACGCGAAAGTGCCCGGCTTCCGGCCGGGCAAAGTGCCGCGGAAAGTCTTCGAGAACACCTACGGGACGGGCCGCATCGTCGACCGCGCGCTCGAAGATTTGCTCGCCACGAAGTATCGCGCCGCGCTCGAAGAGCATCACCTCGAACCGCTGGCGCAGCCGGCCGTCGACTTGGTCGACGACGAGGCGGGCGGGCCGCCGAAGTTCAAGGCGGTCATCGCCGTGCGCCCGCCGATCGAACCGCACGACTATCTGGGCGTCGAGGTAACCGACGTCCCCGAGACGGCCAGCGACGAAGACCTCGAGCGCACGCTCGCACAGCTCCGCCGCAGCGCCGCGATCCTGGTTCCGGTCGACCGCGCCGCCCGGCTCGAGGACGTCGTGACGATCGACTATGAAGGAAAGGTCGACGGCGTGCCGTTCGAGGGTGGGACCGCGCAGGGTCAGGAGACCGAGGTCCGCGAGGAGCACTTCATCCCCGGTTTCGCGGCCGGGATCGTCGGGATGCGGGCCGGTGAGACGAAGGAGGTCGCGGCGAAATTCCCGGACCCCTACGGCAATCCCGACCTGGCCGGCAAGGACGCGGTCTTCACCATCACCGTCCACGAGGTCAAGGAGCCCGAACTGCCGCCGCTCGACGACGAGCTGGCCAAGCGAGTCTCGCGGCTGGAGACGCTCGAGGAGCTGCGGGCCGACGTCCGGCGCCGGCTCGACGAGCAGGTCAAGACGAAGGGGCGGCGCCAGATGTCGAGCCAACTGCTCGAGGCGATCGTCGCCGCGAACGAGTTTCCGTTGCCCGAGGTGCTGGTCGATCGAGAGCTGGACGGGCTCCTGCAGGACTCCAAGCAGTACATCGCCCGGGCCGGGGTCCCGTGGGAGGACTACGTGCTGCAGAGCGGTCGGACGGAAGCCGAGATCCGCGACTCCTTCCGAACCGAGGCCGAACAGCGGGTCAAGACGACCCTGCTGGTCGAGGCGATCGCGAAGAAAGAGGGGATCCGAGCGACCGAGGCCGACGTCGAGGCCGAATTGGACGCCCTCGCCACCCAGTACGGCCAGCCGCGCGAGCGGATCGTGCAGGCCCTGCAGTCCAACGTCGGGGCGATGATCGACGGTATCATCCGCACGAAGACCATCGACCGCCTGATCGAGCAGGCGAAGCGCATCCCCGCAACTGAAGTCGCACCCGAGTAGGTCACGGGAGGCGCATATGGGACATCTAGTACCGATGGTCGTCGAGCAGAGCGCACGCGGAGAACGCGCGTACGACATCTACTCGCGCCTCCTCAAAGAGCGGATCGTCTTCGTCCACGGGCCGATCGACGACGGCATGGCCTCGCTCGTGATCGCGCAGCTCCTCTTCCTCGAGCGCGAGGATGCCGATAAAGACATCGACATGTACGTCAACAGCCCGGGCGGCTCGGTGACCGCGGGACTGGCGATCTACGACACGATGCAGCTGATCAAGCCGGACGTGGCGACGATCTGCGCCGGGATGGCCGCCTCGATGGCCTCGATCCTCCTGACGGGGGGAGCGGCCGGGAAGCGCTTCGCCCTGCCCTATGCCAAGATTCTGATCCACCAGCCGTGGGTCCAGCAGGTGGGTGGCCAGGCCACCGACATCGAAATCCATGCTCGGGACCTGATCGCGACGCGGCGGACCCTGGCGGGTATCTACGAGCAGACCACCAAGCAGACCATCGACAAGATCCTCAAGGACATCGAACGCGACTACTACATGACCTCCCAGGAAGCCCAGGAATACGGGATCGTCGACCAGGTGTTCACCAAAGAGAACCGGACGGTCGCACCCAACACCCAGAACCTCTAAGGCCAACGCATGTTTCGTTTCGGGGACGAGAAAGGTCAGCTGAAGTGCAGCTTCTGCGGCAAGTCGCAGGAGCAGGTGCGCAAGTTGATCGCGGGCCCGGGTGTCTACATCTGCGATGAGTGCATCGAGCTCTGCAACGAGATCATCGAGGAAGAGCTCTACAAGAACGTCGATGAGAACCTGCGGCTGCGGAACATCCCGAAGCCCAAAGAGATCAACCACATCCTGAACCAGTACGTGATCGGTCAGGAGCGGGCGAAGAAGTCGTTGGCCGTCGCGGTCTACAACCACTACAAGCGAGTGAACGGGACCGCCGCGACCGGCAGCCCCGAAGAAGTCGAGCTCCAGAAGAGCAACATCCTGTTGGTCGGCCCGACCGGCAGTGGGAAGACCTACCTCGCCCAGACGCTGGCGAAGATCCTCGACGTGCCGCTGGCGATGGCCGACGCGACCTCGCTGACCGAGGCCGGCTACGTCGGTGAGGACGTCGAGAACATCCTGCTCAAGCTCATCCAGGCCGCCGACTACGACGTCAAGCGCGCCGAGAAGGGCATCGTCTACATCGACGAGATCGACAAGATCGCACGCAAGAGCGAGAACCCGTCGATCACGCGTGACGTGAGCGGTGAGGGCGTCCAGCAGGCGCTGCTCAAGATTTTGGAAGGGACGACGGCCAACGTGCCCCCGCAGGGCGGCCGCAAGCACCCGCACCAGGAGTTCATCCAGATCGACACGACCAACGTGCTGTTCATCTGCGGCGGCGCGTTCGACGGGCTGGAGAAGATCATCGAGGGGCGCGTGGCGTCTAACTCGCTGGGCTTCCGCGCCAACCCCGAGTCGAAGAAGGATGCCCGCCAGGCCAAGCTCCTGCAGCAGCTCATGCCCGAGGATCTGCTCCGCTTCGGCCTGATCCCGGAGTTCATCGGCCGCCTGCCGATCGTCGTGACGCTCGACGCGCTCGACGAGCTGGCGCTGCGCCGGATCCTGGTCGAGCCGCGCAACGCGCTGGTCCGCCAGTTCCAGAAGATCATGGGGATGGACGGCGTCGAGCTGACCTTCACCAAAGAGGCGCTGATCGCGATCGCGATCAAGGCGCAGTCGCGCAAGACCGGCGCCCGCGGCCTGCGTTCGATCCTCGAAGAGATCATGCTCGACGTGATGTACGACCTGCCCTCGCTCACCGGCGTGAAGAAGTGCGTCATCAACAAGGAAGTCGTCGAGAAGAAGGAACAGCCGACGCTGATCTTCGCCGAGCGCCCGAAGGACCAGAGCGCGTAGCGGCTCGGCCCCGTTTCGGGTACACTCGGGGCCATGGAAACAACGCAGACGGCGCTCGCTCTGACGAGCGCGGTGTTCAAGGACGGCCGGACGGTTCCGGACTCGGCGGTGTTCTCAGGCTTCGGCTGCACCGGCGGGAACCGCAGCCCCGACCTGGCTTGGTCGGGCGCGCCGGCCGGCACCAAATCCTACGCGATCACGATCTGGGACCCGGACGCACCGACCGGGGTCGGTTTCGTGCACTGGGTGCTGTTCGACATCCCCGCGAGCGTTACGTCGCTGGCCGAGAATGCGGGCGCCGATGCGCGGGCCGGCGTCGGCGCGACGCACGGCACGACCGACTTCGGTGAGACCGCCTACGGCGGTCCCTGCCCGCCGCCCGGCCACGGCGTCCATCACTACCACCTCGTCGTCTACGCGCTCGACGTCCCCAAGCTCGGGCTCGACAAGACGACCAGCTACGCGAAGTTCAAGTTCGTCTCGAACGCGCACGTCTTGGCCAAGGGCGAGATCGTCGGCCTCTACGAGCGCAAGTAGCTTCGGATCGCTTCGCGCAGGACCGGCTCCGACTCGTCGTCGAGGGCACGCTGCAAGAGCGCACGCGCCCACTCGGCGCGCACGCTGCCGAGCGCGTCGATCAGCGCGCGCCGCGTCGTCGGGTCGACGCCGGCCGCGCGCGGATCGACCAACTCCGGCCAGTTCGGCGTGGGCGGCGTGACCGGCGGCAGGCTGGGCTCCGCGCTCGGGGCGTAGACCGGCCGCCAGGCGTCGCGCGGCGCGAGCACCGGGGCGGCGACCGCGAGCGAATCGGGGAGCGGGGCGGGCATCTTGCGCGGCGCGAGGATCGCGACCGCCGTGAGCGCCGTCCCGAGGAACGCCAGAAGCGTCGGCACCTCGAGCGTCATCCGACCGCTCCGGCGCAGGCGACGCGCGCGCGCAGGGCCGCGAGCAGTCCCGCGCGCGCATCGTCGAGCTCCCCGTCCACGACACCGCGCGCCAGCGCGTCGTCGTAGGCGCGCGGACCGTTCCGCGCGGCGTCCGTCAACGCGGCGCGAGCGGCCCGAACCCAGCGCCCGAGCGCCGAGGCCAGGAGCGCGTCTTCCGATCGATCGGGGACCAAGGCCAGCAAGAAACGCACGACCTCGGGCGCGCCGTAGGGTTCGTACGCCAGCGCTACCTGAGCGGCGCGCACGACCTCGCGCGGGACGACGACGCTCGCGCCGCCATCGTCGCGGTCGTCGGCGGCCGGTGCGGCGAGCAGTCGCACGCAGAGCGCGTCCAGCGCGGCGCGCAGCGGCGCGTCCTCGAGATCCTCGCCGGCGGGCTCGAAGCCGGGGATGCGCAACTTCACGTAGAGGCGGTCGAAGACGTCGGCCGAGGCCTCGCCGGCGACGCCGAGCGCCGCCGCGACGGCGGTGTCGCCGGACGCTTCGCTAGCCGGGAAGAGGGCGCGCAGCGCCAACAGGTGACTCGCCAGACCGTCGCCCGCGCCGCGGA
The DNA here is from genome assembly GCA_050010375.1 of Vulcanimicrobiaceae bacterium. Classification (GTDB taxonomy): domain Bacteria; phylum Vulcanimicrobiota; class Vulcanimicrobiia; order Vulcanimicrobiales; family Vulcanimicrobiaceae; genus Vulcanimicrobium. The sequence continues at coordinate 11,407 of JBEKLD010000093.1, forward strand.
GCGCGCGCGCCAGCAACTCGCGGCGCGTGTCGTCGAGGTCGGCGGCGAAGACGAACGCCGCTTCGTACGGCTCCGGCGCGGCCTCGGACGCCACGTTCGGCGCGGCTGGCGACGGGAGCGCGCAAGCTTCAACGTGATACGCGAGGTGAGACGGTCGCGCCGCGAAGCCGTCACAGCCGGTGACGGCGAGTGGGAGCGAGGCGGGCGGTCGGGCTTCGCCGTCGACCTCGAGCGCGAGTTCGAGTGCGTTGTTCGCGACGACAGCGTCGGCGACGAAGGCGCAGCGCACGCGCAGCGTCGTCGCCGGCGCGAGCGCGCGCAGGACGAGCCCCGCGCCCGCCAGCGGCGAAGTCCCACCCCGGTCGAGCAGCGCGACCCCGTCGAGCACCGTCGAGCCGGCAACGTACGCGAGCCCGGCGCGGCCGGCAAGGCGCAGGGTCAGCGATTGGACCGGGTCGGCGAGCGTGCAGCACGCCTCGAAGCCGAAGGGTGCGCCGGCGACGACCTCGCGCGGCGCGTCCAGCACGAGGTCGACGCGGGCCGGCGGGCGTCCGTCGAGCGGTGGGAGGACGAGCGCGA
>JBEKLD010000094.1:0-11955 GCA_050010375.1 Vulcanimicrobiaceae bacterium
CGTCCATCACCGCGCGGTACGACGCCAGCACGTCGGCGCTGGTGAACGGCGTGCCATTTTGCCAGCGCACGCCGTGCCGCAGCCGGTAGGTGATGCGCAGTCCGTCGGCCGAGATCCCGCCGTTGGCGCGCGTCGGCACCGCGATCGCCAGCGCCGGAACCGGCGTGCCTTGCGCGTCGCAGGCGATCAGCGGGTCGAAGATCAGCCGGTCGATCTCGTTGTCTTGGATCGACTCGGACAAGATCGGATCGAGCGAGTGCGGCTCGGTCGAGATCGCCAGCCGCAGCTCGTCGGGCGGCAGAGGCTGCGCGGCAGAGCCACCGCAGCCGGCGAGCGCGGTCAGGACGGCGGCCAGCAGGAGATGCCGCGTCACCGCGCCGGCGTGTTAGTCCGGCTCGCCGTAGAGCGGGTGGACGTCCAGCTCGCCGCGGTGCAAGTAGTCGACGCCGTCGAACCAGGCCGGTCGTTGCGCGCCGCGCAGCCAGTAGTCGAACCACTGGTCGAGGTGCACCGTCCACCACTTCTGCTGCTCGCGGCCGCGCAAGTTGTGATCTTCGCCGTCGAACGAGAACAGGTACGCGACCTTGCCCAAGCGACGCATCGCGGTGGCGTACTCGATCCCCTCGAACTGCGGGACCGCGCCGTCGAGATCGTTGTGGATCGTCAGGTAGGGCGTGGTGACGTTGCGAATCCCGAACAGCCCCGAGTTCTCGAGGTAGAGATCGGGGCGGTCCCAGGGCGTCGCGCCGATCCGCGACTGCGTGCGCTCGTACTGCGACTCGCGCACGATCCCGCTCTCGAGGCGAATCCCGCCGTAGGCGCTGAACATGTCGTCGACCGCCGCGCCCGCCTCGGCGGCGCGGAAGCGATGGGTCTTGGTCAGCAGGTAATTGATCTGGTAGGCCGCCCAGGAGTGGCCGGCGATTCCGACGCGCGCGGAGTTCACGTAGCCGGTCTTCACCGCCGCGTCGACCGCCGGCATGATCGAGTCCAACGCGCTCGCGCCCGGATGGCCGACCCGGTAGTGGATGTCGGGGAGGAGCACGACGTAGCCGTTGGAGACGTAGCGGATGAAGTTCGGGCTCGTGCCGGGCGCCGGCGTGTAGTAGGCGTGGAACATATCGCTCCACTGTTCGTAGAAGTAGACCAGCATCGGCGCCGAACGGTCGCGCCGCGCGCCGTCGGGGACGAGCATCACCGCGCGCAGCGGCGTGCCGTCGCGCGAGACGAAGTCGACCAGCTGCTCGGTACCCCAGCGATAGCGTGCCTGCTGTGGGTTGGCGTCGGTCACCCGCACCGGCGCGCTGAAGTCGTGGTCGCTCGCCCACAGGTCGCGGTACTCGCGGAACGTCTCGCGGGCGAAGACGTAGCGGTCGCCGTGCCGCGCCGACAGCGGCGGCCGGGCCAGGTCGTGGAGCGGCGCGGTGAAGACGTTGCGCGTGCCGTTGACCAACGCGTCGACCTTCAGCAGCGTCGTCGGGACGCCGCCGTCGGCGCCGACGCGCGCGTAGCCGCTGGCGTAGCTGCGCTCGTCGATCAGCGAGAGCAGGATCGGCTTGGCCGGATCGAAGACCGTCGCGTCGGGATCGGGTTGGACGGGGCTGTAGATCGTGCGCGTGCGCGCGCCGGCGCCGCCGGTCAGCGACCGCACTGCGCCCGTCTCGGGGTCGGCCAGCCAGACGTCGTAGCGGCCGTAGAGCAAGACGGCGCGGTCGCCGGCGAGCCAGCCACCCTGGCCGTAGGGCTGCGGCGGCTGCGGATGATCGTCCTCACGGAACCAGAAATCGACCGGCGCCAGCGCGCCGAGTACGACGCGGTGCGCGTCGGCGGTGCGGATCGCGACCCAATGCCGCGCCCGCGCGTCCCAGGTCAGCGCGTAGCGCCCGGCCGGCGAGAGATCGCCGAACGGCACGTCGCGCGCGAGCAGCCGGCGCGTGCCGTCGGCCAGCGCGACCGCGTACAGGTCGCGGTCGTCGTCGGAGAGCCACGACGACGCGCGCCGATAGGCGCGATCGTCCTCGCCGAGCGCGACGGTCGGATTCTCGTTGCGCTCGACCGTGCGCAGCGTCGGCGAGCCGAGCTGCGCGAATCGCCCGGCGGCCAGATCGTAGACCGCCAGATCGGTGCGCTTGCGCTCCTGATCGGCGTCGTGTTTCTGCTGCGACTGCAAGATGTCGTCGGTCCAGCTCCACTGGTCGACCTTCATCGGCTCGGGCGTCCCCGACGGCGCCGGCGTCGGCGCGGGTGCGGTGCCGAGGAAGACGCGCGCACCGTCGCGCGAGAAGGCGAGCGTTCCGTTCGCGTTGGGCGTCGTCTGGGCGGGCAAACCCGGCGTCCCGAGGTCGACCGCTTTGAGTGCCGCCGGCGTCGTGGCGCGCAGGTCGACGACGTAGAGCGCGTCGTGCGGGACGTCGGTGGCGTAGCTCGCGACGTCGCTGAGGAAGGCCAGCGCGCTCCCGTCGCGCGCCAGCGCGAGGTCGCGGTAACGCCCTGCGCCGGTCAGCACGTCGAGCGTGCGGCGCTGCGCGACGTCGTAGAGGTGCAGCCCGTCGCCGTGGCCATCCTTGGTCTCGGTCGCGTAGGCGACGAACCGGTCGTCGTCGGAGAGCGCGACGTCGGTCGCGTTGGGGACGACGACGCGCGTCCCACCGACCAGATCGCGGATCGTCAGCGTCGTCCCGACGTCCTTCGTCTTGTCGGCCTTCGGGGCCGGGCTCGGCGTCGGTGAGGGCGTCGGCGAACCGCTGGGCCGCGGCGAGGGTGACGTGCTCGGCGCCGGGCTCGGCGAAGGCGAGGGCGACGCTTCGGCACGGTACGCGATCACCGGGCCCTCGTCGCGCGCGACGAGGATTACTTTGACGTTGTCGACGATCTCGGCGCCGGTGCTCGCGCTGCGGTCGAGGATGCCGAGGCCGTTCTTGGGGAGCTGCGCGTCGGGCTTCTTGGCCTTCTTCGCCGCGTCGAGGTCGTGCTTCGCCGCGACGTGGGTGAAGACGACGAACCGGCCTCCGGCGGCGAACGCGGGCGCGTTGCCGCGCGGCTCGCGCCGTTCGCTCCCGCCGACCAGGTCGCGCACGACCAGCGTCGGGTCGCCGTCCTCGGGCGTCAGCGCGTACGCGAGGGCCTGGCCGTTCGCGGAGAGCAGCGGCGTGCGGATCGCGTTCCAGCCGTCGTAGGCGGTATAGGCGAGCGGGACCGGCGCGTCGGCGGCGACCGGCCACGGCAGCAGCGGCAAAAGCGCGCCGGCCAGCGCGCACGCCAGGACCCGGCGAGCGGAACGGAGAGAACGAACGCCGATCATCTCGGCGTCCGTACCGTCAGGCCGGTGGCGAGACCTGCGTGAGCCAGGGGCCCGGCGCGTCGCGGCGGCCGCGCACGACGTCGGCGTAGACCGCGCGCAGCCGGGCGGTGATCGGGCCTTCCTCGGCCCAGGTGTGGTCGTCGACGGCGGCGATCGGGACGACCTCGGCGGCGGTCCCGGTGAAGAACGCCTCGTCGGCGGTCAACAGGTCCTCGAGCGTCAGCGCCCGGACGCGTGAGGTGATCCCCGCCTCGCGCGCCAGCGCCAGCACGCTGGCGCGGGTGATCCCGGGCAGGATGTCGGCGTCGGCGTCGTTGGTGATCAGCACGCCGTCGTGGACGACGAAGATGTTCTCGCCCGAGCCTTCGGCGACGTCACCGCGGTCGTTGCGCAGGATCGTCTCGTCGAAACCGCGGTTCTGCGCCTCGGCCAGCGAGCGGATCGAATTGGTGTAGTGACCGCCGGCCTTGACCGTCGACGGCAAGGCGCGCGAAGGCGTCTTCATGTAGGGCGAGAGCGTCGCGCGCAGCCGCTGCGTCTCGCTGCCGCCCGGGAAGAGCCCCTCGAACGGGAGGACGGCGATCATGACGTGGACGGGACATTCCTTGCCGGGGTTGAGCCGCACCGTCTCGCCGCCGAAGAACGCCAGCGGGCGGACGTAGGCGGCCTCGCGTCCGCTCGCGCGGACGGTCTCGACGATCGCCGCACAGAGCGCGGCGGCGTCGTAGCCGAGCGGCAGCCCGTAGGCGGCGGCGCCCGCGACGAGCCGGTCGACGTGCTCGCGCAAGCGGAAGATCGCCGGGCCGCGCGGGGTCGGATAGACGCGGATCCCCTCGAACACCGCGGAGCCGTAGTGAAGCGCGTGCGTGAGCGCGTGCAGCCGCAGCTGCTCGTCGTCGAGCAGGCGGCCGTCGAGCCACACGGTCGTGGCGGTACGGGTCATCACGGTACGGTACTCCTGGAGGTGGAGACGAGAACGCCCCGGCCGTTACAGTCGGCCGGGGCGTTCGTCTGCGGTTGCTGCTACTGATCTGCTACGCGAACGACGATCCGGCCGACGGGCTGCGCCCGACGAGAATTTTGCGAACCGGAAGGCCAAAACGCGCCGCGGTCATATGGGCGACCGTAGCACGCCGCCCGGCCGCCGGTCAAGCGGAACCTTCGGCGACGGCGGGGTTTTCGAGCGCGCCGATCCCCTCGATCTCGACGCGGACGCGCTCCCCAGGGCGGATCCAGCGGCGTGGGTTGCGCGAGACGCCGACCCCGGCCGGCGTCCCGGTCGACACGATGTCGCCGGGCTCGAGCGTCATCACCGCCGAGAGCTCGGCGACCAGCCGCGGCACCGAGAAGACCATCTGGGACGTCGAGGAGTCCTGCAACGTCTCGCCGTCGATCGAGCAGCGGATGCGCAGGTTGCCCGGATCGGGGAGCTCGTCGCGTGTGACCAGCACCGGACCGCACGGGCCGTGCGTGTCCCAGACTTTGCCCATCGTCCACTGCGAGGTGCGCGCTTGGTAGTCACGCACGGAGACGTCGTTGAAGCACGTGTAGCCGCCGATCACCGAGAACGCGTCGGCCTCGGCGACGTGATGGGCGCGCGTGCCGATGACGAAGGCCAGCTCGGCTTCGTAGTCGACCTTGCTCGAGGCGGCCGGGATCACGATCGGCGCGCCGTCGGCGATCAGGACGTTCGGCCACTTCGCGAACACCGCGACCGAGGTCGGCAGCTCGAGCTTGACCTCGGCGGCATGGTCGCGGTAGTTGAGGCCGATGCAGATGATCTTCCCCGGAGCCGGGATCGGGGGCAGCAGCGTCACCTCGTCGCGCGCCGTCCGATAGGCTGGGCCGGCCGTGGCGGCGGCGCGCGCGGCGCGCTCGAGGGCCGGCGGTCCGCCGGCGAGCAGCCCGGCGAGGCTGTCGGGGAGTTCGGGGTCGACGGCGAGCAGGTCGACGATCCCTCGGTCGGTCCAGGCGCCGATGCGGTCCGGGCCGCCGGCCCGGAAGGTGCACAATCTCATCCTCCCCGACGAGCCCGCCGGCGAGGTTTGAGGTTGCAGCCGGGACGGGTATGTCGCGAGCGAGGGGCCCGCAGTATCACTACGCCGCAAGCCCTCACGCGTCGCGGCGCCGTTCGCACTTGACGAGAAGGTGGACGGCGCCGTACGCGTTTCTGACGCTACTCGACGACGTGGCCGCGATCCAGGTGGACGGTCGGCGCATCGAAGGCGGACGCGTCTTGCGCGTCGTGCGTGACCAGCACGACCGGGACGTCGAGCGTGGCCAGCGTCTCGCGGACTTCACCGCGTACCTGCGCCCGCGTCGTCGGGTCGAGCGCGGCGAACGGCTCGTCGAGCAAGAGCGCGCGCGGCGTCCAGACCAGTGCCCGCGCCAGCGCGACGCGCTGGCGCTCGCCGCCCGAGAGCGCGCGCGGTCGCGCGCCGGCGAGGGCGGCGATGCCGAGCCGCTCGAGCCAGGCGCGCGCCGCTGCGCGCCGGCCGCGCGCCGCGACGCCGCGCGCGGCCAGGCCGAAGGCGACGTTGTCGAGCACGTCGAGGTGCGGGAAGAGCGCGTAGTCCTGGAAGACGTAGGCGACCTCGCGCCGGTGGGCGGGGACGTGCGCGCGGCCGTCGTCGAGCGCGCGGCCGGCGAGCAGCACGCGGCCGGCATCGGGTCGCACCAGACCGGCGATCATGCGCAGCAGCGTCGTCTTGCCGGCGCCGCTGGGCCCGGTCAAGAGCGTGACCCCGCGGTCGAACGCGAGCGTGACGTCGAGATCGAAGCTGCGCAGCCGCTTGCGCACCGCCAGCTCGATCACGCCGCGCGCCGTTCCAAGAATTGCGCCGCCGCGACGACGACCAGCGCGACGCTGACCAGTACCACCGCCAGCGCCGCGGCGAGGTCGAGATCGCCGCTGGAGAGGCCGAGGTAGACCGCCAACGGCATCGTCTGCGTCACGCCGGCCAGATTCCCGGCGAACATGATCGTCGCGCCGAACTCGCCGAGCGCGCGCGCCCACGCCAGGACGGCACCGCCGGCCAGCGCCGGCAGCGCCAGCGGGATGGTGACCCGCACGAAGGTCCGCAACGGTCCGCTGCCCAGCGTCGCCGCCGCGTCCTCGTAGACGCGCTCGACCGCCACGAAGCCCGCTCGTGCCGAGCGAACGTAGAACGGCGAGCCGACGAACAACTGCGCCAGCACGACGGCGGCCGTGGTGAACGCCAACCGCACGTGCAGGGCCGCCAGCGCCGGCGCCGCCAGTCCCGTGCTCCCGAAGACGAACAGCAACGCCAACCCCGCGACGGCCGGCGGGACGACGATCGGCAGATCGACCAGCGCGTCGGCCAGCGTACGACCGGGGAAGCGTGCGCGCGCCAGCAGATAGGCCAGCGGCGTCCCCAACAGCAGGGTCAACGCCAGCGAGGCGGTCGTCGTGATGAGCGAGATGCGCAGCGCGGCGAGCGCCGGCGGCGAGGTGACCATCGCGACGAAACGCGCTGGGGTGAGGTGAGCGTAGAGCGCCGCGAGCGGGACGGCGATGAAGGCCAAGAGCAGCGCCGACGCGACCGCGACGGCGAAGCGGAGCATCGCCAGCTTGGCTACGACTGCGGCCCGCACGCGACCTGTTCTCGGCAGGGATCGCGCCCGGAACGGCGCAGTCTGCTAGCCCGCCGTTGCAGGGGAAGAGGAGACGCTCATGACCTCCGACCTCGAGCGCGAACCCGTGCCGTCCGAGCGCGTCGCGCGCGCGTGGCGACGGTTGGAGGAGAGCGTCGACGGGTGGGCCTGCGCGACCGCGCGAGCGGTCGACGCGTTACCGCTGCGCGCCGAGTTTCGCCGCTACCTCGCCGCCTGCGCGGAGCGGATCGTCGATCTCGACGCGGCCGAGACGCTGTATGCCGAACTGGTCGCGAACTGCGTGCGCCACGCACCGGGTCCGCTACGCGTCGAGTGGTCGTGGCGCGATCTCGCGCTGACCGTCGTCGACGCCGTCGACCGGTTGCGTCACTGGCCGTTCTCGGCCGACGATCTGCGTGCCGAACGGACCCATCACGGGTACGCGATCGTGCGCGCGCTCGCCGGCCGCGTCCACCTCGAGCGCGATCCGGCCGGCGGCACGCGCGTGCGCGTCGCGCTCCCGCTGCGCTGAAGGGGACCTGACCGCGTCGCGCGCCCGGCCGGCCGCTAGGGCCGGACGAGCGCGCGCAGTGCGATCAGCGGCTGCGCTTCTTCGCGGCGGCCTTGCGCGCGGGCGCCTTCTTCGCGACGGCTTTCTTGGCCGGTGCCTTCTTCGCGGCGGCCTTCTTGGCCGGCGCCTTCTTAGCGGCCGACTTCTTCGCGGCCCCGCGGCGCGCGGTGCCGACGGCTTCTTTGAGCGTGCGGCCGGCGGTGAACTTCAACACCCGCTTCGCCGGGACGTGCACGGGCTCGCCGGTCTGCGGGTTGCGTGCGATGCGCGCGGCCCGGTCGCGGATACGGAAGACGCCGAAGGGCGTCAGCGCGACCTTGTCGCCCGACTTGAGCACCGTCGTGATGCGGTCGAGCAGCGCTTCGACCAACTCGCCGACTTGCTTGCGCGGAAGCTCATGGTCGTCGGCGAGCTCGCGCACGAGTTCGGATTTCGTCAATGTTTCGTCTCGTTTCGAAGGAGAGTTGCAGCTCCGAGAGCCGTTGGCGCTTGTTTACCACGGCACGGTCCGCCGCGCCCTGCTCCGGAGTGCGGAGGAGCGCGACGAATATTGCCAGCAACGACGTTGCGATGCGGCCTTTCGACGTCCTGCCCGGCACGGCGCTGCTCCTGCTCGGGGCGCTGGCTGCGCCCAGCGCGGCCGGCCCTCCCGCCGAGGGCTCCCCGCGTTTCGTCGTCACGCTGCCGGCCGCGGCGCGCGGGCCGGTCACCGGGCGCGTCTACGTCGCGCTCGCCCGCCACGCGGTCCCGGAGCCGCGCGAGCTGGCCGGCGAGCTTGCCACCAGCGTCCCGTTCTTCGGCCGCGACGTGGTGGGGCTGCGCCCCGGCGGGAGCGTCGTGCTCGACGCCGCGACGCCCGGCTATCCGACACCGGCGTTGCGCGACATCCCCGCCGGCGACTACGACGCCCAGGCGATCCTGAGCGTCTACACGCGCTATCGACGGGCCGACGGGCACCTGATCTGGGCGCACCAGGACCACTGGGAAGGCCAACAGTTCGGCTTGAGTCCGGGCAATCGCGTCAGCCCGGTCGTGCGCGTGCACGTCGGAGCGCGGGGCGCGCCGGTCGTGCTGGCCCTCACCCGCGTGCTGCCGCCGATCGCCGTCCCGCGCGACACGCGCTGGGTCGTGCACGTGCGCATCCGCAGCGCGCTGCTCAGCCGCTTCTGGGGCGTGCCGCAGTATCTCGGCGCGACCGTGCTGTTGCCGCCGGACTACGCGCGCTCCGGCGACCGCCGCTATCCGGGCGTCTACGAGCAGACGCACTTCACGCTCGACCCACCGTTCGACTTCGATCCGGCGGCGCCGCCGCCGTCACCGGCGCAGCGCAACCGGCTGGCGCGCTACGGCGGCCGCGAGAGCCGCTACACCTTCACCCAAGCCTGGCTGCACGGTCAGGCGCCGGCGCTGATCGCGATCCGCATCCTGCACCCGACACCCTATTACGACGACTCCTACGCGGTCGATTCGGTCAACAACGGCCCCGCCGGCACCGCGATCGTGACCGAGCTGATCCCCTACCTCGAACGCCGTTTTCGGCTCGTGCGCTCGGGCCGGGCGCGCTTTCTGATCGGCGGCTCGACCGGCGGTTGGGAGGCGCTCGCGCTGCAGATCCAGCACCCGGACGACTTCAACGGCGCCTGGGGGCTGTATCCCGATCCGGTCGACTTCCACCGCTTCCAGCTCGGCGATCTCTACACCGACGCGAACGCGTTCGTCGAGCCGTACGCGCCGTGGAACCCGGCCGAGATCGGCGCGCAGCGGCGCGCCGACGGCTTGCAAGTCGAGACGATGCGCGGTGAGAGCCGGCTCGAGTACGTGCGCGGTTCGCACGGGCGTTCCGGCGAGCAGTTCAACGCCTGGGACGCGGCGTGGGGTCCGATCGGTGCCGACGGCTATCCGCGCGAGCTGTGGGACAAACATACGGGGCGCATCGATCGCGGCGCGGTCTTGTGGTCGCGTGACCACGGCTACGACCTCACCGCCTATCTGGTGCGCAACTGGGCCCGCATTGGACCTTCGCTGATCGGCAAGCTCCACGTCGACGTCGGCGATCAGGACGACTACTACTTGAACCTGGCCTGTTATCGCATGGAGCGCGCGCTCGCGCGGTTGCAGCCCGCGCCGCAAGCGGTGTTCCGCTATGGGCGCCCGCTCGCGCCGCACGGCTGGCAGGCCGAGTCCGACCTCGTTTACCTGCAGCAGATGGCCGACCGCGCGGCCGACGTTCGCCCTTGACGCCACGCTGGGCGTGTGCTAAGGTCCGTCCACATGTCCCTCGCCTGTTGTCTCATGACGAATCGGTGTTCCACGGGCTCGCAAGCCCGGCGGCCGGCCGCGCCATGAGACGATAAGCGTCGTCGCATCAGCGTGAAGAGCCCCCGCCAGATGGCGGGGGCTCTTTCCATTCTCAGGAGATCCATGAGTAAGCTCGACGTCGAGCGGGCCAAGGCCGAGAGCCACGGTCTGCGCGGCAGTCTCGCCGACGAGTTGTCCGAGCCGACGCCGAAGTTCAGCGACGAAGCGGCGGCCCTGCTCAAGTTCCACGGGAGCTACCAGCAGGAAGACCGCGACGCGCGCAAAGCCGCGCGCAGCGGCGACGGCGAGCGCGTCTACGGTTTCATGGTGCGGGTGCGCGCGACCGGCGGCCGCGTCCCGTCGCGGCTGTGGCGCGCCGTCGACGAGCTAGCCGACCGCCACGGCGACGGAACGATCCGGATCACCTCGCGCCAAGGGCTGCAGATCTACGGCATCCCCAAGACCGATCTGCGCGGCACGATCGGCGAGATCGTGGCCAACCTCGGGACAACGCTGGCGACCTGCGGCGACGTCGTGCGCAACGTCGTCGCGCCGGCCTGGCCGTACGCGCATCCCGTCTACGCGATCGCGCGCTCGGCCGCCGCGGAGCTCGCCCGCGAACTCGCGCCGCGCAGCGGCGCATACCTGGAAATCTGGCAGGACGGCGAGCAGGTTCACGCCGAGGGCGGCGTCGAGGACGAGCCGCTCTACGGTCCGACCTACCTGCCGCGCAAGTTCAAGATCGCCGTCACCGTGCCGGGCGACAACAGCGTCGATCTCTACACCAACGACGTCGGTGTCGTCCCGGTCATCGACGACGACGGCACGCTGGTCGCGTACGACCTCACCGTCGGCGGCGGACTCGGGCGCACGCACGGCAAGACGACGACCTTCCCGCGGCTGGCCGACGAGCTTGGCGCGGTCGCGCCCGAGCGGCTGCTCGCCGCGGTGCGCGCGATCGTCGTCGTGCAGCGCGACGACGGCGATCGCAGCGACCGCCGTCACGCGCGGCTCAAGTATCTGATCGCCGACCGCGGGCTGGACTGGTTTCGCGCCGCGGTCGAGCGTGAGGCCGGCTTCGCGCTCGAGCCCTGGCACCCGTTGCCGAGCTGGGACGACCCGGCGCGCTTCGGTTGGCACGCGCAAGGCGATGGCCGCTGGTTCTATGGCTTGCACGTCGCCAGCGGGCGGATCGCCGACGTCGGCGCGGTGCGGCTGAAGAGCGCGCTGCGGGCGCTGGCCGAGGCGGAGGTCGAGCTGATCGCGACGCCGGCCCAGCAACTGCTGATCGCCGACGTCGCGCCCGACGCTCGCGCAGCGATCGAGGCGACGCTGCACGCGCACGGCGTCGGCGATCCGGCGCGCGTCTCGCCGGTGCGGCGCCGCGCGCTGGCCTGTCCGGCGCTGCCGACCTGCGGTCTGGCGCTGGCGGAGTCGGAGCGCGTGATCCCCGATCTGCTGACGGCGATCGAAGCCGAGCTGGCCGCGGCTGGGCTCGCCGGCGAGCCGATCGCGATTCGCATGACCGGCTGCCCCAACGGCTGCGCGCGTCCGTATCTGGCCGAGATCGGGATCGTCGGGCAGAGTGCCGACCGCTATCAGGTCTACCTCGGCGGCGCGCCGGGTTCGACGCGCTTGGCGCTGCCGTGGCGCGAGGGCGTCCGGCTCGCCGAGATCCCCGTTCTGCTGGCGCCGCTCTTCGCGGCCTACCGCGCCGGCCGCCGCGCCGGCGAAGCGTTCGGCGACTGGGCCGCGCGCGACGTGCTTGCCGGGGTGCCGGCATGACGGTGGTCGCGCGCGCCGAGCGCATCATCACGCAAACCTTGGCCGCGCACCCCGGTCAGGTCGCGCTGGCCTGCTCGTTCGGCGGTCCGGCCGGGATGGCGCTGCTGGATGTGGTCGTGCGGCTCGACCGCACGGTGCCGGTCTACTATCTCGACACGGGCTTGCTCTTCCCCGAGACGTACGCGCTGGTCGAGCGCGTCGGGCGCCGCTACGGGATCGCGCCGCAGGCCGTGCAGCCCGCGCTCTCGCTCGACGCGCAGGCCGCGGCGTACGGTGCGGCGCTGTGGGAACGCGATCCCGATCGCTGCTGCGCGCTGCGCAAGGTGGAACCGCACCGCGCCTTCGTCGCCGGCTTCGGCGCCTGGCTGACCGGGCTGCGGCGCGG
>JBEKLD010000095.1:0-11952 GCA_050010375.1 Vulcanimicrobiaceae bacterium
AGCACGCCGGTCGCGATCAGGACCCGCTGGATGTTGAGCCGCAGCTGCGCCGGTTGCCGCTGGACGAGCGACTGCACGATGGCCGGCTTGAGGATGCCCTGCCAGGTCTTGGCCAGCGCATCGACCGTGGTCTGGTTGTAGGCGGCATCGGCCGTCGTCACGGTGAGGATCGGGACCGGTTCGCGGTGGCGGCTGTCGACCGCCAAGAGGACCGCCTGGCCCGCGACCGGGACGATCGTGACGGTGAAGGTGGCGGGATCGTAGGCCGTCTCGGTCAGGTTACCGACTTGGATCTCGGAAGTGATCCCTTGTAGGGCACCCTCGATGACGGTGACGCGCTCGGCGATCGCCGTGGCGGCGTTGCCTGGCGCCGCGACCCGGAAGAGCTCCGTGTCGTCGAGCACGATCGGCGCGGTCGTGTAGACCCCCTCTTGCCGGATATCCAACGACGAGCTGGGCGCCGTCGAGGGGAGCGTGAGCGTTTGCGCTTCGGCCGGTCCGCTCGCCGCGGCGGCGAGGACGAGAGCGAACGCGAGAGCGCGGAGGACTACCATCGCTGGCCCGTTCGGCGTCGGGCGCCTCGATCCCGACGGGAACGTCCGGTCGCCTTCCGCGAAGGGCTGTGGGATGCCCAACCGCGCGCGGGGGCCGGGCGCGCCGAGTCTCGTCCCGGTGGTGCTGGCCGATGCGCTGCGCGAGCGTGCGTTGGTCGTCGTTCAGGCGCCGCCCGGCTTCGGCAAGACGACCGCCGTGCGCGACGCGCTAGCCGGCGAGTCCGACCTCGCCTGGTACGACGCGCAGCCGTGGGAAGCCGAAGGGTTCGCCGCCGCGCTGATCGCCTGCGTGCGCGCGATCCGTCCCGACGTCGGCCGACTGACGCTGGCACTCGCGACCGACGGCGCCGAACCCGACCGGCTCGGCGCTACCTTCGCCGAGGAATTGCGGCACGTCGACGCACCGCTGCGGATCGTCGTCGACGATGCGCACGTGTTGGGCGGCGGCTTTGCGGCGTTCGTGCGCGCGCTCGTCGCGCGCATGCCGGCGAGCGTGCGGGTCGCGTTGCTGACGCGCAGCGCGCTCGACGTCGGCCTGGCCGAAGCGGTCGCGGCGGGACGCGGCGCCGCGATCGATGCAACGGCCCTGCGCTTCGACATGGAACGGACGCGCGCGCTCGCCACCCGCCTGCGGGTCACGCTCGACGACGCGCGCCTCGACGCGCTCGTGCAGCGCACCGACGGTTGGCCGATCGCGGTGGCGCTCGCGCTGCGCGCGCCGGACTCACCGGCACTGCTCGACGAGCTGGTGCTGCACCGCGTCGACGCGCTGGACCCCGCCGATCGCGCGTTGCTCGAGGCGACGCTGGCCTACGAGATCGTCGAGCCCGCCGTCGTCGCGCCCGCCGATCCCGCCTTGCCGCGGCGCCTGGCGGAACTGGCCGCGGATGCGGTGCTGGTCGCGCCGGTCGGCGCGGGCTATCGCGTCCACCCGCTCGTGCGCGACCTGTTGCTGCGGCGACTCGGCGCAACCGACGTCGCGCGGGGTGAGGCCGACGCGGCGCGCGCGTACGTCGCCGCCGGCCGGTTCGAGCCGGCACTCTTCCACCTCGACCGCGCCTGCGACCCGGCCTCGGATCGCGCCTTCCTGCGCGCCCACGCCGCGGCCGCGCTGGCGTCCGGACTCGATGACGGCGTGCGGGCCGCGCTGGCACGCGTCCGCGCCACCGACGAGCCCGTCCCGGAGGTCGTCGCGCTGGTCGAAGGACTCTTTGCCAAGGCGCGCGGCGAGGACGGACGAGCGGCGTTCGCGAGCGCCGTCAGCGAGGCCGACGCGCGCGGTGACGACATCGTCAGCTTCGAGGCGCGCCTGCAAGCGATCGAAGCGGATCTCGCGCACGGTGAGCCGGTCGCGGCCGCGCGCTTGGACGACCTGCTCCGCCGGGCGGAGGCGCGCGGCGCCGCGGCGCGCGCGCACGCGCTGGTGCGGGCGGGTTGGGCCGAGGCGATCGGCGGCCGCTTCACCGCCGCCTTGGCGCGGCTCGACGCCGTCACCGCCGACGACCCCGCGGTGCGCGCCGCCGTCGCGCCGTTAGCCGCCTACGCGCACCTCGCGCTGGGCGCGTTCGAGGCGTCTGAGCGGGCGACCGACGCCGCGATCGACGCGTTCGCGGCCGGCGATAACTTACCGCGCTATGCGTCGGCGTTGACCTGGGCGGCCCGCTTCGCGCTGCTGCGCGGCGAAACGACGGCGGCCTACGAGCTGGCGCGCGAAGCCGAACGGATCGCGCGGCCGTTCGCGCGTCGGGCGGATGCGCCGGCCTTGCAGGGCACGCTCGCCGAGGCGGCGCTGCACCACGGCGATACGACGGTCGCACGGCGTGCCGCACGGGCGGCGCTGCGCACCGCCGACGCGGCCTGGTACGCCCGCGACGCGCAGCGCGTGCGCGCGCTCGCCACCCGCAGCCTGGCACGAGCCGATGCGCTCGACGCCACGCCGGAGGCGGCGCTCGCCGCGGCCCTCGCGATCGGCGACGACCCGGTGGCGCGCGCCGACGCCGCGTTGTTCGCCGTGCTCGCAAGCAGCCCCGATGCGCGCGCGCTGCGCGCGGATGCGCGCGCCGCACTCGCCCTCGCCGTCCCGATCGACGCCGCCGACGCGGTCGCGCTCTGGTCGGCCGGCGAGTTGGTCGATCTGCTCGAAGCGCTCGACGGCGGTGCGAGCGCGACGGTGCTCGCCACGAGCCCGTTCGACGCGCTGCTCGCGCGGCGGGCCGAGGCGCCGCCGTTCGCCGAGCTGGGCGCGCTGCTGCGCGGGATCGGTCGCGGCGAACGCGTCGAGGCGTACGAGGCACGCGTCGCGACGCTCACCCAGGCCGGCCCGCGCTACGAGATCCACCTCCTCGCGCGGCTCGTCGCCTCACAACTCCGCCGCGCCGCTCCCGAGCCCGTCGAGGCGCTGCTCGAACCGCTGACGCCGCGCGAGCACGAGATCCTCGCGCTGCTCGCCGCGGGGCTCACTAACCGCGAGATCGCCCAACGGTTCGTCGTCTCGGCCCGGACGGTCGAGACCCACGTCGCGCACCTGACCGCGAAGCTGGGCGTCTCCTCCCGGGCACGGGCCGTCGCCCGCGCCGTCGCCCTCGGCGTCGTGCGCCCACCGGCCGAGGTTCCCTGATACTGTGAGCGGCGGGGTGGGTAGGAGGCCGGCATGAAACTGGCTCTCCTTCGGACGTTCGTCCTCGCCGGCGCCGTCGCGACCGCGCTCACCGTGAGCGCGCCGCGCCCCGCCTCCGCCGATACGGCCTCGACGGCCGCTATCGTCGGCGCCGCCCTCATCGTGGGCGGCCTGATCCTCGACAGCAACCGCCACCAGTACTACTACGTGCGCAGCGGCCACCGCTACTACGTCGACAACAACACCGCGACGTACTACCGGAGCCACGGCGGCCGTTATCAGGGCCCCGACCGCAAGTGGCACGGGAACGGCTACCACGGCGGCGGGTACCACCACTGATCCAGCCACCGAACGGGGTGTGAAACGGGCCGGGCGCGAGGCGTCCGGCCCGTTTGGCTTTGCAGCGCCGGCGAGGCCCGGCGGCGTAGAGAGAGCGCGTGATCGGCGGGTTCCTGACGCTCCTGCTGGCCGGGATCGTCGCGCTGGCGCTGTTGGCGAAGATCGTGCGCGTGCCGTACCCGGTCGTCTTCGTGCTGGGCGGCCTGGCGCTCGCGCTGATCCCCGGCATCCCGACGATCGCGCTCGACCCGAACCTCGTCTTCCTGCTCTTCTTGCCGGCGCTGATCTTCGGCGACGGCTACACGACCGACGCGCGCGCCTTCATGCGCTATCGCCGGCCGATCTTCTCGCTGGCGATCGGCCTGGTCGTCTGCACGTCGGTCGTCGTCGCGCTCTTGACCCACTGGCTGGCGGGGCTCCCACTGGCCGCCGGCTTCGTGCTCGGCGGGATCCTCTCGCCGACCGACGCCGTCGCCACCGACGCGATCTCCGAGGAGGTCGGCCTGTCGCGGCGGGTCAGCGCGGTGATCGGGGGCGAGAGCCTGGTCAACGACGCCTCGAGCCTGGTCATCTACCGCTTCGCGGTGATCGCGGTGGCGACCGGCGCGTTCTCGCTGCTGGCTGCGCTGGTGCAGTTCGTCTACGTCGTCGTCGCCGGCGTGCTGGTCGGTGCCGCCGGCGCGTGGCTGATCGCGAAGCTGCTGCTCACGATTCGGCGCAAGCGGATCGGCGACACGGTGATCGCGGTCTCGATCTCGCTGATCTCGCCGCTGGCGGTCTACGTGCCGGCCGACGCGATCGGCGGCTCGGGCGTGCTCGCCGTGCTGACCGCCGGCGTCCTGCTCGGCCGTACCGCGGGCGTGTTCGACGCCGAGACCCGCATCGCGGCGGCCTCGGTCTGGAACCTCGTCTTCTTCACGTTCAACGGCGCCGCGTTCGTCTTGATCGGATTGCAGCTGCGCGGGATCGTGCACGGGCTCGCGCAGTACTCGGCTTGGACGCTGATCGGCTGGGGTCTCGCGGTGACGCTGGCCTTGATCGTCGTGCGCTTCTTGTGGTGCTTCGTCGTCCTCTACGTGCCGTACAAGCTCTCGACGCGGGCGCGCGCCCGCGAAGGCACCGTCTCGTGGCAGGCGGTGGTGATCGTCGCGTTCGCCGGGATGCGCGGCATCGTCTCGTTGGCAGCCGCGCTCGCGATCCCCGCGACGACCGCCGCCGGCACGCCGTTCCCGGCGCGCGACCTGATCCTGTTGCTGACCTTCGTCGTGATCTTGGTGACGCTGGTCGGCGGCGGGCTAACGATGCCGTGGCTGGTGCGCCGCCTGGGACCCGCGTTGCAGAGTGACGCCGGCGAGCGCGAGCGTGGGCTGGCCCTGGCCCGCATGCGGATCGCCGAGGCCGCCCGCGACCGGTTGCGCGCGCTCGAAGGCCAGTTGGCAGGGCCCGGCGACTGGGACGTTGCCGCGCGCCTCCAAGCCGACTTCGAGCTGCGTCTGGCCCACGCCGGCGCGCATCTCGACGGCGAGCCGGGCACGAGCGACGACGCGCAGGAGCACGAGACCGAACGCCGGTTGTGGCGCGAGGCCTATGCCGCCGAACGGACGGCGCTGGTCGGCTTACGCCGGCGCGGCGAGATCGGCGACGACGTCTACCGCGAGCTGGAGTGGGACATCGACCTGGCCGAGTCGCGCTGGAGCTAAACAGACTCGCCCGACGGCCTGGAAGTCCCGCCCTGGCGACGAAGGGGCGGCGTCATGGTGAAGACGTTCGTCCTGCTCGCCCTCGTCGCGTTGCCCCTCGCGGCCAGCGCGCAAATGGTGGCTCCGCCGGCGCGGCCGGTGGCGGGCATCACCGTCAGCGCACGCGGCACGGCGAAGGTGCAGGTCCGTCAGGTCGCCTTCGTCGCCCTGGTGCGCGGGAACGCGGACGTGTCGGACGCGCTCGCGATGCTGCGCAAGGCCGGGGTCGAAGACCCGACGATCGCCCAAGAAGGCGCGCAGATCTTCCCCAACGCGCCGACGACCGTACGCGGCGTCGTCCGCGACGTCTCCACCGCGAAACTCGACCAGCTCGGGATGGCGGTGGGAGAGTACGTCCGCGCGCATCCGGGGTTGACGATTGAGTCGATCCGCTTCGTCCCCCCGCTGATCGGGTGCGAGACCGTCGAAGAGACGGCGCGGGAGAATGCGCTCACTGAGGCTCGGCGCAAAGCCGCCGCGATCGCCGCCGCCAGCGGTGCGACGCTCGGCACCGTCCGCGCCGTCGCCGAGACCGGCGGCTGTCCGCTCGTCGAGGACGCGCGCACCGGCTTCGGCCCACCGCCGGGCTGGTTCGACGTCAACACGCTGATCGCGACCGTGACCGTCTACGAGACCGTGACCTACCGGCTCGCGACGAAGTAGTAGTCGGCGAGCCGGAAGCCGGCGCTCTCGAGCGCCGAGCGCTCGCGCCCGGCGCTCGTCTCGATCGCGGCGCAGACCCGCCGGCCGGTCTTCTCGATGCGGTCGGCGGCGGCGCCGAGCAGTACCGAGGCGTGCCCCTGACCGCGATGCGACGGATAGACGACGGCGCGCAGCTCCGTCCAGTGTGCGTCGAGCGCTTCGCTGAGCGTCAACCCGATGCTCTCGCCGCCGATCTCGCCGACCTCGATCAGCGGGGCGCGGAACGCCGGCGCGTGGTCGCGTTGGAGATCGGGCAGCGTCAGCCGGTCGCGCTGCGAGGGCGGCCGGAAGCCGATCTGCGCCGTGCGCTCGGCATCCATGCGCCGGATGAAGACTGCGCCGACGGGGCGGAAGACGAGTTCGAGCGCGGCGGCGGCGCGCCGTGTGACCTCGTCGCCGCCGTAGAACCAGATCCCGCGCGCGGCGGTCGTCGCCAGCGCGTCGGCGAGCCGCCGCTCGGGGTCCTCGCCTTGGGTGACGTCGAAGCGCACGAGCGTATCGGCCGGCAGCAGCGTGCCGTCGGCGACGAACGCGACGGCGACGGCCCGCTCGCCGTCGCGGATCGCGACGCCGCGCGCGCGGGCGCGGACGAGTCGGGCACGGGATAGATCGGGCAGCTGATCCAGGTACATCGGAACCTCGGAAACGACGGAGCGCGCCGCGAGCTTCCTCGCGACGCGCTCCGTCTCCGTGGGGGTAGGTCGGTTAGGCGGCCTTCTTGCGGCGGGACGCCTTCTTGCGGCGAGGAGCCGCGCGGCGGACCTTGCGCACGGCCTTCTTTGCCTTGCGAGGAGCGCTCTTCTTGCTGGTGCTCTTGCGGGCCGACGACTTCTTCGCCTTCCGGGCGGTCTTCTTGCGCGCGGTCTTCTTGCGCGGGGACGCCTTTTTGCTTGTGCTCTTGCGGGCAGACGTCTTCTTGCGCGGCGCCGCCTTTTTGCGCGGTGCAGCCTTTTTA
Source organism: Vulcanimicrobiaceae bacterium (assembly GCA_050010375.1). GTDB lineage: Bacteria > Vulcanimicrobiota > Vulcanimicrobiia > Vulcanimicrobiales > Vulcanimicrobiaceae > Vulcanimicrobium. Next base: position 6,907 of record JBEKLD010000095.1, read on the forward strand.
CGCGCCTTTTTCTTCTTCGGCGCAGCCTTCTTAGCGGCCATCAGTTCTGACCGTATCCTTTCTTGCGCCCGCGGTGAACCCGACGGGCGCGCCGGTACCGGCGGTGGACCGCCGGTTGGAGTTGTCTCACTTATACCATTCATCGGCGATTCGTGCAACTTTCAGCAGGAAGACCGCCGCGTGACGTCGTCGTGGCACCGCGCCGCGGAGCATGCGCGCACCGCCGCGACGGCGGAGGAACCGCTCCCCGGATGGCGCAACCGGCCCGGTCATGAACACACGTGTGTCGCCGCGCACGGCGATCTCCCGCACCGCGCTGCTGGCGTTCGCGGCCGGCATCGCGCTCCTCGGTGCCGCGCCGAGCAGCGGTCCCGGCGCCGCGTTCCTCGATGCGTGGGGCAAGATCTCGAGCTACACCTGCAACTTCAAGGTCCACGAGACCAAGGGCACCGACGTCCAAGACCGGACCTATCACTATGCGTACCTGAAGCCGCACTACGCCCGCATCGACATCACCGGCGGGCCTGGGCGCGGCGGCGGCGCCGTCTGGACCGGCGGCGACACGGTCAGCGGGCACCAAGGTGGGATACTGAGCGGGATCCATCTGACGATCTCGATCCACGACGGCCGCGCCGTCGACCTGCGCGGCGGGACGATCGTCGACGGCTCGTTCCAGAACATGGCCGACGAAGTGACCGCGGCCAGCTCGTTGACCAACGGTCAGGCGACCTGGAACGGCGCTACCGTCGATACCGTCACGTTCGCGTTCAGCGATCCCAACGGTGCCACCAAGCGCACGATCTTCCTCTCGCAGACGACGCACCTGCCGGTGCGGCGGCTGACGTATACGGGCGAGACGGTCGTCGTCGATGAGATCTTCACCGACGTCAACCCGGCGGCGAACCTCGCACCGAGCGACTTCTGAGGTGATCCGCGCGGTCGACGGACGCCGGATCGGCTACGACGATTCGGGCGGCCCCGGCACGCCGATCGTGTTGCTGCACGGCTTCCCGCTCGATCGCACGGTGTGGGACGAACAGGCTGACGCGCTGCGGGGCCGGCGCGTCGTGCGGGTCGATCTGCGCGGCTGCGGCGAGTCCGAGCCAAGCGACGGCCCGGCGCTGATGGAGCTGCTCGCCGGCGACGTCGCGGCGTTGCTCGATCAGCTCGGGATCGAGCGCGCGGCGCTGGTCGGACACTCGATCGGCGGCTACGTCACGTTGGCGTTCTTCCGCATGTTCGCCGAACGCGTCGCGGGGCTCGCCCTGATCGCCAGCCACGTCGCGGCCGACGCCGCCGGCGGCGCGGCGGCGGGCGCGAGCGTGACGCAGCGCACTCTCGCCGCCGAACGCGGCGGTCTCGCGCTCGCGCTCGAGCAGGCCGGGACGATGGAGCCTGCGATCGCGAGCTATCTGCCGCGCTACCTCGCGCCGGCGTTCTATGCCGAGCGGCCGGAGCTGGTCGAGCGCCTGCGCGCCGTCATGGCTTGCCAGGACCCGCGCGGCTGCGCGCAGCTGATCCGCGGGATGCAGGTGCGGGTCAGCGGCGAGGACCTGCTGGCGGACGTGCGCGTCCCGGCGCTGGTCGTCGCCGGCAAGCAGGACACCTACCTCGATCCCAAGACGCTGCGCGCCGTCGCGAACGCGATGGGCGCGGTCTACGTCTGCCTCGAGAACGTCGGCCATCTACCGATGTTCGAGGCTCCGCAGGCGACCGGCGACGCGCTGGCCGCCTTCGCCCAGCGCGTCGCGAGCTAGCCGAGATCAGGTGGTCGTGAACGTCGCGAAGTCTTTGAGCTCGCAGGTCGACGAAACGTTGTAGAGCGTGATGTAGTATTGGTCTTTCGCCGCCAGCGGCTGCGGTGCGTTCGTACCGCTGATCGACGCGGTCAGGTACGTGTAGCCGGACGGAGCTCCGGTAGCTACCGTCAGGGCGCCGAGCGTGTACGCGTTACCCGCATTGTCATCGAGGATGAGCTGATAGGCCGTCGGCGTCTCTGCCAGCGCGCTGGTATTCGGGGTAACCGAAATCTCGATCGAGCTGGTCGCATCAGGGACGTTCGTTGCGCCCGGCGCCGGCGAGACGAGCGCCGGGGTAAAGCCGGTGCAAGCGGTCGTGTTGATCGACGTCGTGCCGTAATCGAGGGCGCCGCCGCCGCCGCAGCCGGCGACGAGCACGGCGAGGGCAAAGGCGGAGAACACGAGGGCGCGCGGTGGCGTGATACGCAAGGACGATCTCCAAAGGGGAGGCAGTTGTCCGGTCCGTACCGCCCCGGGCACGGCGGCCCCTTTAGCTCTCCGCGGCGGGGGGACGGTCCGCTCGGCCGTCCCCCCGCCGGCGGCGCCGCTCAGACGCCGGCGGCCGTGCGCTCGGGCGCGACCTCGAACCGCTCGTGGCGGACGGTGAACGTGCCCAGGCCGACCGTCGCGGTGCGCAGTTCGGTCGCATAGCGGCTCAGCTCGGCCTGGGGGACGAGCGCCACGACGCGGTCCCAACCGGGCCGCTCGCCGGGCTCGAAGCCCAGGATCTGCCCCCGCTTGGCGGTCAGCTGCGCGACCGCGCCCGAAAGCGTCGCCGAGGGGACGTGCGTCTCGACCCGCGTCAGCGGCTCGAGGACGACCGTCCCGAGGCGCTCCAGCGCGTCGCGTACGGCCATTCCGGCGGCCGTCTTGAACGACGCCTCGCTCGAGTCGACGGCGTGGAAGGTCCCGTCGAACAACGTCACGTGCAGGTCGGTGACCGGGAAGCCGTGTGGCCCGCCGGAGGCGAGGGCTTCGCGTACGCCCTTTTCGACCGCCGGGAAGAACTGCCGCGGCACGACGCCGCCGACGATCTTCTCCTGGAAGCTCACGCCCGAGCCGCGCTCGCGCGGCTCGAAGCGCAGCTTGACGTCGGCGAACTGGCCGTGCCCGCCGGTCTGGTGCTTGTAGCGGGCGTGCGCCTCGGTGCCGGTCAGGATCGTCTCGCGATAGGCGACCGAAGGCGGATGCGTCTTGACGTCGACGTTGTACTTGCGCGCCAACCGTTCCGTCGCGGTCGAGACGTGGACCTCGCCGTTGCCCAGCAGCTGCAGCTCGTTGGTGAACTCGGCGCGTCCGACGCGCAGCGCCGGATCCTCGTCGATCAGCCGCGCCAGCGCCTGCGAGAGCTTCGCTTCGTCGAGCCGCTGCGCGGGCGCGATCGCGACGGCGAACGACGGCTCGGCCAGCGGGACGGTTGGCATCAGGACGCCGGCGTTCGGCGAGCTGAGCGTGTCGCCGGTGCAGACGCCCTCGAGCCGGGCCAGCCCGACGATCGAACCGGGACCGGCGGCGCCGAGCGGCTCTTGGCGTTTGCCGAACAGCCGGACGAGACCGCCGAGGCGCACCGGCGCCCCGCCGCGCGAGGCGTCGACCAGCGTGGTCTGCGGCGTGATCGTGCCGGTGAAGACGCGCACGACCGAGAGCTTCCCCTGTTGCGGATGGTTGATGGTCTTGCAGACCTGCGCGACGACCGGGCCGCCGGCGCGGGGGGTGACCTCGCGGCCGTCGACATCGCGTCGAGGCTGCGTCTCGGGTGAGGGGAAGAGCCGCGCGATCGCGTCGACCAGCGGCCCGATCCCGACGTTCTCCTGCGCGCTGCCGACCAGCACCGGAACGATCTGGTCGTGCGCACAGTCGGTGCACAGGTCGCGCTCGATCTCGTCCTGCGGCGGATCCTTCCCTTCGAGCAGCTCCTCCAAGAGCGTGTCGTCGAAGTCGGCCAGCGCCTCGAGCAGCGTCGTGCGCAGCGTGTCGAGGACGGGCTGCATCTGGGACGGGACGTCGATCTCCGAGACCTGACCCTGGTCGTTCAAGTACGCTTTGCGCGCGGTCAGGTCGACGTAGCCGCCGAAGCGCTCGCCGCCGCCGAGCGGGACGTGCGTCGCGACGACGTGCGGACCGTATGCGGCGCGCAGCGCGGCCAGCGTGGCGTCGAAGTCGGCGCCCGGTCGATCGAGCTTGTTGACGAAAAAGAGATGCGGCGTCGTTCGCATCTCCAAGTGTTCCACGATCTGGGCCGTCTGAGGGACACGGCCAGGATCGGCGTCCACGACGATCACCGCCGCATCGACCGCCGCCAGCACGGTCTTGGTCTCCTCGAAGAAGTCGACGAAGCCGGGCGTGTCGACCAGCGTGATGTCGACCGGCCCGCAGGCGAGGTGGGCGAAGCCGCAGCAGACGGATTGCAGGTGGTCGATCGCTTCCGGCTCGCAGTCGGTGGTCGTCGTCCCGTCGCGGACGGACCCTCGGCGCGGGATCGCCCCGCAGTGCGCGAGCAACGCTTCGACCAGCGTCGTCTTACCAGCGTGGTGCGGGCCGACGATCGCGATATTCCTCAGGCGCGCGACGTCTTCCATCGGCAGCCCTCCTACGGTCACGAAAGGTCCGTGTGGATGCGCGCCGGGGGCGGGTTCCTCCTCCCGGATCGGCCCGGCCCCCTGGGCCGATTCCCGGCCTTCGGACCGATCGTGGCCCGGCCACGCTGGCCCAGGGGGGATTGGCCTACCAGCCGGTGAGAATCGGCCCTGAAAGAACGTTGTTCCGCTCGCGCGTTGGAGGTATGTCCTGACGAACGCCTACGGCCGCATCGGTGTGGTCCTGATCGTGGTCGTCGCCGCGGTGTCGTGGGTGCTGCCATCGTACTATACGGGGCTGATCGCGCTGGTCGGACTGTACGGTCTGGTCACCCTGGGCCTGAACCTGTTCATGGGCTACGCCGGGCAGGTCTCGCTGGGGCAGGCGGCGTTCTTCGGGATCGGCGCCTACGGCTCGGCGGTCCTGGCCACCCGCTTTGGGATCTCGCCCTGGCTCGGAACGCCCGTCGGCGCGCTCGCCGCCGCGCTGGTCGCCTACGCGCTGAGCTTCGTCGTGCTGCGCTTGCGCGAGAACCTGCTCGCGCTGGCGACGCTCGCGCTCGGCATCGTGATCGGGGTCGTCTTCAACGAATGGGACGCGCTCGGCGGCACCTCGGGGATCAAGGGGATCCCCGGCTTCACGCTCGGCGCGTATACCTTCGCGCTGCGCG
>JBEKLD010000096.1:0-11311 GCA_050010375.1 Vulcanimicrobiaceae bacterium
CCTGCACGGGCACGGCCAGATGTGGCGGCGGCAAGCCGGCCGACAGGAAACGGTGCCCCTGCGCTCCGGGACCTGCGTGTCCATTCCCGCGGGCACTCATTTCCAGTTCCGGGCCGACGGCAGCGGCCCGCTGGCCGCGATCGGCGTGACGATGCCGCCGTGGCCTGGCCCGGACGAAGCATTCGAGGTTCCCGGCGCCTGGCCAGCAGACCCGCCATCCGTGGATGACAGGGCGGGCCGGTAGCTTTCTCTGAGTGACCAATGCGCCTATCTCGCTACCTGGCCAGACCGTTATCTTCGATTACGGGGAGGTCATCTCGCTGACCCCGTCAGCCGCCGACCGTGAGGTAATCGCTGAGCTGGCGGAGGTTGACGGTGACAGCGAGCCCTTCTGGCGCGCCTACTTCGCCCACCGGGACGGCCTGGACCAGGGCCGCGCGGGCGTCGCGGCGTACTGGCGGGCGATCGCCAAGGACGTCGGCGCCAGCTGGGACGACGCCCGAGTGCACGAGCTGTGGGCCGCGGACTTCCGCAGCTGGCTGTCCATCAATCCGGACATCATCGAGGTGCTCGCCGACCTCAAGGCCGGCGGCACCAAGCTGGCGTTGCTGTCCAACGCGGGTCCGGACTTCGGCAGTTATCTGCGGCACGGCCCGCTCGGCGACTTCTTCGTGGCGTGCTACGTCAGCGGCGAGCTCGGCCTGCTCAAGCCACACCCCGAGATCTACCAGCACGTGCTGGACGACCTGGGCATCAGCGTCGCCGAGGCGGTATTCATCGACAACCGCGAGGCGAACGTCCGCGGCGCCGAGGCGCTCGGCATCACCGGCCACCTGTTCACCGATGTGACCGCGCTGCGCGCATTCCTTACCTCGCTCCCGCCAGCCGGGCCAGCCCGCCGGTGACCGGGTCCCCGACTCAAACCAGTGTTACCGCTGGTCCGTGCCCCGGACGGTGCGGACTACACGCGCGTGCTCCCGCATGGTCTCGGTGCCGTCCGCGCCCGGCTGGCGGCCGAACCCGCAGTACATCGCGACGCCGAAGTCGGGGAGGTAGCGCGATGCGGTGGCGTGCCTGCGCCGCAGCCCGGGGATCCCGTCGATAGGCAGCACGATGCCCAGGAAGACCCGGGCGTCGCCGGGCTCCAGGTCGGCCAGCGGACGGAAGAAACTGCGGTCCTCACTGCGCAGGTATCGCGGCCCGGCCAGGTGCAGCCAGTCCACCGTGCGCCCGGAATGCGCGACCGCGAAGTTCGCCATCCGCACCAGCAGCCCCATGTCGCGCGCCTCGTACATCGGCCACTCCGGGAACGTCCCGTAGCACAAGTGGTAGCCGACCAGGACTTCCTCCGGGATCAACCGGGTCAACCGGGTGACCGGTCCCGCGAACCGCTCCCATCCGCCTTCCGGGGTCCACGCGAGCACGCCCTCGATGTCCTGCGTCTCGTACGCCAGATCCCACTGGATCGCCAGGTCGGCGGGCGGGATCGCCGCGGTTAGCCGGGTCAGCTCACGGGCCACCAGATCCTCGAACGCCCGCTCCGCGACCGGGTAGTCAGCGGCGAAGTCAGCCTTGAACGCGTTCAGCGCGCTGGACGGGAACGGAAGCCCGACCTGGAACCGGAGATGACGGGGGATCACCCCTTCGGCGCGCAGCGCGCCGAACACCTGGTAGCCGGCGATCGCGTCATCGATGCGCGGCCAGGAATCCCAGCGGAGTTCGGTGACGCCGGGCGCGATGCCGAAGACCGGGGTCTCATACGCATGCCGCGGGATCCCGGTGGGCGACGCCGTCTCCTCCACCACGACGACGCCGGGGTTCGGCCGGACGAGCCGTTCCCGCTCATAACCGACCCAGGCGGCCCGCGGGCCGGTCTCGCCGTCGGGCAGCGCGAACACCAGGTCACCGAAGAACCCGGCTGCGGCACGCAACGTCGCGCGCTCGACCGGATCGGATGACGCGTTGTGCGCGGCGATTGCCTGCCTCAGATCGTTCTCGCGTGCGTGAGACGCCCGAACTTCTCGTACGAGCTCCTCGATCACGTCGCCGTCGTCTCCGATTGGCATCGACGTGGTCGATCGTATCACAAGGCGTCCGTCGCAAGGCGGGTCCAGCAAAAAAAGCAACATCCCAACGACTCGGAATCGTTGGGACGTTGCATCAACATGGTGGAGCTGCCGGGGAGCCGCCCCCCGGGTCCGAAAAGCCGGACCGCCGCTTTCTCCAGGCTCAGCACCGATTTTGTCTTAGGCGCGCCAGCTTCTCGGTACAGGAATCAGGCGTGCCGCAGCCCCAGTTGAGTTTCGGACGCTTCTCGGAGCATCTCCGCGTCCTAGCCGGATTTGATGACCGCCAGCAGGGTGGATCCGGCTACCCCCCGCGGACGGTCGCTGTTTAAGTGTTTAGCTTAGGCAGCGAGAGCGTATTCGTTGTTCGCGTGTAAACGCTTGTGATCGTTTTAGGAGGGCTCACAACTCCGCCTGCTTACGTCGGCCACGGATCTTCCCGTCGAGACTACTCAGCCCCGCGAGCGAGTCCGGTGAGGACCAGCACGACATTATAACACGCCGGCCGATGCGGCAGTTCCCAGCGGTGCGGCGGCCGCCTGTGCGACCGAGGCGAAGCCGTCGCGCCGCAGCAGGGCGGCGAGTTCGCGCTTGATCCGGGTCACCAGCGCCGGCCCCTCGTAGATGAGGCCCGTGTAGAGCTGGACGGCGCTTGCGCCGGCCCGTACCTTCGCATAGGCGTCGGCGCCCGAGGCGATCCCGCCGACCCCGATGAGGGGTACGCTCCCGCCGGTCAGGGCGCGGACCTGGGCCAGCAGGGCCGTCGAGGGTGCGAACAGCGGCCGGCCGGAGAGCCCGCCGGCCTCGGCCGCCGCCGGGCCGTGGAGCCCGGCCGGACGCGCCCGGGTCGTGTTGGCGACGACGATCCCCTCGATGCGGCCGGCCAGCAGCGTCGCGACCAGGCGCTCGAGCAGCGCCTCGTCGACGTCGGGGGCGAGCTTGGCGACCAGTGCCGGCCGCTCGGGCGGCCAGCAGGCCGCGGCGAGCTGGGCCAGCAGGTCGGCCAGCCGGGCGGGATCGAGGAAGACCTGGCCGTTGGCGGTGTTCGGGCACGAGACGTCGAGCACGAGGTAGTCGGCGTACACCGCGAAGCGCTCGGCGAGGCCGACGAAATCGGCCGCCGGATCGGCGCTGTCGGCGTTCGAGGCCAGGTTGATCCCGAGTGCCCGGAGCGGCCCGCGCTTCGCAAGGCGCAGGCGCGCTTCGAGCGCCTCGGCTCCCCGGTTGGGGAATCCCATCCGGTTGATCACGGCCCCGTCAGCGCGGAGTCGGAAGACGCGCGGCCGCGGATTCCCGGCTTGCGGGCGCGGCGTCACGCCGCCCACCTCGACGAAGCCGAAGCCCTGACGCCCCATCCGGTCGTAGACGCGCCCGTTCTTGTCGAATCCGGCCGCCAACCCGATCGGGTTCGGCAGGCTCCGGCCGAATAGGGTCGTCGCGAGGATCGGGTCGTCGTCGACCGGCTGGCCGGGGACCAACCCGGATTCGAGCGCACGGAGCGTCAACTCGTGGGCGTCCTCGGGGTCGAGCCGGTGCAGCCACGGACGCAGCAGGCGATACGGGTCCAGCACTTCGACCCCCTAACCCGATCCAGCCGAGGAACGCTCCAGCGTGAACCGATCCCGCTCGCGTTCAGGTCCGTTCGCGGTCGAAGCCGGCGGTGAACAGGCTCAGGATCCAGGAGATGATCGCGGTCGCGATCGCCCCCCAAAAACCGGCCCAGAAACCGCGCACGTAGAGGCCGATCCCGAGCGAACCGACCAGCCAAAACAACAACCCGTTGATCACGAAGGTGAACAGGCCCAGCGTCAGCACCTGGAGCGGGAGGCTGAGGATGATCAGGATCGGCCGCACGATCGCGTTGACCACGCCCAGGATCAGCGCCGCGATCAGCGCGCCCAGCGGGCCGCTGATCCCGATCCCGTGAATCAGCCCGAAATACGCGATGATGTAGAGGGCGATCGCGTTGACCACGACTCGGATGAGGAAACCCATGCACGCTCCTTCAGTGAGATAGTGATGAGGTCTCTTTTCCCGTCGCGGGCGGTTCCCTCGCCTGTCGCCGCCTCGGCGCTGTGACGGTTCTTTGTTCATAAATTAATGCAGCGCACACACCGTGCGCTTGGTCCGCTTTCGCAGGCGTCGAACTCTTACGGTGGACGCCCCCGAACGTCTCCTGGAGGACGATGCGGTGAACGGAAGCACACACCCGTGGCGTATGTCCCGGCTCGGTGCGCCTGGCGAAGAGATCGCGATCTTCGAGGCCGGCGCGAGCGATCCGCGCGCTCCGGCGGTCCTGTTGATCCACGGTCTGGGCCACTGGACGGAGGCGGCCTGGGAGCGGATCCTCCCGCATCTCGACCCGCGGCTGCGTATCGTCGCCTTCGATCTGCCGGGGTTCGGTCGCAGCGACCGGCCCGACGTCCCGTACGACGACCGCTTTTTCGCCGACACGATGACCCGCGTCGTTGCGGCCACGATGCCACGGCGCTTCGCGCTCGTCGGCCACTCGCTGGGCGGTGCGATCGCGGCGCGCTATGCCGCCGCGCATCCCGAACGCCTTTCCCGTCTCGTGCTCGTCGCGCCGGCGGGGTTCTTGCGTGGCGTGCGGTACGTCTACGCCGCGCTCGGCACCGCTCCGTTGCAATGGCTGCTCCATCGCCGCCCCTCGCACCACACGATCCGCTGGTTCAAGGAGCGCACGGTCGCCGATCACCGTGCGATCGCCCCAGAGATGATGGAGCGGGCGTACGAGCTCGCCGATGATCCCGGCGTGCGCCGCGCGTTCGCGCGCGTCTACGCCACCGCCTTGCGCGAGCTCGCCCACGCCGACGAGATCGAGGCCCGTCTGCGCGCCTGGACCGGCCCGACGCTCCTCGCCTGGGGTCGAAAAGATACGCTCATCCCACTCCGCGGGATCGACGACGCCGCGCGCGTCTACCCGCAAGCCGAGGTGGCGATCTTCGCGTGGAGCGGCCACGTGCCGATGATCGAGGAACCCACCGGAGTCGGCGAACAGCTCAACCGTTTCCTGAGCGCCGATATCGTCAGCAGCCCGGCACGCGAAAAGAGCCCCTGGTGGGAGGCGCTCTTGGTCCGGGTCATGCACAAGGCCGCGTCGTGAGAACTCGGCCCGAAAGGGACTAGCGCTCCAGTCCCGCCTTCACGCGCGAGGCGAGCGCCGGCGTCATCCCTTTGACGGCGGCGATCTCGTCGACCGAGGCGCGGCGGATCGCCGCGACCGAGCCGAACGCCGTCAGCAGCCGCTTGCGGCGCACCGGGCCGACACCCTCGAGCGAGTCGAGCACGGAGCGGGTCATCGCCTTGCCGCGCCGGTTGCGGTGGTGCGCGATCGCGAACCGGTGCGCCTCGTCGCGAATGCGCATCACCAGGTGCAGGCCGGGGGAATTCGGCAGCAGCACGATCGGCTCGGACTGCCCGGGCAGGTAGAGCCACTCGTGTTCCTTGGCGAGCCCCGCGACCGGGATCCCCCACATGTCCATCTCGTGCAGCACCTCGACGACCGCGCCGAGCTGCCCCTTTCCGCCGTCGATCAGCAGCAAGTCGGGCTTCTCGTGGAACCGCTCGCGCTTGCGCGCCTGCGCTTCGAGCGCGGCCGCGGCGACGTCGCGCTCGTCGACCGGCGGACGATCGGCCTCGCGGCGCAGGTAGCGCAACCGGCGGCGCAGCGTCTCCTGCATCGAGGCGAAGTCGTTCGGCCCCTCGACGCTCTGGATCGTGAAGTGGCGGTAGTCGCTCTTCTTCGGCCGGCCCTCGACGAAGACGACCATCGAGGCGACGCTGTTCGTCCCCTGGATGTTCGAGATGTCGTAGCACTCGATGCGGTGCGGCGGATCGGGCAGGTCGAGTGCGGTGGCAAGCTCGGTCAGGGCGCTGGCCGAGGCCGACTCGCTCGCCTCCTGATGCGCGAGGTACGCGCGCAGGTTCTGCTCCGCGTTCTTCTTCACCAGCGCGAGGTAGTCGCGCCGCTCGCCGCGCTCGGGCTGCAGGATGCGCACCCGCTGGCCCTTGATCTCGGTCAGCCAGGCTTCGATCACGCTGCGGTCGTCGGGCAGCGCCTCGACTAGGATCGACTTCGGGACGGCCGCCTCCCAGCCGCGCCGCCGGCGCGCGCGCGGCTTCCTCTCGGCGACCGGCGACGACTGGTCGCGCGCGGCGCGCAGCGCGAGCGGCGAGGCCTCGACCGCCCCATCCAGGCTGGTCGTGGCGTCGCGCGCGCCGGTGCGCGCGGTGTAGAACTGCTTGAGGAACTCCGAGAAGATCTCGCCGTCACTCGCATCGTCGGTCCCGTCCAGGACGAAGTACTCCTGGCCCAGCAACTTGCCGTCGCGCACCAGAAAGACTTGCACGCAGGCCTGACCCTGCCCGCGCGCCAGCGCCATCAGATCGACGTCGATGCGCGAGCGCCAGACGACCTTCTGCGCCTCGATCGTGCGCCGCACCGCGATGATGCGGTCGCGCAACCGCGCCGCCGCCTCGAAGTTGTAGTGCTCGGCGGAGTCGGTCATCTCGTGTTGCAGCCGCTCGATCAGCGGATCGTAGTGGCCCTCGAGGAACAGCACGACCTCGTCGACCAGCCGGTCGTAATCCTCCTCCGACTGGTAGCCGACGCAGGGCGCCAGACAGCGCTTGATGTGGTACTGCAGGCACGGCCGCGCGCGGTTGCCGTCGATCGGCTCGCGGCAGGTGCGCAGCGGAAAGACGATGCGGACCAAGTCGATCAGCTCGCGCAGCCCGGCGGCGTTCGTGTACGGCCCGAAATAGCGCGCCCCGTCGTCCTTGAGCACGCGGGTGAACACGACCCGCGGGAACGGCTCGTTGGTCACCTTGAGGTAGGGGAAGCGTTTGTCGTCGCGCAGCCGCACGTTGAACGGCGGCTGATGGCGCTTGATGAGGTTGGCCTCGAGGATCAGCGCCTCGACCTCGTTGGTGACGACGATCGTGCGCACGTCGACGACCCGCTCGACCAGCTTCTGGGTGCGGTATGTGTGGGCGGCGGAATCCTGGAAGTACGAGCGCACCCGGTTGCGCAGCGAGACGGCCTTCCCGATGTACAGGATGCGGCCGTCGGCCCCGATCAGTTGGTAGACGCCGGGGAGATCGGGGAGTTGCGCGAGCGTGCGCTCGAAACGATCGTCGTTCATGGCTGGGCGGAGCGGGCCGCCGCGCGTTCAGGCCGCGAGGTCGGGCGCCGCTGCTTTCTTACGGCGGGCGCGCCACACCAGCACGGCGGCGATCGCGAGCACGATGACGCCCAGCGAGACCAAGAGCGCGGCCTTGTGGAGCGCGGCCAGGATCGCGTCGAGATTTTGCCCCGCCTCGTTGCCGAGGAACGCCAGAGCGAAGCAGAACAGCGCCGAGCCGAGCGCGGTGTAGGTCAGGAAGTAGCGCTTGGGCATCCGCGAGAGCCCCGCCGGCAGCGAGGAGACCCCGCGCACGAACGGGATGAAGCGGCACCAGAAGACCGTCGAGCGGCCGTAGCGGGCGAAGTAGGCGTGGACCCGCTCGTATTCGTGCTCTTTGAACCGCACGTAGCGGCCGTAGCGGTGGACGAAGGGTAAGCCGCCGTAGTAGCCGATCCCGTACAGGATCGAGGCACCGATCAGCTCGGCGACGAGCGCTACCAGCGCGGCGACAACCCAGCCGGGCAGACCGCCGACCGGCGGGAGATGCCCCTGGCCGGCGAGGCCGCCGGCGGTCGTCAGGACCACCTCGAGGGCGGCCGGAAAGCCGAGGTTGCCCAGCACCACGACCAGGAACAAGCCGGCGTAGCCGTAGTGCAGGACCAGGTCGTGAAGGGTCTGGGTCAGGTGTTCCATGCACGCCTCAGGATCTCGGCCGCGAGCCCGCCGGCTTCGGTCCGGATCGCTTCGAACAAGTCGATCGGTTCGATCTCCCGGTCGCCGGCCAACCCTTCGGCGACCAAGACGATCCGGCGCACGCGCGGGGTGACCAAGATGCCCTCCCAGCTCCGGCCGTCGCCGGTGCCGAGCGATCGCTTGACCTCGGCATGAATCCGAGCCGGGTCGACCTGGCGCTCGGCGAGCAGGGCGTCGATCCGGCCGTCGTGCTCCTCCAGGAGCGCGTACAGGATGTGCTCGGCGCCCACGTAGTAGTGGTCGTGGTTCCGGCACTCTTGCTCCGCTGCTCGGAGGACGCGTCGGGCGGCGGGGCTGAATCGTGAGAACAACGGCGGCCCGTCGGGAGAGGTGCTGGTCGGGGCGGCAGGATTTGAACCTGTGACCTCTGCGTCCCGAACGCAGCGCTCTACCAAGCTGAGCTACGCCCCGTAACCGGCTTGAGCCAAAACCCCCCGATTCGCAAGGCGCATACCGCCTCCTGCTTCGCGGGAACAATGACTGCGACAACGAAACCCGAGGTCGCCCCATGAGATACCTCATCGTCGGCTGCGGCAGGGTGGGCTCGACGCTCGCCAAGCTGTTGGTTGCCGACAAACACGACGTCGTCGTCGTGGACGAGAACCCGGCCGCGTTCAAACGCCTGGGTAATCGTTTCGCGGGTCAAGTCGAGGTCGGGACCGGCATCGACTACGACGTGCTCAAACGTGCCGGCGCGGATCGCGCCGACGGCTTCGTCGCGTGCACCGACGGCGACAACCGCAACGTGATGGCCGCCTTGATCGCGCAGCGCATGTTCCGGGTCCCCAAGATCGTCGCGCGCATCTACGACCCGCCCCGGGCGCAGCTGTACCGGGAGCTGGGGATCGAGACGTTCTCGCCGACGACGATCGGCGCGCACTTCCTGCGCGACCGCCTCCAGGACGTCTCCTACGCGAGCGTGCCCTCGTTCGACTTCGGCAAGCTCTCCTCGCTGGTCGCGACCGTCACGCGCGCCCAGGCCGGCAAGCGGGTCGACCAGGTCGAGATCGACGGGAAGATCCGCATCGCCGCGATCCGCCGGCTGGGCAGCGTGAGCATCGCCGCCCCGAGCGACGTGTTACAAGAGGGCGACGAGGTCAACGCGATCGTCGCGCCCGAGTCCCTGACCGCCTTCGCGACGGCCTTCGCCTCCGCTCGGCCCGACGCACGGTTGACCGCGTAGCATCATGTTCGTCTTGATCATCGGTGGCGGCAAGGTCGGGACGTACCTGGCCCGGGGGCTCATCAAGCAGCAGCACGAGGTCGTCGTCATCGAGAAGGACGCCCGCAAGGCGCAGATGATGACCAACCTGCTGGAGACCGACGTCGCGATCGTCGGCGACGGCTGCGATCCCAACGTCCTGCTGCAAGCCGGCGTGCAGCGAGCCGACGTCGTCGTCGCCGACACCGGTGACGACGAGGACAACCTGGTCGTCTGCGTGATCACCAAGAAGCACTCGCAAGCGCGCTGCATCGCGCGGGTGAACAACCCCAAGAACAAGCTGATCTTCGAGTCGCTCGACACCGACCGCCCGGTGACGGTCATCTCGTCGACCGAGATCATCCTGGGCATGATCGACGACCGGGTCAACGCCTCGGTGCTCGAGCCGCTGGCGCGGGTCGGCCGGGGCGACCTCGAGCTGGTGCAGGTCTCGATCGCCGACCAAAGCCCGGCCCGCGGCAAGCGCATCGCCGACGTCGCGCTGCCGCGCGGCAGCGTGATCGTCGCCGTCGACCGCGGCAGCGGCGACGTCGTCGTGCCCAACGGCGACACGACGCTGCAGAGCGGCGACGAGGTCATCGCGATGATCAAGCGCGAGATGCGCAGCGACGTCTGCGCCGCGCTGGTCGGCTAGCCACCCCTAGACGCAGCCGCGGCGGCGCGTGAAGGGAGGGGCGCTGCACCCCTCTCTGGAGACGACGCGCTGCGATGTTTCTGCCGCCTTTTTCCGCCACGACCGCGAGTTACCGCGAGCCCCAGTACTTCGAGGCCGGGCCCATCCCCGCGCCGATCGAGGCCGCCCCGGTGCCGTTCGGCGGCGGGCCGGGCGGCGGCGATGGCGTCGGCTCGCCGTGGTGGTCGTGCGGTAGCCCCGGCGCGAACGGCGGCAACGGCGCCGGCAACGGGATGCTCGCGAACCTCAGTGGGCTGTTGGGCTCGCTCGTCAACGCGCTGCAACAGCTGCTCGGCGGTATGGGAGCCGGCTCGTCGAACGGCGGCGGGAACACGTTCGGCGGCAACGGTTACGGCTTCGGCGGCAACGGCTACGGATTCGGCGGTGGGTATGGCGGCGGCTACGCGGCGCCGGGGCAGACCTTCTCCAACGTGACGATCTCGTCGAGCGGCGATCCGCACATCGCCGAGAGCGGGACGCAGCTCGGCCCGAACGGCGCGCAGAGCGTGAACCAGCATTACGACTGCATGACCTCGCAGCCCGACTTGGTCAGCGCGGACGTCGCCGGTGGCTACCGCGTCGCGACGACCGTCACCCAGCCCAACGCACAGGGCGTCACCTGGAACCAGTCGGCGACCGTCGACGCCGATCACGGCCGCGAGCGGGTCACGATGAACAACGACGGCTCGTTCAGCGTCAGCCAGGACGGCCGCTCGCTCTCACTCGCCCGCGGCCAGACGCTCGACCTCGCCGGCGGCGAGACGGTGACCGAGAACCAGAACGGCTCGCTGCTGGTGAGCGCCTCCAACGGGCGCGGCGGCAGCATCGCGACGACGCTGAGCGCGTCGGGCGGCGGCGTCGACGTGACGACGACCGCCCAGCACCTCCAACTCGGCGGCTCGGTCGTCCAGCATCCTTCCTGAGCGTCCGCGAATGGCTTGGGGTCCCGCCACGTCGAAGAAGCCCCTCGTGCCGGCGCCTCCCTTCGTCCATCGCCTTCTCGCGTCGACCGCCATCGTTGCCGCCTGCGCTACGCACCCGGTGCAGTCATTCTCCGCCCAGCTCCACGCGCGCGGGGCATCGCCGCTCTGGAGTTCCACAGTAGCTGCGGGACCGCACGGTATTGGCGTCTATGAGAACACCGTCGTCGTCGAACTCTACCAGGCCAACGGTCATCCTGAAGTACGAACGGAAGGCCTCGACGCGCCTACCGGCAAGGTCCTATGGCAGCGGGACAATGCAACGGCGACACTCGGTGGGCCACCGTTCCTCGCCGTCCGGAACGCAGTCGAACGCATAAACGTTCGAACTGGCGCTACCCGATGGCGTTCCGCGCCGCTGTGCAAGGCGCCGCATGCGATACCGACCAACGCGATGATGACCAGCGGCAGCGTCTATGCCGGATGCAACGACGGCGAGATCTTTGCCTTGCAGGCCTCAACGGGTCGTA
>JBEKLD010000097.1:0-11300 GCA_050010375.1 Vulcanimicrobiaceae bacterium
CAGCGCCGAACAGAGCGCGTTGAACATCATCCAGCCGGTCGTCGTGTAGAAGAACATCCGGGTCTGCGGGCTCAGGTCTTGTCCCAGCACGGTCGACTTCAAGTGCTCGACGACCAAGCCGACGTGGCCGTGGACGATCGCTTTGGGGAGCCCCGTCGTCCCCGAGGAGAACAGGACCCACAGCGGGTGGCGTTCGTCGACGCGTTCGAACGCGAAGTCGTCGCGTGCGACCGGCGGTCCGGCGAGCAGCGTCTCCCAGCGCAGCGCGCCGTGGACCGGCGGCGTCGTCGCATCGGGATGTAAATACGGCAACCACACGACGTGCCGCACGGTGGGGAGCGCGCGCAGGATCGTCGCGATCTCCTCGGCGCGGTCGAAGTCTTTGCCGGCGAAGCGATACCCGTCGGCGACCAGCAGCAGCGCGGGCTCGATCTGCGCGAAACGATCGATCACCGTGCGCGCACCGAACTCCGGCGCGGCCGAGGACCAGACCGCGCCGATCGCGATCGTCGCGAGCATCGCGACGACCGTCTCGGGGAGCGTCGGCAGGTAGGCCGCGACGCGTTCCCCGGGCTGGATCCCCAGCGCCCGCAGCTGCGTCGCCAGGCGGCGAACCTGGTCGCCCAGCTCGTGCCAGGTCGTCGTCGCGAGCGGCCGCAGCTCGGAGCTGTGGACGAGCGCGACCTCATCCGGCCCCGCCTGCGCTTCGCGCCGAAGCGCATGCTCCGCGTAGTTGACGCGCGAGCCGGGGAACCAGACTGCGCCCGGCATCGTGCGGCGGTCGACGACGCAGGTGTACGGCGCGTCGGAGCGGACCCCGAAGAAGTCCCAGATCGCGCTCCAGAACCCCTCGAGGTCGGTCACCGACCAGTGCCACAACTCCTCGTAGGTGGTGAAGGAACGGCCGCGTTCGACGGCCAGCCAGCGCATGAACTGCGCGACCCCGCTAGCCTCGACCGCGGCGGGGTCCGGCGTCCAAAGCAACGTGCCTTCCGTCATCGGACGCCGGACCTCGGCAGGGCTACCGCGACGCGGTCGTCATCGGCAGCGAGTAGGTGTAGACCGCCGACCCCTGCGGCACGCTCTTCAGCCACGGGGTGAAGGCGAGGAACACCATCGGGAAGACGCCACCCTGGCCGACTTCGACCGTGACGTACTGATGGCCGCCCAGCGCGTAGCTCATCGGCGGTGCGGTGATCCCGCTGCCGGTGGGCGCCGACCAGAGCGTCTGGCCGGTCTTGGCGTCGAGCGCGTCGAGCTTGCCGTCCATCTCCCCGATGAAGACCAGGCCACCCGCCGTCGCGAGCGCACCGTCGAAGGCCGGCGAACGGAAGCGGTGCTTCCACAGCTTCGTTCCGGTCGTCAGGTCCCAGGCCGAGAGGCTGCCGGCGAACGCGCCCGGTCCGCCGGGCAGCCCGCCGAAGTTGAGCGCACCCTTCTTCGGATGCAGGTCGACGGTCTTCGCCGGCGTGACGGTCTGCCAGCTCTCGAGCGCGGGGATGAAGAAGACGTGGTGCACCGGGTCGTACGCGGGCGGCTCCCAGTTCGCGCCGCCGAGCACGGCCGGGTAGAGCGCGAACGGTTTGTGGGCGCGTGCCGTCGCGAGTTGCACCGCGTTCACCGTGATCGTCCCGTTGCGCGAGACGGTACCCCAGTTGACCTTGTCGACGAATTGCTGGGCGTAGATCAGCTTGCCCGTGTCGCGGTTGAGCAAGTAGAAGTAGCCGTTGCGATCGGCGTGCGCCAGCGCGTGCACGATCTTCCCGTTGATCGGGACGTCGGCCAGCACCGGCTGCCCGACCCCGTCGTAGTCGTAGAAGTTGTGCGGCGTGAACTGGTAGTACCACTTGATCTTGCCGGTCGCCGGATCCAGCGCGAGCATCGAGCTGGTGTAGAGCGCCGCGCCCTTGATGCCATTGGGATCCCAGACCGGATTCGGGTTGCCGACGCCCCAGTAGAGCGTGTTGTTCTTGGGATCGAACGCGCCGGGGAGCCAGGTCGCGCCGCCGCCGCGGGCCGCGCCGCCGGGGATGCCCCAGGTGTCGTAGCCGGCTTCGCCCGGACCGGGGATCGTGTAGCGCTTCCAGACCAGCTTCCCGGTCGCGGCGCTGTAGGCGGCGATGAAGCCGCGGGTCGGGAACTCACCCCCGCCGACGCCGGTGACCAGCAGGCCGTTGACCGGGAGCGGCGGGCTGGTGATGCTGTAGCCGTCGAGGCTGTTCGCGACGGCTGTGTTCCAGACGACCTTCCCGGTCTGGGCGTTGAGCGCGACCAGGTGCGCGTCGAGCGTCCCGGTGACCACGTTCGGTCCGGAGATCGTGACGCCGCGGTTGTCGTAGTTGCAGCAGGCGTGCGGGAACGCTGTCGTGGGCAGCGGGTAGACGTAGCTCCAGAGCTTCTGGCCGGTCTTGGCGTCGAGCGCGTAGACCGCCGACTTCCCGGTCGTGACGTACATGACGCCGTGCGAGACCAGCGGCGTCCCCTCCATCCCGATCGGCGCTCCGAGGGTGGTCTTCCAGGCGGGTGCGAGCGTGCCGACGTTGGCGGTCGAGATCTGGTCGAGCGGGCTGTAGCGGTGCGCGGCGACCGTGCGGCCGTAGACCGGCCAGACGCTGGGCGGAGTCATCTGCGCGAACGCAGCCCCCGCCGGGGCGAGCAGCGCCGCCGCGGCGAGGGTCGAGATCGCGGAGCGGAAGAGGGATGCGGTCACATGATTCTCCCCGTAATCAATGACGAGTGCGTGGCGGCCGGCATCGGCGCGGAAACTCGCCTCCGCCGTGAGCCGCCCGAAGGTCAGGAAATTTCCTTCGCCGGATCGCTTCGCGCCGGAATGGTCAGCTCCCCCGCTCGGCGTACAAGGGGGCGTGCCTCGCTCGATCGTCCCGCTCGCGGCGCTCGCCGCCGTGCTCGCCGCCGCCGCGTTCGCCGCGGCGGCTGCACCCGCGCCCTACACCGTGGCGCAGGCCGCCCAGGGCGCGAAGCTCTACGCCACCGAGTGCAGCATCTGCCATGGCGCCCACCTCGAAGGGGTGACCGGTCCGGCGCTGCTCAGCGGGCAGTTGTCAGGGTCGCCGTCGGTCGCCGAGGTCTACGCCGTGATGAGCACGCAGATGCCGGCGACCGCCCCCGGCAGCCTCAAGCCCGCGCAGTACGCAGCGATCATGGCGTTCTTGCTCAAAGCCAACCATCACCCGCCCGGCACGACCGTGCTAACCGACGCCAAAGCGAAGGTCCTCACGACGCCGTTCTGACCGGTCCGCGAGCGCGAACAGCGGGCGCAGCGCTAGGGCATCGTTACCGGCGGCGGGACCGCCACGACGCGGTCGCCCTCGAAGCGTACGTACGTCGCGTTGGGGGCGACCCAGTCGTAGTCCCATTCCGCCATGCCGAGCAACTCCGCTCGCGTCTTGTACGCGTAGGGGAATCCTCTGATGAAGGCGACCTGCTCGTGGGTCAGGCCGATCAGGCTACCTTGGTAGTGGGCGACGTTGAAGCCGGGTGGCCGGCGCGCGACGGCGAGCTCGAGATCCCAGCGATCACCGACGGTGAGCTCGACGTGCCGGCACCGCCGCATGGCAGCGGCCATGACTCGCTGGATTCCCTCGGCGCCGCCTGGTATCCGACCCACGATCAGTCCGCCGCCGCTCCACGACTCGGGCTGGCCCGGTAACCGTACGAAGACCAGCAGCGGCGCGACGGCCTCGTAGGCGAAACCGGCGTTCCCCGGGTCGTCGTGGATCATCGCGGTGCCGTTGGTGAGGCGCTCGAGCCGCTCGATACGAAGCGGCCCAGTGGCGGTAATCGTGGGTGTTACGCGCACGGAGCCGACCGCGATCGGCGCGCCCTCGCACGTCAGCGAGACGCCGCCGTACGGCCAAACGCGTGCGCCCTGGTACCCAGCGCGCAGCGCGGCGAGATGCGTGGCGCTCTCGTCGGGAAAGTACAGGTTCAACTTCGTCTGACCTTCGGTGACGTTCGACAAGTCGGTCGTCCCCGCGGAGAGCGTGTACATGTTCGGCGGCAAGTGCGGAAAGTGCAGCTGCACCCGGAACGTGGTGCCCTCGACGCGCTTCGACCCAGGCGACGAGTACGGGCCGGTCGAGAGCACCGTGTACGGCAGCTGTCCGAATTCGTTGCGCTCGTCGTATGAGATGAGCGTGAACGTCAGGTTCGCAGGGTCGAGCTGCGGCGGCGGGTCGTCCCCGCCGGCGCTGAAGGCGAGCGTATAGATCCCAGGCGTCGGCTCCGCGGTGAGCAGGCCCCATGCGCCTCCGCACGGACAGTTCCTCGGCGCGCTCGTCGCGAGGAGCACGGCGAGCGCCACGATCGTGCGCGCGAGGAGCGCGTCCATCGCTCCGCGTTCAGAGCAGCTTGGCGAGGTTCGCGGCGAACTCGGCGACCGTCTTGCGCGCGACGCCTTCGATCAAGCGGCCGCCGACGGTGGCGATGATCCCACTGACCTGCGCGTCGGTGTGCAGCGTGACGTGCGTCTTGCCGTTCAGCCCGGTCGCGGTCGAGACGACGCTGGCCTTGACGCCGCCGCGCCCGCGCGACTCGTCGCCCTGGACGCGCAGCCGCGCGGTATGCGTTGCCTCATCCAACTCTTCGACGTAGATCGTCGCTTTGTAGTCGACCGAGACGGGGCCGGCCTTGATCTTGACCTTGGCGCGGTAGGTCGTCGCGTCGACCACCTCGGTGATCTCGGCGTTGGGGATGCAGCCGGCGACCTTGGGGACGTCCTTGAGCAGCGGCCACACCTGGTCGACCGGGGCGTCGACGTCGAACGAGTCGTCGATCGTCATGACAGCGAGACCGTCGAGCGCGGTACGTGCACGGGGAGGCTCCCTTCGGAGAGGCGTCCGCCGCTACGACCTTCGCGGTTGGCGACGATCTCGGCGGCGATCGAGATCGCGGTCTCTTCGGGCGTGCGCGCCCCGATATCCAAACCGATCGGCGCGCTGATGCGCGCGATGTCGGTCTCGGTGATACCGGCGGCGTGCAACGCCTCCAGGCGGTTGGCGTGGGTGCGGCGACTGCCCATCGCGCCGATGTAGCCGGCGCCGGTGCGCACGGCGACCTCGAGCAGGGGGATGTCGAACTTCACGTCGTGGGTGAGGATGATCAGTGCGGTGCGCTCGTCGACCTTGGCCGTGCGCAAGTACTCGTCGGGCCAGCTGACGACGATCTCGTCGGCGTCCGGGATGCGTGCTTTGGTGGCGAAGATCGGTCGCGCGTCGACGACCACGACATGGTAGCCGAGGTACTTGCCGATGCGGGCCATCGCGCGCGAGAAGTCGATCGCGCCGAAGATGTACATCGCCGGCTTCGGTGCGTAGGCGGCGATGAAGACGCGCACCTCCATCCCGACCGGTTCGCCGTCCTCGCCGAAGGTGCGCAGGGTGTTCTGGCCGAGCGCGAGCTGCGCGCGCGCCTCGGCCGCCGCGGCGACGTTCAGACCCGGCGTGCCGAGATCGCCGGCGACGTCGTCGGCGAAGACCAGCAGCTTCGCACCGGCCTGCTCGCCGTCGAGCCGGGTCACCAACGCGACCGGGGTGTCGGACCGCAACGCCGCGGCGAACCGTTCGAAGATCACCAGTCCAGCCGTTCGATGAAGACGTGGATCGTGCCGCCGCAGGTCAGACCGACCGAGATCGCGTCGGCGTCGCTGATGCCGTAGCTGACCAGCCGCGGCCGGCCGCTGGCGATCGCGTCCTGCGCCTCCTCATAGACCGCCGACTCGACGCAGCCGCCGCTGACCGAACCGGCGACGTCGCCGCGCTCGTTCACCGCCAGCGCCGCGCCCGGGTCGCGCGGGGCCGACCGCTCGACCCCGACGACGGTCGCGACGGCGACCCGCTGGCCTTCGTCGCGCCAGCGTTCGATCGCGTCCAGCACCTCGATCATCGGGCCCTTCCTTCGATGCCGGCCTACGAATCCGTTCTCGGGGGGCCGAAGGTTAGAGGGAGTGATGCGACGCGAGGTCGAGCGGTCTATTGAGGCCCTCCGTCATCTACCGGTCGGCGATCTTGCTGCGCGCGAGCACGTGCGGGTGGTGCGCGACGCGGTTGCGTCGGCCGGCGACGACGACCTGCTGGCGGTGCTGCGGCTGCTCGACCAGCTCGACGTCGACGCCGGCCACGTCGATGCGGCGCTCGAGATGGTGCGCTCCGCGAGCGACCCGATGGTCCGGCGGCGCGCGCTGGCCGAGCTGCGGATCGCGCTCGAACCGGCCCGCGACCGCGTCCTCAGCCACCTGGCCGGGCCACCCGGCGAGCTGCGCCTGGTCGTCGATCTGCGCGCGGCGCTGCTGCGCTTCACGCCCAACGGCGAGAGTGGCGAGTTCGCGGCGCTCGACGACGACATGCGGCTCTTCCTGGCCTCGCGCTTCGACGTCGGCATGCTCGAGCTGCGGCGGCTCACCTGGCAGGACTCGGCGGCGCTGCTCGAACGGCTGGCGCGCTCGGAGGCCGTCCATGCCGTGCGCGGCTGGTTCGACCTCAAGGACCGGCTCGACGAGGATCGCCGGGTCTACGCGTTCTTCCATCCGGCGCTGCCCGAGACGCCGCTGGCCTTCACCGAGGTCGCGCTGACCGAGGAGACGCCGGGTGCGATCCGCGCGATCCTCAACCGCGACGCCGTCTCCGTCGACCCGGCGCAGGCGCGCTGCGCGACCTTCTATTCGATCACCAGCGCCGAGCGCGGCCTGGCCGGGATCCCGCTCGGCAACGCGCTGATCAAACGCTGCGTCGAGCAGCTTCGGGAAGACCTGCCACGGGTGCGGACCTTCGCGACGCTCTCGCCGATGCCGGGCTTCGCCGCCTGGCTGCGCTCGCGCGGCGAGGCGGTGCCGGCCGCGGTGCGACGGGCACTGGGGACGCCGGGCTGGCACCGCGATGCCGCGCTCGCCGCTGAGCTGCGCGAGCCGCTGCTGCGGCTGGGCGCGCGCTACCTGTTGGCGGCCAAGCGCGCCGACGGCGCACCGCGGGACCCCGTCGAGCGCTTCCACCTGGGCAACGGCGCGAGCGCCGACCGGGTGAACTGGCTGGGTGACCCTAGCGCGAACGGCCTGGAGCGCGCCTTCGGTTTAATGGTGAACTACCGCTACGCGCTGGACCGCGTCGCGACCAACCAGGTCGCCTATGCCGCCGAGCACCGGATCGCAGCGTCGGCTGCCGTCCGCGCCTTGGCCGCCGCTGCCGAGGAGGTCGAGGCCGCGGCCGTCGACACCCCGCAGCCGCCGCTCGGCCGCTTCATCGCCGCCTTGCGGGCGCTGCCGGGCCGCTTCCGGCGGGCGCCGGTCGCTTGACGCCGGCGGGGCAGCATG
Organism: Vulcanimicrobiaceae bacterium; assembly: GCA_050010375.1. Lineage (GTDB taxonomy): Bacteria > Vulcanimicrobiota > Vulcanimicrobiia > Vulcanimicrobiales > Vulcanimicrobiaceae > Vulcanimicrobium. The sequence continues at coordinate 7,325 of JBEKLD010000097.1, forward strand.
GTACGGTCCCCGCAATGACCCGCTCGACCGGCACCATGATGATGATGCGAATGATGCGCACCCGCACCAGCGGTCGGCGGTATTTCGACTTGTAGTAACGGGCACGCGCTCGTCGCTCAGACGGAAATCCTCGCCGACGGCGAGGATTTTTTGATTCCACCCCCACTCGATCACACACACACTACGGAGTGCTTCTCATGCCGACCCAATCGTCCGGCCACTCTGTCCCCGACACCAGCACCCGCGCTCGCGCCGACGACGGCTTCGCGACCCGCGCGATCCGCGCCGGGCAGGACCCCTGCGCGACGACCGGTTCGACGATCGTCCCGATCTACCAGACCGCGACGTTCACCCAGGCCGCGGTCGGTGTCGACCACGGCTTCGACTACTCGCGCACGGGGAATCCGACGCGCCTGGCGCTCGAGCGGCAGCTGGCCGATCTCGAAGGCGCGCGCTTCGGCGCTGCGTTCGCCTCGGGGATGGCGGCGATCTTCGGCGCGTGCTCGATCCTGCGCGCCGGCGATCACGTCGTTGCGACGAGCGACCTCTACGGTGGGACGTACCGCCTGTTCGTCGATGAGCTCGAACGGTTCGGGATCGAGACGACCTTCGCCGACACGACCGACGTCGAAGCGGTGCGTGCCGCGCTGCGCCCGACGACGCGCCTGCTCTGGGTCGAGACGCCGACGAACCCGCTGCTGCGACTCGCCGACATCCGCGCCCTCGCGGCGCTGAAGCGCCCGGGGCTGGTGCTGGCGGTCGACAACACCTTCTGTTCGCCCTACTGCCAGCGGCCGATCGAGCTCGGCGCCGATCTGGTGGTCCACTCGACGACCAAGTACATCAACGGCCACAGCGACGTCGTCGGCGGCGCGGTCATCACCGACGACGAGGCGCTGTTCGAGCGGATCGCCTTCCATCAGAACGCGGTCGGTGCCGTGCCCGGTCCGCAAGACTGCTACCTGACGCTGCGCGGTGCGAAGACGCTCGCCGTGCGGATGCGCCAGCACGAGCGCAACGCGATCGCCCTCGCGCAGTGGCTCGAGACCCAGACCGACGATGTAGCCCAGGTGTTCTATCCGGGTCTCGCGTCGCATCCCGACCACGAGCTGGCCAAGCGGCAGCAACGCGGCTTCGGCGGCGTCGTCTCGTTTCGCGTACGCGGCGGGGCCGAGCGCGCCTGCGAGCTGGCACGCACGACGCGGCTCTTCAACCTGGCCGTCTCGCTGGGCGGCGTCGAATCGCTGATCTGCGTCCCGGCCCAGATGACGCACAAGACCGTCCCCGCGGAACGCAAGGCCGAACTCGGCATCACCGACGACTTGCTGCGCCTGTCAGTCGGGCTCGAAGACGTCGAGGATCTCATCGCCGACCTGAGCGAGGCGCTCGCGGTCACCGCGCCGCTCGCCGAGACGGTCGCCGTCGCCTGAGGGGTCCGACCGGTCGGGGTCGAGAGCGAGCGACCGGCCGGGCCGACGCGGCGCCGCGGCGAAGGGCGTAGGTCGCCCATGGAGCTGCTGCGGTTTTCCGGTCTCGCGCGACACTACGGCGCGCACGACGTCTTCGCCGACCTCGGCGAGGTCGTGCGCGACGGTGAGAAGATCGGGTTGGTCGGCCCCAACGGTGCCGGCAAGTCGTCGCTGGTGCGCATCTTGGTCGGGCGCGACGAGCCCGACGGTGGGACGCTCCTGCGCGCGCGCGGACGCCGGCTCGGGTACCTTGCGCAGGACGCGGCCGAGTTCGGTCCCCCGACGCTGCGGGCGGCCTTCGAAGAGGCCCGGGCGCGCGGCGCGGCCGAGGAGTGGGAGATGCGCGCGACGCTGGGACGCTTCGACTTCGTCGAGAGCGATCTCGACCGGCCGCTGCGCGAATTCTCCGGCGGCCAGCACACGCGGGCGCTCTTGGCGCGCACGCTGCTCGAAAACCCGGACTGGCTCGTCCTCGACGAGCCGACCAACCATCTCGACCTCGACACGGTGCGTTGGCTCGAGACCTACGTCTCGCGCGATCCACGCGCGTACCTGATCGTCTCGCACGATCGCTACTTTCTCGAACAGGTGGCGACCCGGATCTGGGAGCTGGACCACGGCCAGCTCGCCACGTACGAGGTCAAGCGCGGCTCGGCCTACAGCATGTTCTTGACCGAGCGCGCGGTGCGACGCGAGCAGCAGGCGCGCGACTACGCGGCGTCCCTCGACGAGCGCACGCGCCAACAGGCGGTAATCGCCGAGCTGCGCACGCACGGTTCGCACAATTACAGCCACGTGCGCAGCCGCGAGAAGACACTCGCGAAGCTCGGCACCACCGAGGCGCCGCGCGCCGAGCGGCGCCAGATCGCGGTCGCGCTGACCGCCGCGCGCCGCGCGACGAGTGGCTTCGCGCTCGAGGTGAACGATCTCGCCAAGGCCTACGACCACTCACTCTTCGCCAACCTGAGTGCGCGTTTCGCGCGCGGCGAGCGGGTCGCGCTGGTCGGGCCCAACGGCGCGGGGAAGTCGACCCTGCTGCGCATCCTGCAAGGCGATCTGCAGCCCGACCACGGCAGCGTCCGCTACGGCACCGGGCTGCGCATGGCGAGCTACTCGCAGAGCGCGGCCGACGACCTTCCGGCCGGCGCGACGGCGGCGGAGGCGGTGATGCAGATGGGCGTCATCGACGAACAGGCGCGCGGGCTGCTCGGCCGGCTCAACCTCGGCGGCGATGCGGGCGACAAGCCGGTCGAAGCCTTCTCCGGCGGCGAGCGCCGGCGCATCATGCTGGCGCGGCTGATGGCGCAGCGCGCCGACTGCCTGTTCCTCGACGAGCCGACCAACGATCTCGACATCCCCAGCCGCGAAGCGCTCGAAGACGTGTTGGCCGAGTACGACGGCGCGCTGTTCGTCGTCTCGCACGACCGCTATCTGCTCAAGCGCCTGGCCCAGCGCGTCGTCGCGATGCGCGACGGTCGCGCCGAGGTGATCGAAGGCGACTACGAGGCCTACGAGCGCCACGAGCACCAGCGCGCCGAGTCGCTTACCTCGCGCGCCGGGCGCAAGCCGGAGCCGAGTCCGATTCGGCTGGACCGTCAGGCCTCGCACGAGGCGAAGCTCGAGCTCGGCCGGCGCAAGCGCGCCGTCGCTGACGCCGAGCACCGCGTCGCGACGCTCGACCGCGCGCGCGCCGACCTCGAAGCGCGCTTCACCGCGCCCGACCTCTACGACGACCCCGACGCCGTCGTCGACCTCCAGCGCGAGATGGATCGGCTCAACGCCGAAGGCGGCGCCGCGATGGAAGCCTGGGAGCTGGCGGTCGAGGCACTGGAATCCTGGACCTAGCGCCGCCGCCTACGCCGGCTGGCGACCGCGCTCGCTGTCGAGATGGGCCATTTGGGCGGGCACGTAGCGGTCGCCGGCGGCCGATCCTTTCGGGACCGCGGTCTCGATCGCGTCGAGTTCGGCGGGCGTGAGCAGGACGTCGAGCGCGCCGAGCGCTTCGGACAACTGATCGCGACGACGCGAGCCGATCACCGGGACGATGTCCTCGCCTTGCGCCATGACCCAGGCGATGGCGAGCTGCGCGACCGTGATGCCTTTCGCGTCGGCGATGCGACGGAGCGCATCGACCAGGGCCAAGTTCCGCTCGACGTTCTCGGCTTGGAAGCGCGGGCTGTACGCACGGAAATCTCCCTTGCCAGCGGCGTCCTTGCGCCAATGGCCGCTGATGAGGCCGCGCGAGAGCACGCCGTAGGCGGTGATGTCGATGCCGAGGCTGCGGCAGGTCGGCAGGATGGCGTCTTCAATTCCGCGCGAGATCAGCGAGTACTCGATCTGCAGATCGCAGATCGGATGGGTCGCCGCGGCGCGGCGGATCGTCTCGACGCCGGCCTCGGAGAGGCCGATCGCGCGCACGTAGCCGGCCTGCACCATCTCGGCGATCGCCCCGACCGTCTCCTCGATCGGCACGTTGGGGTCGACCCGCGCCGGCCGGTAGACGTCGA
>JBEKLD010000098.1:0-11290 GCA_050010375.1 Vulcanimicrobiaceae bacterium
ATCTGCTCGCGCCCGAGTTCGGCGAAGACGATCTCCTCGTCGATGCGGTCGAGCAGTTCGGGGCGCAGCGTCGACTCGACCTCGGCGCGGTCGAGGTTCGAGGTCAGTACCAGGATCGCGTGGCGAAAGTCGATCGTGCGCCCCTTGGCGTCGGTGACGCGCCCGTCGTCGAGGATCTGCAACAGGATCGCCGCGACGTCGGGGTGCGCCTTTTCGATCTCGTCGAACAGGACGACCGAGTAGGGGCGCCGCCGGATCGGCTCGGTCAACTGTCCCGCTTCTTCGTGCCCCTGATAGCCGGGCGGCGCGCCGAGCAGTCGCGAGATCGTATGGCCTTCGGTGTACTCGGAGAGGTCGAGCCGCACCAGCGCGTCGTCGGTGCCGAACAGCGCGTGCGCCAGCGCGCGCGCCAGTTCGGTCTTGCCGACGCCGCTGGGACCGATGAACAGGAAGCCGCCGACCGGCTTGCGCGGATCCTTGAGGCCGGCGCGAGCGCGCCGAATCGCCTCGGCGACCGCGCGCACGGCGGCGTCCTGGCCGACGACGCGCGCCTCGAGCGCGCTCTCGAGCGCCAGCAGGCCGGCGCGCTGCGCGTCGGTGATCGTTCCTTGCGGGATCCCGGTCCAGCGCGAGACGACCGCGGCGACTCGTGCGACGTCGACCCGCGCCTCGCCGTGCATCGCGGCGCCGGCGGCGGCCTCGTCGACGACGTCGATCGCCTTGTCGGGCAAGTAGCGGTCGGCGATGTAGCGCGCGGCGAGCGCGGCGGCCGCTTCGAGCGCCTCGTCGTCGATCGCGACGCCGTGGTGGGCGGCGTACTTCGGCCGTAGCCCGCGCAGGATCGCGACGGTCTGCTCGATCGTCGGCTCGTCGATCTGGACGGGTTGGAAGCGCCGCTCGAGCGCCGCATCGGACTCGACGTACTTGCGGTACTCGTCGAAGGTCGTCGCGCCGATGCACTGCAACTCGCCGCGCGCCAGCTCCGGCTTGATCATCGAGCTCAGGTCGAGCGAACCTTCAGCCGCCCCGGCACCGACCAGCGTGTGCAGCTCGTCGATGAACAAGATCACTTCGCGGCCGGCGCGCTTGACCTCGTCGACCAGCTTCTTGACCCGCGACTCGAACTCGCCGCGATACTTCGTCCCGGCGACCAGCGGTCCGAGCGAGAGCGCCAACACGCGCTTGTCGCGCAACACCTGGGGGACGTCGCCGCGCGCGATGCGCTGGGCCAGGCCTTCCACGATCGCCGTTTTCCCCACCCCGGGCTCACCGATCAGAACCGGGTTGTTCTTGCTGCGCCGGGAGAGGATCGAGACGACCCGTTCGACCTCCTCGTCGCGCCCGATCACCGGATCGAGCTCGTTGCGCCGGGCCGCCTCGGTCAGGTCGCGCGAGAACTGCGCCAGCGTCGAGGGACCACCGAAGACCCGGCTCAGGTTCGCCAGCGGCTGGCCGGGCGGGGCGGGGTCGGTCTTCGGGCCGCCGCCCTTGCGGTTGGCGGCGTCGATCGCGAAGGCGGCGCCGCCGACCAGCGCCGCGGCGGCCGCCGCGGCGCCGAGGATCGCCAGCGGGGCCTGGCGGCGGCGGCGCACGCAGTCCGCGCACAGCTCGGCCTCGACCCAGCGGCCGCCACGCAAGGCGACGTCGCGGACGCTGGCCGGCTTCAGCCGGCAGACCTCGCACTGAACGATCATCTCACGTACCGTACCCCACCGGCCGGGGGCCGGTTTCGTCGTCCCTCAGGGGGCCAGGTCGTAGACGACCACGACGGTTTCGCGGACCGAGAGGCTGCTCGGTTGGATATCGGTCGGGACCACCGCGGACGCCGAGCGCGCCACCGCCGTCCCCATGTAGGTCAGCGGTCGGATCGGCTGCGCGGCCGCGCCGATCTCGATCGAGGCGATTCTGGCCAGGCGCAGGTGGGCGGCCCCCGCTACGGCCTCAGCCTGCGCGTCCGCGTCGGCGTAGGCTGCGACCAGCGCGTCCCGTTGGGCCGCGCGTTCGTCGCGCAGCTGGAATGAGACGCCCTCGACGTTGGTCGCCCCGGCGGCGACGCCGGCGTCGATCAGCGCGCCGACGCTGCCGAGCGCGTCGGTCGTCACGCCGACCCGCCGGGTCACGACGTAGCCGTAGCGCTGCGCGAAGGCGGGGTTGGGCTCGGCCGGCCGCGCCACGAACGTCAAGGAGTAGGAGAGCGTGCGCAGCTCGGCCGCCGTGATGCCGAGCGCCGCGAGCTTTGCGCTCAGCGCGGCGTAGATCGTGTTGTTGGCCGAGGTCGCGACGGCCGCGTGGTCGTCGTTGGTGACGATGTCGAAGGTGACGACGGCCCGGTCCGGCGCGCGCTCGAGCACGCCGACACCGGTCACCGTGAGCGTCGGCGGGGCGGTGGCCGCGGCGACGGGGAGCGGCACGGCCAGCGCCAGGAAGGCGACGGTCGTCCATGCGATGCGTCTCATGGTACCCCAACGAAACCGGCGAGCGCTGCGTGCCGTTTCGGGGCCGGCGTGCGCGGGGAACCTCTGGGCCAGGGCGGCAACGGACCGCCGCGTGCCGCAGGAAAGGAATCGTCACCGATGGGCATTATCAGCTGGTTAGTCGTGGGACTCATCGCAGGGTTTCTCGCGAAATGGGTCGTGCCGGGTGAGGGCCCGGGCGGCATCCTCGGCGACCTCGTCGTCGGCGTCATCGGCGCCTTCATCGGCGGCTGGTTGTTCAATGAGTTTGGCCGCGCGGGCGTCAGCGGGATCAACCTCTGGAGCATCCTCGTCGCCTTCGTCGGGGCCGTCATCCTGCTGTTCATCCTGCGCGCGTTCTCGGGCCGCCGGGCGACGTACTGAGCGCGGCGCCGTCCCAGGCCGGAGGCTCGGCGGGCCCCGGCGTGGGGTTGCGGCTTTTGTCGGTAGGAGCCGTCCCCCTCGCCGGGCAACCCCCCATGCGCGATGGCGTACATCATCACCGAACCCTGCATCGGCACCAAGGACAAGTCATGCGTCGACGTGTGTCCGGTCGATTGCATTCACGGCAACGATGACGACACGCAACTCTTCATCGACCCCGAGGTCTGCATCGACTGTGGCGCCTGCGTCTCGGCATGCCCGGTTGAGGCCATCTACGCCGACTCCGACGTGCCCGAGAAGTGGAAGAACTTCATCGAGATCAACGCGGAGTGGTATAAGAAGTAGCGGGACGGGCGCGCGTGCGTCGCGCGATCGCTCGTGAGCTGATGGACGAGGTCGTCGACGACGTCGACGAGCTGGAAGCAAACCTGCGCGACATCGCCTTCGCGAATGCCCACCTCGGCGGGACGGCGCCGGTCGTGCGAGCCCTGCGCGCTCTCCCCGCGCACAGCGTGCTCGACGTCGGCAGTGGGCTGGCCGACATCCCGCTCGCGCTGGCCGAGGATGCCGTCCGCCGCGGGGTCGAGCTGCGCGTCACCTGCCTGGACCGCAGCGAACAGATGCTCGCCCTGGCTCGCCGGCGCTGCGGCGAGCGGTACGAGCTCACCTTCGTGCGCGCGGAGGGGACCGAGCTGCCGTTCGCGAGCGGCTCGTTCGACGTCGTGCTCTGCACGCTCGCGCTGCACCACTTCGACCGCGAGCCCGCGCGCGCGTTGCTGCGCGAGCTGCGCCGCGTCGCGCGCCTCACGCCGCTGGTCTGCGACCTGCGGCGCTCGCCGGTCGCGTTCGCCGCGACCTGGCTCTGGTCGCGCACGTCGCGCAACCGCCTGACCCGCCACGATGCGCCGCTCTCGGTGCGGCGCGCGTACACGCCGGACGAGGCGCTCGAGCTGGCGCGTGCGGCGGGCTGGACCGCGCCGGTCGTGCGGCGCGAGCCGTTCTTTCGCATGACCCTGGCGGACGCGTCGTGACGGGCGGCGACGAGGTGCTGGTCGTCGGCGGCGGCCCCGCCGGCAGCGCGACGGCACTGCTGCTGGCGCGCGCCGGCGTGCAGGTGCGCGTGCTGGAGCGCGCGCGCTTCCCGCGCCGCAAGGTCTGCGGCGAATACCTCAACGCCGGCGCGGTCGCCGCGCTCGAGCGGCTCGGCTTGCTCGATGCGGTGCGCAGCGTCGGCTCACCGCTGCGCGGCGTTCGGCTCGTCGTGGCGGCGGCGCAGCCCGTCGCGCTGCCTTTTCCGCGCCCGGCGCTCTCGTGCGCGCGCGAGTTGCTCGACGCGCTGCTGCTCGATGCCGCCGCGGCGGCCGGCGCGGCGGTCGAGCGCGCGCGGGTCGAGGAGATCGTGACCGAGGGCGGGCGCTGCGTCGGCCTGCAGGTCCGTGACGAGGACGGCTTGCTGCGCGAACGTCGCGCGCGCATCGTCGTTGGGGCCGACGGTGCCGGCTCGGTCGTCGCGCGGCGGCTCGGCCTGGCGCGCCCGCTGCGGCGCGGCGCACGGTATGCGGTCGGCGGACACTATGCCGGCTTCGGTTCGCTCGAGGGGTGCGTCGAGATGTACGTCGGCGACGGAGCGTACTTCGCACTCAATCCGCTCGACGCGTCGGCGGCCAACGTGATGGTCGTCGTCCCGCGGGCGCGGCTGGCGCGCTGGGCAGCCGATCTGGACGCCGGCGTCGGCGCGGCGGCGACGGCGCTCGCGCGCGGGGCGCGTTCGTTCGCCGGGACGACGCGCCTCGGCGCGCGCGTCTCGGTCGGGCCGCTCGCACACGACGTGCGCGCCGCAGCGGCACCCGGCGCCTTGCTGGTCGGCGACGCGGCGGGATTTCTCGACCCGTTCACCGGCCAAGGCGTCGCGCTCGCACTGCAGGACGCCGAGCGCGCCGCCGAGACTGCGCTGGCGTCGCTGCGCGCGCGGCGCGGCGAAGCGCAGGCTTTCGCCGCGTACGCGCGCGACCGGCGCGACGACCGTCGCTGGCGGCGGCGCCTGTGCCGCCTCGTCGCGGTGCTGGTCGACGTGCCGCCGCTGGCGCGCCGGGCCTCGCGTCGGTTGGCGCGGTCGCCGGAGCTCGGCGCGACCTTGCTCGACGGGCTGGCCGGCACGACCTCGCCGCGGCGCGCGCTGCGGCCCGGCGTCCTGGCGCGGCTGCTCGCGTGACGACCACCCGCACCTCGATCGAGATCGCCGCCGCGCCGGCCGCGATCTTCGCGCTGGCCGCCGCGACCGAGCGTTGGCCCGCGATCCTGCCGCACTACCGCTACGTGCGCGTCCTCGAGGAGGCGGGCCCGACCCGCGTCGTCGCGATGGGCGCGCGTCACGACGGGATCCCGATCGGCTGGGTGGCACGGCAGACGAACGATCCGCTCACGCCGCACATCGCCTTCCATCACGTGCGCGGCTGGACGCGTGGGATGGACGTCGAGTGGCTCTTCGAGCGCCGCGCGGAGATCACGCGGGTGACGATCGAGCACCGCTTGGCGTTCCGTTTTCCGATCGCCGCCGACTGGATCGGCCGGCACATCGTGTGCGAATACTTCGTCGACGGCGTCGCGTCGAAGACGCTCGCGACGATCAAGCGTCTGGCCGAGGCGGCGCCGTGACGGCGGGCCATCGCGTCGCGGTGACCGGCCTAGGCGTGGTGACGCCGCTGGGCATCGGGATCGACGCGTTCTGGGAGGCGCTGCTGGCCGAGCGGGTCGCGGTCGCACCGATCACGCGTTTCCCCGCCGACGGATACCGCTCGCGGATCGCCGCGCAGATCGACGATTTCCAGCCGCAGGAGTTCGTCGGTGCCAAGCGGCTGCGCTGGACCGATCGCTATGCGCAGTTGGCGATCGCCGCGGCCCGGCTCGCGCTCGACGACGCGGCGCTGCGCCCGAGCGGATCGGCGCGCGACGTCGCGGTGTATCTCGGTTCGGCGCTCGGGGGACTCGCGTACGCCGACGAGCAGCACGACGTCTTCCGGGCGCAGGGGCTCGACGCCGTCAAGCCGCTGCTGGCGCTCTCGGTGTTCAGCGGCTCGGCGCCCTGCAACGTCGCGCTCGAGTTCGACCTGCGCGGCCCGGTGATCGCCAACGGCAACTCCTGCGCGGCCGGCGCCGTCGCGATCGGCGAAGCCTTCCGCGCGATCGCCCGCGGCGACGTGCGGGCGGCGCTGGCCGGCGGGGTCGAAGCGCCGCTCTCGCCGCTGGTCTACGGCGCCTTCACCATCATCCGCGCGATGTCGACTCGCAACGACGATCCGGTGCGGGCCAGCCGGCCCTTCGATCGCGCGCGCGACGGCTTCGTGATGGCGGAGGGCGCGGGCGTGCTCGTGTTGGAGCGCGCCGACGATGCGCTCGCGCGGGGCGCGCACGTCTACGCCGAGGTCGCCGGCTACGGCCTAACCAACGACGCGTACCACATGTCGGCACCGCGGCCCGACGGCTCGGCCAACGCGCGGGCGATGCGCGCGGCGCTCGATGAAGCCGGCCTCGCGCCCGAGGAGCTCGATCTGGTCAACGCACACGGCAGCGCGACGCCGCTCGGCGACCATTGCGAGGCGCTCGCCCTGCGCGCCGCGCTCGGCGCGCACGCCGACGAGGTAACGGTCACCGCGACGAAGGGGCAGCACGGCCACGCGCTCGGCGCGAGCGGCGCGTGGGAGACGGCGTTGGCATGCCGCACGATCGAGCGCGGGATCGTCCCGCGCAGCGTGAACGTCGACGAGGTCGATCCCGACTGCGCGCTGCGCGTGACTGAGGCACGACTCGAACGCCCGGTGCGGACCGTGCTCGCCAACTCGGCCGGCTTCGGCGGCATCAACGCCGCCTTGGTTCTGCGAGCGCCGACCGCTCGGTAACCGATCTCGCGCCCGTTCGCGCGGTCCGATGGTAAGGCGTCCGTAAAGTGCGCACTATTGACCAGACAGTCGCGACCATGCGGCGCTACGGTCGGTGACAATTTCAGCAGCTGGCTTTCCCTAGGGCTCCTCATGGTGCATCCTTCGACGCCCTTCCCGCGCGTCGCCGCGAACGTGCTGCGCAGAACGACGTTCGAAACGTGGCTCGACTTCCACGCCGGCACGCCGATCCGCTACGTGGTGGGGTCGCCGGGAGCGGGCAAGACCACGGCGACCGTCCTCTGGGCGCACCACCGGACCATCGCGCCCGCGTGGATCACGCTCTCGCCGCACTGCTCCTTGGCAGAACTGCAGGAGCAGCTCGCGAGCGTCGTGGACTCCGCCTCGCAGGACGTCGTGCTCGACGGTGTCGACGAGGTCTCGGCCGAGGCGCGGGAACTGCTCGCGCGCCTGCACCTCACCGTGCCAAACGGCGTCACGTTCACCTACCTCGGGCGGTCCCGCGCCGCGCTCGACGTGCGCGAGAGCGAGGCGTACGGTCTCGTCGCGGTCACTCCGACCGGCCTCTTGCAGTTCGACGAGCGCGAGGTCGAGTTGCTGACCGAGACCTACGCCGTCCCCTCGACGCGGAACGACCGCCGAAATCTCATCCGCAAGACCTCAGGCTGGGCGGTCGCGGTGGCGGGGAGCGTTCGCACCTCGGCGCTCACCCGGTCTCCGCTCACCGGTGGCTACGCGCGCTGGCGTCGCGACGAGGCCGGCGTCGTCACGATGATCGTCGAGTCCGCCATCGTGCGGGCGCCGCTCGAGGGCGGTGAAGCCTTACGCCGCGTCCTCGCCGGGCGCGACGCGCCGAGTCCCGCAGCGCTGCGCTGCCTGCGCGACCACGGGCTCTTCGTCGAGCTGATCGACGGGCATCCGCGGCTCAACCGCGTCGTCGCCGATCTGGCCGGCGCCGCGCCGGCGCCGATGCGGATGGGCGAGGGCGATGCACGGGCGCCGATGCGGATCGAGATGTTCGGGCGATTTCGCATGGTGTGGGGGAACCGGGAGGTTCGGTTCGCGCGTCGCCGCGATCGGCAGATCGTCCAGTATCTGGCGCTCCTCCCCGATGGCAAGGCGACGCGCGACCAGTTGCTCGCGGCGTTCTGGCCGGGGGTGGAGCGCCGCCCAGCCAGCCAGAGCTTGCGCACGGCCTGCTGCACGATTCGCCGCGCGATCGACGAGTGCGTCGGCGACGGCCACGCCGACACGTACTTCCGCACCGAAGGAGCCTTCGTCGAACTGCGTGGGGCGAACGTCGTCAACACCGCCGCAAAGTTCCTCAATTGCGTGCGCGAGGCGCGCAACGCTGAGTCGTTGGGCGATGACGACGTGGCACGCGTCTGCTGGGAAGCGGCCCTGCGGGTGTGCGTGAGACCGCTCCTGGCGAGCGAGCCGTCGACGCCGTGGGTCGAGGAGCGGCGCCGGCACTATCACGAGCTCGCGAAGCGCGGCCGCGAGATCGTCGGCGTAGCCGAGACCCCCCGCCTGCGCGCGCTGGGTTAGCGCTCCGCGCGTGACCGCGGCGCTGTTCCGTTTCCCCGCCGACCGCTTTTCCTGGCGCTTCGTCGGCATCGTCGCCGCTGCGATGCTGGCGATCATCGCGCTCGGCTGGAACGAGCAGGCGATCGCGGCCGGCAATCGCTTCGTCGACATCGCGGCGTTCTATTGCGGTGGCTGGGTGCTCGCCCACGGCGGCGATCCGTATCTCGTGCACCCGCTGACGGAGTGCGAGAGCGCGGCCCACACCTTCGGGCACCTCAACATGGCGCTGACCTTGCCCGCACCGCTGCCGCCGTACGTCCTGATCGTGTTCGCCCTCGCCGCGCGGGTCGCGCCGTTCGGCGTCGTGGCCTGGGCTTGGAGCGCGTTGAACCTGTTGGCGATCGCCGTTTCGACGGAGATCCTGCGCCGGCGCCTGCCCCTCCCGCCGCTCTCGGTCGCCGCGCTGATCGTCATGGCGACCCTCTCGGTCGGCGTGGTCTACGGGCAGTTCACGGGCGTCGAGCTGTTGAGCATCGTCGGCGCCGGCGAGTTGCTCGCCCGCGGTGCACCGCGCCGGGCGGCGGCGTGTTGCTGCATCGCGATGGTCGAGCCACATGTCGGGCTCGCCCCGCTCCTCGCGCTGACGATCCTCGTGCCGCGGGCGCGTCCGGTCGTGGTGGCGTTCGCGGCGCTGGTCGCGCTCGTCAGCGGCCTCGCCGGGGCAGGGCTCAGCCTGGAGTACGTGCGCACCGTCCTGCCGGCGCACGCGGTCGCCAACGTCGTCGATTTCACGCAGTACGCGCTGCCCAGCGTGTTGTGGCTGCTGCACGTCCCCTCGTCGGTCGCACTGGGGATCGGTGGCGCGGTCTTCGTGTTGGCCCTCCCCGCAGCGGTTCTGGCCGCGCGCGCGGTCGTCGCGCGGACGGGTCGCATCGAAGGGTTGCCGTGGACGGCGGCTGCGATCGGAACCTGCGCGGCGCCCCACCTACATTTCCAACAGCTCGCCTGTGCGCTGCCGGGACTCGCGTTCGTGCTCGCCACCCATCCGCGCCGCCGCGCGGCGCTCGTCGCGGTCCTCGGCGTCGCCATCCCCTGGCTGAGGTTGATCGTCTCACCGGTCGGCGCCATCTTGGCCGGGTTCATCTCGTACGTGTACCTGTGCGGCATCTTGCCGCGCCGGGCGGCGCTCTATCTGAGCGCCGCGATCTCGGTGCTGGGGACCGTGCTGATGAGCATCCTCGTCGTGACGGCCAAGCTGACGGTCCCGTCCGGGCCGGTGCCGCCGATCGCGGGAAATCCGCTGGCCGAAGTTCCGTGGGCGCAGACGATCAGCGATCGCTCCGGTGTGTTGCAGATCGGGACGGCCTTCGCGCGCCTGCCGACGTGGGTCGCGCTGGCGGCATGCATCGCCTTCGCCTGCTCGGCGCGGCGCACGGCGCGCCCGGTCCCGACGACCGTCGCGAGCGCTGGGCGATCAGTTGTTCAGACAGGCGGTTGAGGCACTGTAGGCCGTCCCGGTCGGTGTCGCCGCCAGGGCACTCGGCGCGCTCGTCGACTCGGTCGTATCGGAGCCGAAGATCAGGGCGTGATAGACCAACGTGTTGATCGTCGTGTAGCAGTAGAGGATCGTCGGCATGCTGGGGCTGCGGAAGAAGTTCGCCGTCCCCGTCAGCGCGACCGACGCGCCGAGCAGCTTGGTCAGGCCGCCGGTGACCGGCGCGGCGCTGGTGAGGGAGACCTGATTGTGTTGCAGCAGGACGTCGTTGGCCAGGCCGAGCGTTCCACCGGCGTACCCGGTCGGACCGTAGGCGATGCACGAGCTGGTCGGAGTACCGGCCGGCGTCCAAAACGGGGCGCTCGCATTCCCCGGGAATCCCACCGCGCTGTCGGTCAGGATCGTCGGGTCCGGCGCGTAGCAGGTTGAGCTGATCGACGTGATCGAGGTGCTCGAGGTGACCCCCGCGTTCTCGTAGATTTCGTAGAGGCTGTAGTCCAGGTACGGATTGATCTGCTGTGCGACGAGCCCGTTGACGCGCAAGGCGAGCGGGATGCGCTCGCTCTGGACCGCCGCCCGAATCATCGTCAGCATCGCGAGCAACGCGAAGACGAAGAGCGGGATCGCGATCGCGCTCTCGATCAAGGCCTGCCCGCGCTGGGCGTGGTATCTCACTTGCATTGCCCCGCGGTCAACACTATTTTTCCGCTGGGCGGATACGGCATTGGGGCGAACCAGCTCGTCGTGACGGCGAACTCCGGCTGCGTCACCGTCTGCGTATAGCCCGGATCCGTCCCCGTCTGCGCCGTCCAGCCGGAGCCGCCGTAGGTGACGCCGTACCAATCGTAGCTGTTCGAGTACTGGGTCGACCGCGTCGTGACGTATTGCTCGGTCGGTTGCATGGTGAGGCCGGCGTACTTCGGGTCGGCGGAGGGGAACGACAACTGGCCGGGCTGCAGCCACTCCTGCGTCACCGCGGCCGAGGTCGAGTCGGCCCGTCCGATCGCCTGAAAGATCGTGGGCACGAGCTTGAAGAACGGCGGGATCATCGGGTGGACGTTGGCGCACGCGACGATCTCGAGGTGGGCCGGCGCGAGGTCTTGGCTGATCGTCGCGAGCGTCCCGACCCCGGGCGTCCCGACGTCGACGCTGGCACCGTCTTGTTCGACCGTGAAGACCTGCGTGCGCGCTGTTGGGGCGACCTGGAGGGAATATTGGAACCCGCAGTCCCAGCCGTTGTGCTGGCCGCACAAGGTCCCGCCGTTCTGCGCGGTCACGATCGCGTTGGCGGCGGCCGTCTCGGCGCTCAGCGTGGTGTTGCTGAGGATACCTTGGAGCAAGTTGATCTCAGAGGTGTACCGGTTGAGGACCTGGATGTAGGCGGTCCGCAACTGCGAGTAGTCCGAGGAGCAGGTGTTGGAGTTCGAGCAGCCACCCTCGCCCAAGACCGACAGATCCATCGCCTCGATCAGATTGCGCAGCCGCCACTCGTCGATGTCGGCCGAGTAGAGGACCATCAGCATCTCGTCGTAGCG
>JBEKLD010000099.1:0-11064 GCA_050010375.1 Vulcanimicrobiaceae bacterium
GGCCTCAACCGCTGCCGGGCGATTGCCAGCCCCACCCACCCGGCGCTATCATCATCGCACGTACACTCCTCGTCGCGGAGGCATCGTTCATGGCCGAGTCCTGGAGTCTGGTCCCGTACTTAGTCGTCGCCGACGGAGCGGCGGCCGTCGCGTTCTACGAGCGCACGTTCGGCGCGACCCTGGTGAACAAGCACCCGGCCGACGACGGCAAACGGCTGCTGCACGCCGAGCTGAATATCCACGGGGCGACGCTGATGCTCTCGGACGACTTCCCCGAGCATCGCGGCGGGAAGCGCAGCGACGCGCTCAGCTACGGCGGAACGCCGGTCACCCTGCACCTCGCCGTGCCGGACGCCGTCGCCGTCGCGCAACGCGCGGTCGAGTACGGCGCGACGATCACGATGCCGGTCGAGCTGCAGTTCTGGGGCGACGTCTTCGGACAGTTCGTCGACCCGTTCGGCCTGATCTGGTCGGTGCGCACGGCAAAGCCGGCGGCCGTCGCGCAGGCGTCCTGACGCAGGTCGCCCGCTAGCGGTCGGGTCGCGCGAAGGCGACGATCTGGTCGGCCGCGCGATGGTTCGTCCAGAAGCGCTCGCCGTCGAAGGCGAGCGCGCGCGCGGGGAAGGGGACGATCGCCAGATCCTCGGCGCGCGGCGTCGGGCCGCGCGCGTCGATGCGCGTCAGCCAATAATCGCCGTGGTCCTCGTCGTCGGTCGTGACCAGATAGAATTGCCCTTCGACGATCGTCTGGCCGCAGATCCCGTGCGGCGCCGCCGTCGTGCCGAGCACGCTGCCGCGCGCGTCGACGCCGATCAGCCGCTGCTTGTACCATTGGCTGATGTAGAGGACGTCACCGTCCCAGCTCAGCTGCGAGCCGGTGCCGTCGGGCGCGCGAAACCCACCGGCTTGCGTGAAGCCGTGGCCCGGGATGAAGCGGCGCACGACGCGGTCGTCGTCGGCACCCTCACCGTAGATGACGCGTAGCTCGTCGCCGACCACCGTCATCCCCCACGGGACACCCGGCGCCTCGCCCTCGTCGCGCGCGGTCCAGGTCGCCGGATCGATGCTCGAGATCCGGCGGGTCTGCCGCGAGCCCATCCACAACCGCGTCCCGTCGAAGGCGAGCGACTGCGGTTCGGGTGCGGGCGAATCGAGCCGCGCCAACTCGACGACGTTGTCCATGCGCTCGAGAATTCCGTCAGACGCCCAGGTACGCCTTGCGGATCGCGGGGTCGTCGAGGAGCTGGGCCGACGGACCGCTCAGGCTGATGCGACCGGTCTCCAGCACGTACGCGCGCGAGCTGACCTCCAGCGCCGTCTGCACGTCCTGCTCGACGATCAGGATCGAGACGCCGGTCGCGTTGATCTGCGCGAGCAGTCCGAGCAGCGACTCGACCAGCACCGGCGCGAGGCCGAGCGACATCTCGTCGATCAGCAGCACCCGCGGGCGCGCCATCAGCGCGCGCGCGATCGCGACTTGCTGCTGCTCGCCGCCCGACAGCCGGCCGGCGAGGAAGCCGTAGCGCTCGCGCAGCCGCGGCAGCAGCGTCAAGATCCGCTCGAGATCGGCGTTGACCTCGCGGTCGCGGCGCAGGTACGCGCCCATGCGCAGGTTCTCTTCGACCGTCAGGCTCCCGAACAGCCGGCGGCCCTGCGGCACCTGCAGCACGCCGGCGGCGACGACGCCGTCGGGCGCGAGCCCGGTCAGGACGCGCTCGCCGGCGCGCGCGGTCCCGCTCCAGGTCGACACGACGCCGCTGATCGCGCCGAGCAGGGTCGATTTCCCAGCCCCGTTCGAACCGACCAGGGCGACGATCTCGCCCGGCGTGAGCTCGAGCGAGACGTCCCACAGCACCTGCGTGTCGCCGTAGCCCGCGCAGAGCTCCTCGACGACGAGCCCGATCGGCGCGACCGTGCTCTCCGTCACGCACCCGCCTCCGGTGGCTCTTCGTCCAGTGCTTCCACGCGTTCGCTCGCGATCTCGGCGAGTTGCCGCTGCCGTTTCGCCCAGCGCGCGCCGAGATAGGCCTCGATCACCGCCGGCGAGGCGAGCACGTCGGAGGGGACGCCCTGTGCGATCTTCTTCCCCTCGGCCAGCACGACGACGGTCTGCGAGATCGAGACGATCGCCTTCATCAGGTGCTCGACGACGATCAGCGTGATGCCGCGCGCGTGCACCGCGCGCAACAGATCGAGCGCCTCCTCGACCTCGGTCGCGTTGAGCCCGGCCATCACCTCGTCGAGCAGCAGCAACTCGGGATCGAGCGCGAGCGCCTTGGCCACCTCGAGACGCTTGCGGTCCGGGATCGTCAGCTCGCTCGCCGGGCGGGTCGCGACGCGCGCGAGGCCGACCGTCTCGAGCAGCTCCTCGGCGCGCGCGAACGACGCGCCGGTCGAGCGCTTCGAGCCGTCCCGGCCGTACATCGCGCCGACCGCGACGTTCTCGCGCACGGTCAGCGCGGCGAACGGCTTGACGATCTGAAACGTGCGCGCGATCCCCAAGCGGCAGATCGCGTAGGTCGGCACGTCGGCGATCCGCCGTCCCGCGTACCGGACGGCACCTTCGGTCGGCTTGAAGACCCCGCTGATGACGTTCATCAGCGTCGTCTTGCCCGAGCCGTTGGGGCCGATCAGCCCGACGATCGTCCCGGGCTCGACCGTGAAGCTGACGTCGCGCAACGCCCACAGGCCGCCGAAACGCATCCCGACGCTCTCGATCGACAACGCGCTTGGGTTCATGCGCGCCTCATGCGCGGTACACGGCGACGCTGCGCAGCCAGCCGCGGACCCCGCCGCGCAGGCCGAACAGCCAGACCAGGCCGCGCGGCAGCAGTAGGACGACCAAGACGATCATCGCGCCGAAGAACAGCGTGTGCGCGTTAACGAAGTAGCGCTGCAGCAGCTCGTTGACGCCGGCCAGGATCAGCGCCCCGATGAACGGCCCGGCGACGGTCCCGATCCCACCCAGGATCGTCATCACGATCGGGAAGACGTTCGAGTCGGTGGCGAAGGTGATCGAGGGATCGATGAAACCGTTGGCCGGGGCGAAGATCGCGCCGGCGGCGCCGGCCATCATCGCGCCCAGCGCCCAGGCCGTGATCTTGTAGCGCGTCGCCGAGATCCCGAGCGCGGCGGCGGCATCCTCGTTCTCGCGGATCGCGACGAAGGCGTAGCCCAACTTCGAGCGCGCGATGACGAAGGTCCCCAAGATCGAGACCAGCGCGACCAACCACATCGCGTAGTAGTAGATCGAGAAGTGCGCCTCGTCGACTTGGTGCACGGCTAGCCCGCTCGACCCACCCAGCGCGTCGAAGTTGGCGACGATCTCGGCGACCGCGACCCCGATCCCGAGCGTCGCGATCCCGAAGTAGTGGCCGCGCAGGCGCAGCACCGGGATGCCCATCAGGACCGCGAAGGCCGCGTTGACGACCACCGCGAGCGCGATGTCGGCCAACAAGTTGTCGACGCCGTGGGTCGAGAGCACGCCCGAGCAGTAGGCGCCCAGTCCAAAGAACGTCACGTTGCCGAACGAGACGTAGCCGGTGTAGCCGCCGATCAGGTTCCAGCCGTACGCCATCGCGGCGTACATCAGGATCTGGCGGAAGACGAGGGTCAGGTAGTCGTTGTGCATCGCGGGGATCGCGAGCAGCAGCGCCATCAGCACCAGCACGACCGCGATCGCGACCGGGTTGCCGGTGATCCCCCCCAGCCCCAGACCGCGCAGTGTCCGGGTCATCACGCGGTCGCGCGTCCCAGGATTCCGGTCGGCCGTACGATCAAGACGAGCAGCAAGACGATGAACGCGATCGCATCCTCGAGCCCCGAACCGCTGATGTGCTGGGTTCCGATCGTCACGTCGAGTCGCGCCGCGACGGTCTGCTGGATGATCCCGTAGGCGAGCCCGCCGATCAGCGCTCCCTGCACCGAGCCGAGGCCACCCAGCACGCAGACCGCGAAGGCCGAGATCAAGAACGGATCGCCCATCGTCGGCGAGATCGACGAGGAGAGGGCGATCAGCGTCCCGGCCACACCGGCCAGGCCGGCGCCCAGCCCGAACACGATCGAGTAGATCTGCGAGACACGCACCCCGGCGAGCTGGGCGGCGCCGATGTCCATCGAGGTCGCGCGGATGGCGCGGCCCGTCTTCGAGCGCGACAGCCAGAGCTGCAGGATCCCGGTGATCGCCAGCGCGGCGACCAGGGTGAGCAGCTTGACCCAGGGTATGGTCACCGCGCCGAGGCTGAAGTTGGCGCCCGCATACCACGTCTCGACGCCGCGCCGGTCACCCGTCCAAATGATCTGCGCGATGTTGACGATCAGCAGCGAGAGCCCGAAGGTCAAAAGAAACGTGGTCAGGATCGGTGCGCGCACGACCCAATTGATCAGCCAGCGCTGGATCGCGTAGCCCAGCGCGAAGAGCGCGATGAACGAGATCGGCAGCGAGAGGAACGGGTCGACGTGGAGCGCGGTGAACAGCTCGTACGTCACGTACGCGCCGAGCATGACGAACGCGCCGTGGGCGAGGTTGATGATGTTCATGATCCCCCACACGAGGGAGAATCCGACGGCGACGAGCGCCAGGATCCCACCCGCGAGGATCCCGTTGACGAGGTCTTGAGCCCAGAGCTCCATCCGCTACGTGACGGAGCCGACGACCCGTGGAGCGTTCACCGCTGTCCCCACGGCGGCGTCGGCCAGGCCACCTTCGCCTCGGCCAAGCCCGCCGGCCAGACCGTCACCAGGGTGCCGTTCTGGATCTGGTTGACGACCATCGGCTTGTAGACGTTCAGGCCGCGGCTGTCGAACTTGAGGATCCCGTAGAACGTCACCACGTCGAGGTTGGCCAACGCGTCGCGCACCTTGTCGGGGTCGAGCGTACCGGCCTTCTCGATCGCGTACTGGAACGCGAGGCAGGCCGCGCTCGACTCGGCGTTGTGGTAGTCCGCCCGATGGTGGTACACGGCCTGGAACGCCTGGGCATAGTCCTTTGCGGTGCGGTAGAAGCCTGCCGCCGCGTGATACTTCACCGCGTCCGACCACTGTGCGGCGCCGAACACGTCGTTCGCGTCCTTGCCCAATGAGTTGGCGAAGTCCGGCGTGTCGGGGCCGACCGTGTAGCCGTAGCCCTTGGCCTGCACGTTCTGATCCTTGAGGCCCTTCTGCACGAGCAGCGCGTCCTGCACGTGGCCGGCGTTGAGCACCAGGTCGGGGTTGGTGGCTTTGAGCGCGGAGATGACCGACGAGACGTCGGTCGCGGTGTCGGGATACTTGTTGTTGTAGACGACCTTCATCCCGTGCTGTTGCGCCCAGAGGGCCGCGCCCTGCGCGACCTCTTGCGAGAAGGCGTCGCTGGCCGCCGTGATCGCGACCGTCTGCGCGGCCGGCTTCTGCGCCTTCGCCATCTCGAGCACGCCCTCGAGGTAGCGGCGCGCCGGCGAGAGGACGCCGAACGTGTACCGGAAGCCCTGGTTGAAGATCTTCTCGGCGGCGCCGTTCCCCTCGACCATCGGGACTTTCTTGCGCTCGGCCATCTGCGCGACGGTGAAGCTCGTCCCCGAGCCGTACGGACCCAAGAGGAAGTTCACGTGATCCTGGTCGATCAGCCGCTCGGCGAGCTGTGCCGAGGTGTCGTTCTTCGACTCGTCGTCGTAGTACTTGATGTCGACCTGGTAGGTCTTCCCGCCGACCTTCAGCCCGCCGTGGGCGTTGACGTAGTTCTTCCAGAACTCGTAGCCCTCTTGGGTGAGGTGCCCTTCCTTGGTCAGGTTCCCGGTCAGCGAGACGGGCGAGCCGAACACGATTGTGTTCGGATCGGCGCCGACCGGCTGGATGGGCGCCAGCAGGGTCGCCGCGATGGCGCACACGCCGAGAACCGCGGTAGGACGAAGAAACATCGAGCCACCTCCGAGGAAAAGGTGGTCCGAGGGTGCGCCTCGCGGCGCACAATTCCTGCCTACGTGCGCGTCGGAAGCGCCGCGCGCAGGGCGGCGGCATAGGCGCCGGCGCGCCGCGCGGCCTCGTCGCCTCGCGTTCCGGCATAGGCGTCGATCAGCGCGCTGCCGACGATGACGCCGTCGGCGAAGGCTCCGATCGCGGCGGCGTGGGCGGGGGTCGAGATGCCAAACCCGACCGCGAGCGGCAGGGAGGTCGCCGGACGCAAGCGTGCGACCGCATCCGCCGCCCAGGCGACGTCGGGCTCGCGCCGCGCACCGGTCACGCCCAACCGCGAGACCAGATAGACGAAACCGGTCGACGCGGCGGCGATGCGCGCGGCGCGCTCCGGCGGCGTCGTCGGCGCGACCAAGAGCGGAATCGCGAGCCCCGCTGCGCGCAGCGGCGGCGCGAACGCGTCGAGCTCCTCGAGCGGGACGTCGGGGACGATCGCACCGACCGCGCCCGACGCCTGCGCATCGCGCGCGAAGCGCCCCGCTCCGTACCGGTCGACCGGATTGACGTAGGTGAAGTAGACGATCGGCGCGCACCCGCGCGCGCGCGCCTGCGCGGCAAGCGCGATCGCGTCGGCCAAGCGCGTCCCCGCCTCGAGCGCGCGCTGGCCCGCTGCCGCGATCGTCGGTCCGTCGGCGAGCGGATCGCCGTAGGGGATGCCCAGCTCGATCAGGTCGACGCCGGCCGCGCTCAACGCGTCGAGCACGAGCAGCGTCGTCGGGCGGTCGGGATCGCCGGCGACGACGTAGGCGATCAACGCCGCTCGCCGCTGCGCGTGCGCGCGCGCGAACGCAGCCTCGATGCCGCCGCTCGCAATCACCCGGCGGCCTGTCCCTCGAGCGCCGCGACCGTCCGCACGTCCTTGTCGCCGCGGCCGCTCAAGTTCACCAGGACCAAGCCCGTCGGCCCGCGCTCGACCGCCAGCTGCTGCGCGTAGGCGACCGCATGCGCCGACTCGAGCGCCGGGACGATCCCCTCGCGCCGCGCGGTGTGGTGAAAGGCGGCCAGCGCGGCATCGTCGTCGACGGCGACGTAGCGCGCACGACCGGTCTCCTTGAGCCAGGCGTGTTCCGGTCCGACGCCCGGATAGTCGAGGCCCGCCGAGACCGAATGCGTGTCGCGCACTTGACCGTCATCGTCCTGCAGCACGTAGCTGCGCGAGCCGTGCAAGATGCCGACGCTCCCGGCGTTGAGCGACGCCGCGGTGTCGATCGCCTGCACGCCGTGCCCCGCCGCTTCGACGCCCCACAACTGCACCGCGTCGTCGCCGACGAAGGCGTGGAAGATCCCCAGCGCATTCGAGCCCCCGCCGACGCAGGCGACGACGTCACTGGGCAGCCGGCCGTAGCGCTCGAGCACCTGCGCGCGCGCCTCGATCCCGATCACCTTTTGAAACTCGCGCACCAGGTACGGATAGGGGTGCGCGCCGACGACCGAGCCGATCACGTAGAAGGTGTCCTCGACCCGGGTCGCCCACTCGCGGAAGGCCTCGTTGGTCGCGTCCTTCAGCGTGCGGGTCCCGCTCTCGACCGGATGGACCCGCGCCCCGAGCAGTCGCATCAAGTAGACGTTGAGCGCCTGGCGCTCGACGTCGACCGATCCCATGAAGACGTCGACCTGCATCCCCAGCTTCGCGCCGATCGTCGCCGTCGCGACGCCGTGTTGTCCGGCACCGGTCTCGGCGATGATCCGCCGTTTTCCCATCCGCTGCGCGAGCAACGCCTGGCCGACGGTGTTGTTGATCTTGTGCGCGCCGGTGTGATTGGTGTCCTCGCGCTTGAAGAGGATCGGCGCATGCGGGCCGTCGACCAGCCGTTCGGCGTGGTAGAGCGGCGAGGGCCGGCCGACGTAGTCGCGCAGCAGCGCCTCGTAGGTGGCCCAGAAACTCGGATCGGCGAACGCCTCGCGCATCGCCGTCTCGAGCTGGGCCAGCGCCTCGATCAGCACTTCGGGGACGAAGACGCCGCCGAAGCGGCCGTAGTAGCCGCGCGCGTCGGGGAGGGTCGGTTGCGGGTTGGTTTGCACGTTCTTTGCCATCAGCGTCTCGCTCGGGCGCTCACGCACCGACCGCTGCCGCGTCCGCTTCGCGGACCGCGCGGACGAAGGCGCGCACCTTGTCGGGGTCCTTGACCCCGTTCGTCTCCACCCCGCTGCGAACATCTACCGCGTAGGGCCGCGCCGTGCGCACGCACTCGCCGACGTTGCCGGGCGTGAGGCCGCCGCTGATGACAAAGCGCCGCCCAGCGGCCAGCTCGCGTGCGATCGGCCAGTCGAAGGTGCGACCGCTCCCGCCGCTGCGGCCGTCGGGACCGGCGGTGTCGAACATCCAGGTCGCGTGCGAGAACGGCCGCGCGAAGGCGGCGAACTCCTCCGGCGTCACGGGGTGCTCGGGGCGGAGGTGAAAGACCTTGAGATACGGACCGGCGGCGAACACCTCGCACGCCTCGGCCGGTTCGAAGCCGTGGAACTGCGGCGTCGCGCCGACCTTGAGCGCCTCGTCGACGAGACCCGAGGGCGGATCGACGAAGACCGCGACCAGCGAGATCAGCGCCGGCACGACCGCCGCGATCTCGTGCAAGACGTGCATCGGGACGTAGCGCGGCGAGTCCTCGGCGAGCAGCACGCCGACCGCGTCGGCGCCGGCGTCGATCGCCAGCCCGACGTCCTCGACGCTGGTGCAGCCGCAGATCTTGATTCGCGTACGCACGTCAGACGGGGACCGTGGCTCCCTTCAGCGCGCGAATCGCCTCGTTCTTGTCCTCCGCGCGCATCAGCGACTCGCCGACGAGCACGCCGCGCGCGCCCTGGGCGACCAGCCGCCGAACGTCGTCCTGCGAGCGCACGCCGCTCTCGCTGATCACCACGATCCCGGGCGGGACGAGCGGGAGCAGCTCCTCGGTGACGGCCAGGTCGGTCTCGAACGTGCGCAGGTTGCGGTTGTTGATCCCGAGCAGCGTCGCGCCGGCGGCCAACGCGCGCCGCAGCTCGCCGTCGGTGTGGACCTCGACCAGCACGTCGAGCTGCCAGCGGCACGCCTCGTCGAGCAGTTCCGCCAGCACGTGATCGGAGAGGCCGGCGACGATCGCAAGGAACGCGTCGGCGCCGGCCGAGGCCGACTGTGCGACCTCGTAGCGCGTGCTCAAAAAGTCTTTGCGCAGGATCGGCAGCGGCGCGGCCGCGCGCGCGACGTCGAGGTACGCCAGGTCACCTAAGAAGTGGTCGCTCTCGGTCAGGACGCTGATCGCGTCGGCGCCCGCCGCCGCGTAGGCGCGCGCGACCTGGGCCGGGTCGAGGTTGGGGACGATGATCCCGACCGACGGCGAAGCACGCTTGATCTCCGCCACGATCGCCGGACCGCGCGCACCGACCAGCGCGCCGCGGAAGTCACGGCGTTCGGCGCGCCGGTTCTCGGCGCGCTCGCGCAGGAGGTCGATCGGCTCGCGCGCCTCGTCGGCGGCACGGACCGCCGCCTTCGCCGCGTAGAGCTTCTCCAGCATGTCCATCTATACCAACTCCGTCTCGCGCTCGCGGCGGAGCGCCTCCAGCGCGCCCCGCGCGCGGCCGGTCTGCACCGCGGTGCGGGCCCGTATCATCCCGTCGTCGACGTCGATCGCCTCGCCCGCCACCACCAGCGCGAGCGCGGCGTTGAGCAGCACGAGATCGGCGCGCGGGCTGCGCTCGCCCTCGAGGATCGCCAACAGCGCCGCCGCGTTGGTCCGCGCATCACCGCCGCGGATCTCGTCACGCGACGCGCGCACGCCGTAGCGCGCCGGCTCGAGCGTCCAGCGCTGGACGCCGCGGCGGGTGAACTGCACGACCTGGGTCGGCGCCTCGCCCGAGATCTCGTCCAGGCCGTCCTCGGCGTGGATCACGGCGGCGGACTGGGCGCCCAGCACCCGCAACGCCTCGGCGACCAGCTCGAGGTGCTCCGGCCGCGCGACGCCGACCATCTGGCGCTGCGCGCCGGCTGGATTCGTCAGCGGCCCCAACACGTTGAAGATCGTGCGCACGCCGAGCTCGCGCCGAATCGGTGCGACCGCTCGCATCGCCGGATGATGGCGCTGCGCGAACAAGAACGCGATGCCGTCTTCGCGCAGCGCGCGGGCCGACGCTTCGGGCCGGCGGTCGAGCGTCACGCCCAGCGCCTCCAGCACGTCGGCGCTCCCGCATTGGCTCGAGGCGGCGCGGTTCCCGTGCTTGGCGACCGGGACGCCACAGCCGGCCACGACGAACGCCGCCGCGGTCGAGATGTTGATCGTGTGGGCGCCGTCGCCGCCGGTGCCGACGATGTCCAGCACGAACGGCAGCCCGTGCTCGACTCGTACGCTGCGGTCGCGCATCGCGCGCGCGGCGCCGACGACCTCGTTGACCGTCTCGCCCTTCGCCGCCAGGGCCGCGAGCAGTGCCGCCGCCCGCACCGACGAGAGCGTCTCGTCCATGATCGCGCCGACCGTCTCGGCCATCTCTTCGGCGGAGAGGTCCTCGCCGGCGACGACCCGGCGCAGCAGCGCGGGGAAGTCGATCACGCCGGTACGCGCGTGCGCATCATGCGCACGACGTTCTCCGCTAGCGACCGGCCGGGGATGGTCAGCACCGACTCGGGGTGGAACTGGACGGCCGCGATCGGCAGCTCGCGGTGTTCCAATCCCTGGATCACGCCGTCTTCGCTGGCCGCGTTCGCGCGCAGGACCGCCGGGAAGCCGTCGTGGTCGACGGCCAACGAGTGGTAGCGGGTCGCGCCGAACGGCGAGGGCAGCCCGGCGAAGACGCCGCTGCCGTCGTGCGTGATCTCGGAGACCTTGCCGTGCATCTGCCGCGGCGCGTGCACGACGCGCCCCCCGAAGGCCTCGCCGATCGCCTGCAAACCCAGGCACACGCCGAACAGCGGCCGGCCTTCGCGCGCCGCCTCGCGCACGATCGCCAGCGTCCGGCCGGAGTCGGCCGGCCGGCCGGGACCGGGGCCGATCAGGACGCCGTCGTAGCGGCCGGTCACGCCGTCGGTCAAACGCGCGTCGTCGTTGCGCAGGACCTCGACCTCGACGCCCGCGATCGCCCCGAACAGGTGGGCCAAGTTCCAACTGAACGAGTCGTAGTTGTCGACCAGCAACAGCCGGGTCA
>JBEKLD010000100.1:0-10990 GCA_050010375.1 Vulcanimicrobiaceae bacterium
GACGAAGTAGTCGTGGGCGACTTGCGGGTCGGCGAAGGCGCGGACGGCTTCTAGGAGCGTGGTCGGCGTCGGGATCGCGTCCATGCTCTAATCGTACCCTAGCCCGCTTGTTGTGTCAAGGTAATAATAGCCAGTATAATGCTTCAAGGGTCGCGAGGTCCAGCGTTGCCCTCCGCGCTAAGGCGCCCGCTCGAAAGGACGAGGATGATCGCACCTGCCGTTGACGCCGCGAGCGCGCCGCTCTACAACGCCGCCGTCGATCTGCTGGCCTTCGCGGCGCAGCATCCCGACAAGCCGGCCGTTGTCGACGAGTACGGGACGATCGCGTACGGCGCGCTGGCGACGCGGGTCGAACGCTGCGCCGGCGCGCTGGCGGCGCTCGGCCTCGAGCTCGAGCAGCGCATCGTGCTGTGCCTGCTCGACACGATCGACTTCCCGACCGCGTTCCTGGGCGCGATCCAGGCCGGGATCGTCCCGATCCCGGTCAACACGCTCTTCAAGCCCGAGGACTACGCGTTCATCCTGGCCGACAGCCGCGCGAAAGCGGCGATCGTCTCGGCCGAATTGCTCGCGCCGTTCGTGCAGGCGGCGCAGCTCGCCGATTGGCACGGCACGATCGTGCTCTCCGATCCCGGCGCGACCTCGGAGGTCACGCGCTTCGCGCGGCTCGGCGCGCTGATCGACGCCGCGCCGCCGCTCGCGCAGCCGGCGCCGACGCGGCCCGACGACGTCTGCTTCTGGCTCTACTCCTCGGGCTCGACCGGGAAACCGAAGGGGACGGTCCACGTCCAAACGAGTTTGATGGGGACGGCGCAATTGTTCGCGCAACGCGTGCTCGGGATGCGCGAGGACGACGTCGTCTATTCGGCCGCCAAACTCTTCTTCGCCTACGGACTCGGCAACGCGCTGACGTTTCCGCTCTCGGTCGGCGCGACCGCGGTGCTGTTCTCGGGGCGCCCGACGCCGGAGGCGGTCAGCGCGATCTTGCGCCGCGAGCGCCCGTCGATCTTCTGCGGCGTCCCGACGCTGTTCGGCTCGCTGCTGGTCCACCCCGATCTGCCCGCGCGCGCCGAGCTCGCGCTGCGCCTCTGCACCTCGGCCGGTGAGCCACTGCCCGAAGAGATCGGCCGCAGCTGGACGGCCCGCTTCGGCGTCGAGATCATCGACGGGATCGGTTCGACCGAGATGCTGCACATCTTCATCTCCAACCGCCCCGGCGCGGTGAAGTACGGGACGACCGGGACGCCGGTCCCCGGCTATCGCGCGCGCATCGTCGATGAGAACGGACACGAGGTCGTGCCGGGCGAGCTGGGCGAGCTCGAGGTCTGCGGGCCGACGGCGGCCAGCTACTATTGGAACAACCGCGAGAAGACGCGCCGCACGTTCGCCGGCGAGTGGACGCGCACCGGCGACAAGTACCGCCAGGACGAGGACGGCGACTACGTCTACTGCGGGCGGGTCGACGACATGCTCAAGGTCGGCGGTATCTGGGTCTCGCCGGCCGAGGTCGAGGCGGCGCTGATCGCCCACGACGAGGTGCTCGAGGCGGCCGTGATCGGCGTCGCCGACGAGCAGGATCTGATCAAGCCGAAGGCCTTCGTCGTCCTCAAGCCCGGCGTCCATGCCGACGATGCGCTGGCCGAGGCGCTCAAGCTGCACGTCAAGGCGCGCCTCGCACCGTACAAGTATCCACGCTGGATCGCCTTCGTCGACGACTTGCCGAAGACGGCGACCGGGAAGATCCGGCGGCACGTCTTGCGCGACCGCGAAGGCACGTGAAGATCGTCGCCGGCGACGCGCGGCTCGAGACGCTGCACATTCCCGGCGAGCCGGGCCGCCCGACGATCGTGCTGCTGCATGAGGGCCTCGGCTCGGTCGCGCACTGGCGCGACTTCCCGCAGCGACTCGCCGCGCGCACGGCGTGCAGCGTCGTCGCGTACTCGCGGCGCGGCTACGGCGAATCGGATCCGCTCGCCGGCCCGCGCGAACCCGACTACATGCAGCGCGAGGCGACCGAGGTGCTGCCCGACCTGCTCGACGCGCTGGCGATCGAGCGCCCGATCCTGTTCGGTCACAGCGACGGCGCGTCGATCGCGATCGTCTTCGCCGGGACGTTCCCCGGCCGCGTGCGGGGCTTGATCCTCGAGGCGCCGCACCTCTTCGTCGAGGAGATCAGCCTGCGCAGCATCGCGGAGGCGCGCGAAGCCTGGGAGACGACCGACCTGCGCGCGCGCTTGAGCCGGTACCACGCCAACGTCGAGGACGCGTTTCGCGGTTGGAACGACGCCTGGCTCGATCCGCGCTTCCGCGCCTGGAACATCGAGGCGTTCGCGGCGCAGATCGCCTGCCCGGTGCTCGTCATCCAGGGCGAACGTGACGAGTATGGGACGACGGCCCAGGTCGAGAGCATCCTCGCGCGCGTCCCGGGGGCCGCCGCCTGGCTCGTCCCCGGCGCCGGGCACAGCCCGCACCGCGATGCCGGCGACGACGTGCTCGACCGCGTCGCCACGTTCGTCGCGACGTTCGCCGCTACGGACTGACCAGCATCACCGCGTTCGCGTTGTCGTCGTTGAAGTAGATCTTCTGGCTCGCCGCCGTCGTCCCGCTGGTCGCGATCCCGAAGATCGCGCCGGTCGCGCCGGTGTCGACCAACTTCTCGGCCATCAGCTTCCCGCTCGGCGCGATCTCGACCAGGTTGTTGTCGCCGGTGTTGCCGACGACGACGTCGCCGTTGGCGAGCAGCGCCGCGCTGATCGGTCCGTTGAGCGGGGCGCCGCTGAAGACGACGCGCGCGTCGGCCGCCGAGGGTCCGCTGAACCCGCTGCCGGCGATCGCGATCGCGTTGGCGGCCAAGGTCGAGACCGAGCTGAAGGCGAGCAGCCGGTTCGTATTGCCGTCGACGACGTAGAGGGTGTCGTTCGCCGCGTCGTAGGTCAGCCCGGCGGCGGCGAGCACCGACCCCGGAACGCCGGCGTTGCCGCTGATCCCGGTGACGATCGTCGTCAGGTTCGCGATCATCCCGCCGCTGGAGGTGAAGCGGACGATCGTCCCCGAGAGCTCCTCGGCTTCGAACACGAAGCCGTTGCCGACGATCGCGCCCCACGGTCCGGCCCAGGCCGCGTTCGTATCCGCATTGAGCAGCGCGCCGGCCGGCGAGACGATCGGCGCGTCGTTGGCGACCAGCGCTACGGTGAAGATCGTATCGGTTGCGTCGAGCGCGAGCGCGGCACAGCCCAGCAAGGCGGGGCTCTGCAGCAGATGGGTCGGCGTCGCCCCGGCGACCGGGTGCAGCGCGACGATCGTGGTCCCGGTCCCCTGCACGTTCGCGGCGTCGTTGAAGTTGCAGACGACCAAGTCGCCGGCGGTCAGCGCGCCGGCGCTGACCGGCGCGATCGCCAGACCGTAGGGGTTCTGGTCGCCGACGCCGACGCCGGGCCCGGGGTCGACGGTCGAGCCGATCGTGGTCAGCGTGTGCAGGCTCGGCAGGATCGCACCGCCGATGTTCCGCGGCGGCATCGTCGTCCCACCGCAGGCGGCGAGGAGCGACGCGAGCGCCGCGACCGAGGCGAAGCGAGCGGCGAGCAGCATGTTCGGCAGCATCGCGCCGGCGGATGAAGAAACCCTGAACGCCGTGACGCTTCCGCTCGGAATCCTCGATCAGTCGCCGGTCCTCGCCGGCACGACGCCCGGTGACACCATCGCCGCGACGCTCGCGCTCGCGCGGACGGCCGAGGCGCTCGGCTACCACCGCTACTGGTTGGCCGAACACCACGCGACACGCGGTCTCGCCGACGCCGCGCCGGAGGTGCTGCTGGGACGGTTGACGGCGGAGACGTCGCGCATCCGCATCGGCAGCGGCGGCGTCCTCGTTCCCCACTACGCCGCACTGAAGATCGCCGAGCAGTTCTGCATGCTCGAAGCGCTCGCACCGGGTCGGATCGACTTGGGGATCGGGCGCGCGCCGGGTGGTTCGCGCCGGGTCACCGCGGCGCTCGGGACGCACGACGTCCAGACCTTCCCGCGCCAGGTCGTCGACTTGCTCGGTTTTCTGGCCGGCGATCTGCCGGCCGAGCACGAGCATGCGACGTTGCGCGCGATGCCGGCCGGCACGAGCTCGCCCGAGGTGTGGATGCTCGGCTCGTCGGACTACGGCGCGTCGTTGGCGGCCGAACTCGGGCTGCCGTACGCGTACGCGCACTTCATCGGCGGTGACGCCGAGCATCTCACCCGGCTCTACCGGCGCGCGTTCCGTCCCTCGGCGCGCTGCCCCGAGCCGCGCGTGCTGCTCGCGCTCGCCGCGCTGGCCGCGCCGACGCCCGAGGAGGCCGAGGACGCCGCCCGCACGATCGACCTGTGGCGGCTGCGGATTCGACGCGGCGTCGACCTGCCGGTCCCCGACCGCGCCGAGGCGCACGCCTACCCGTTCGCCGGCGACGAGCGCGAGGAGGTGCGCTGGAATCGCCGGCGCCTGGCGCTGGGGACGCCGCGCGCCGTCCGCGCGCGGATCGAGGAATTGGTGGCGGCGCACGGCGCCGACGAGGCGATGATCGTGACGATCGCGCCCAGCTACGCGGAGCGCACGCGCTCCTACACCTTGCTGGCCGAGGCGTTCGCGGAGGCGGCACCGGTCGAGCGCACGAAGCGGCCGGCGTCGTGAATAATCCGTTCGATCCGTTCGGGGTCGGCGCGATGTCGGCCGACCTGTGGCGCGCGATGCTCCAGCATCCGGGCGAGAGCCTGCCCGAGCAGGCCGAGCTGAACCGTGCGCTGACCGAGATCGCGCTGCGCGCGATGTCGGCGGCCGGCGGCAGCAGCGAACCGCTGCCGCCGGTGGCGAGCCCGGAGCCGAACGACCGGCGTTTCGCCGCCGAGGCGTGGTCGACCAATCCGTATTTCGACGCGCTCAAGCAGGCCTATCTGCTGGCCTCGAAGGCGGTGCTCGAGGCGGTCGAGAGCGCTGAGGGGATCGACGAAGCGACGCGCCGGCGTATCCGCTTCTTCACCAAGCAGCTTCTCGACGCGATGAGCCCGACCAACGTGCCGTGGCTCAACCCCGAAGTGGTGGCCGAGACGCTGCGGACCGGCGGCGCGAACCTCCAGGCCGGGATGCGCAACGCGATGACCGACCTGCGCGAGAACGAAGGGCGTCCGGCGTTGGTCGACGAGCGCGCGTTCACCGTCGGCGGCAACGTCGCGACGACGCCGGGGAACGTCGTCTATCGCAACGAGCTGATCGAGCTGATCGAGTACACGCCGACGACGGCCGAGGTCTCGGCGCGGCCGCTGGTGATCGTGCCGCCCTGGATCAACAAGTTCTACATCCTCGACCTGCAGCCGGCCAACAGCTTCATCGGTTTCGCGCTCGAGAGCGGGCGCCGCACCTACGTCGTGTCGTGGCGCAATCCCGATGCGTCGCTGCGTCATCTGAGCTGGGCCGACTACCTGCGACTCGGGCCGCTGACCGCGGTGCGCGTCGCCGCGCAGATCGCCGAGTCCACCGACGTCGACCTGATCGGCTACTGCATCGGCGGCACGCTCTGCGCGACGTTGCTCGCCTATCTCGAACGGATCGGCTCGCCGCTCGTCCACACCGCGACCTTCTTCGCGGCGCTGGTCGATTTCAGCGATCCGGGCGAGGTGAGTGCGTTCCTGACCGAGGAGGGGCTTGCCACCATCGAGGCGCGGATGGCCGAGAAGGGCTACCTGAGCGGGCGCGAGATGGCCGACACCTTCAACTTGCTGCGCGCCAACGACCTGATCTGGTCGGTCGCCGTCAACCGCTGGTTCTTGGGCAAGGATCCGCCGGCGTTCGACCTGTTGTACTGGAACAGCGATGCGACGCGCGTCCCCGCCACCTGCCACAGCTACTACTTGCAGCACATGTACGTGCGCAACGAGCTGGTGCAGCCCGACGCGCTCGAGGTCGACGGCGTCCCGATCGATCTGCGCCGCATCCGGATCCCGGTCTACTGCGTCGCGGCGGCCGAGGATCACATCGCGCCGTGGCGCAGCGTCTACGCGATGACGCAGCTGTTCAGCGGCGAGACGACCTTCCGGCTCGCCGCGGCGGGGCACATCGCCGGCATCATCAGCCCGCCCGGAAAGAAGAAGGCGACCTGGTCGGGGGCTGCGCCGGGCGCGACCGCACCGCCGGCGCCCGACGAGTGGCTCGCCGGCGTGTCGCGCCACGAGGGATCGTGGTGGCCCGACTGGGCGGCATGGCTCGCCGAGCGCTCACCGGAACGGGTGCCGGCGCCGCCGGCACCCGGTTCCGCGCGCTACCAGCCGCTCGGCGCCGCGCCGGGCGGCTACGTGCTGGAGCGCTGAAGCGTCAGTGCGGCCAGGACGTGTCGACGTCTTCGTCCACGCTCACGGCGTCGTGCGCGTAGGACGGCCGCTCGGGAGTACCGACCGCGACCCGTGCACGTTGCGCTTCTTGTGAGTTGGGATAGTCGGCGGTGATCCAAGCCGCGGTTCGGCGCGCGAGTCCGTACGACTCACGCGTTCCACCGCGCAGATAGACCAGCTCGAGCGCAAGGAGATCGCGCGCGATCCAGTGGTCGCTTGGATATTTGTGCTCCCAGTCGCGGATCGCGTCGACCGCCAGGAACAGCGGGCCTTGGAGCATCGCGCTGGGCGAGCCGCCCTCGTCGAGATGCCGGCCGGCGTCGCGAATCGTGTTGGCGATGCCGAGCACGCTCATCTTGGCGCGGCCGAAGTATTCGTCGGCCGGCGCGAGCCGACTGGTCGACGAGGTGCCGAACTCGTCGGCGAGCGCAGGGGCACCGGTCACGGCCAGAGCGAGGCCGAGAACGGCGATACGAAGCTTCACCATGGGTGATCCTTCAGGCGGCAAGCTGCTGATAGCGAAGCATCCGCGAGCCTAGGCTCGCGGTGCGTCGTAGTGAAGTCTTCGGCAGCGGATGGGCCCGGACCACGTCCGGCGATGAGGCGATGATTAGAACTTCTCCGGGCGGTTTTGGGAATGGCGGAGAACCAAGCTGGGCACAAGGGAGCGACATGCCATCATTTCGGAAGCCGGCGCTGCTGACCGCCGTCCTCGCCCTCCTCATCCCGCTGCTCTCCCCCTTGGCCGTCTTCGCGCAGGACGCCGGCCCCGGAGTAGCGCGCGTCGCCTACCTCCAGGGAGAGGTCGCCATCCAGCGTGGCGACGGCAGCGCGCCGACCGGCGCCGTGATCAACGCGCCGGTCGAGCCGGCGGACTACGTCACGACCGGCAACAACTCACGCGCCGAAGTGCAGTTCGACGGCGGCTCGAGCGTCCGGCTCGGGGGCGACGTGCAGATGCGCTTCGTGCACATCGACCCGCAGAATCGCGAGATGCAACTCGCGCAGGGCACGATCGATCTGCGCGCGATCCGCGGTCGCGATCTGAACGATACGATCGACACGCCGTCGATCTCGGTTCGGCCCAACGCGCTCGGCAGCACCCGCGTGACCGTCGGTTCCGACGGCGTCACGCGCGTCGTCGTGCGCAGCGGCTCGGCCAACGTCATCACGCCGAGCGGCACGCAGACGCTGGGCGTCGGACAGACGCTCATCGCGCAGGGTCCCGCTTCGAACCCCTCGATCTCGACGGCAGGCGCGCCCGCGTACGATTCGTTCGACACCTTCGACAACAGCCGCGACCAGTACGAAGAGTCGCCCGGGATCGCCGCGTCGGCGCCGTACGTCAATCAGGACATCGTCGGCGTCGACGACTTGGGCCCGTACGGCACGTGGAACAACGATCCGACCTACGGTGAGGTCTGGGTCCCGGCGAACCAAAACGCCGATTGGGCGCCGTACCAGGACGGTCAGTGGGTCTGGGAACCCGGCTACGGCTGGACCTGGGTCGCCGCCGAGCCTTGGGGTTGGGCTCCCTATCACTATGGTTCGTGGTACCACCGCCACCACGGCGGTTGGGCATGGTATCCGCCGCGGCCCGGCGGCGACCCGATGTGGCAGCCTGCGCTGGTCGCGTTCGTCGGCTTCGGCGGCGGCCTCGGCGTCTCGCTCGACTTCGGCGATCCGAACTTCGATCTCGGTCTGGACATCGGTTGGATCCCGCTCGCGCCGTACGAGCCCTACTACCCGTGGTGGGACAACAACGGCGGCTACTCGAGCATCAGCTACGTGAACTACTCGCCGAACACGTACCAGAACTACGGCTATGCGTCGTACGTGTCGGGACACCGCTTCTTCGGCGGTCAGTTCGGTCACGCGTCGCGCGTTTCGTCCGGAATGTACCGGCAGGCGCACGTGTTCCAAGGTGCGACGCCGTTCGTGCCGACGGCGGCGAACGCGCGCTACTCCAGCCGCGCGGTGCCCAGTGCACTCGCGGTCCGCCCGGCGCCGTTCGCGCGCACCTATGCCGGTCACCCGACCGTCGCGGCGCCGCAATCGTTCGCCGCACAGCGAGCCGCGGCGGCCCGCGTCTCGCACGCCCCCGCGCGAGCGGTAGCGGCGAGCACCGTGACGTCCCGGACGGCCGCCGCGAAAAGCGCTGCGTACCGGAGCGGCGCGGTCCACATGGCCGCTCGTCCGGCGACCGCGAATCGCGCAGCCGCTCGTCCGGCGACCGCGAATCGCGCGGCGG
The DNA here is from genome assembly GCA_050010375.1 of Vulcanimicrobiaceae bacterium. Taxonomy (GTDB): domain Bacteria; phylum Vulcanimicrobiota; class Vulcanimicrobiia; order Vulcanimicrobiales; family Vulcanimicrobiaceae; genus Vulcanimicrobium. Next base: position 8,600 of record JBEKLD010000100.1, read on the forward strand.
CTCGTCCCGCAACCGCGAATCGCGCGGCGGCTCGTCCGGCGACTGCGAATCGCGCAGCACCTCGTCCGGCGACCGCGAATCGTGGGGCAGCTCGTCCGGTGACCGCGAACCGCGCGGCACCGGCTCGGACGCACGCCGCTCCGGCGGCCTTCGCCCGCGCGTTCCCTGCCAAGACGCACGCGGCCCCGGCTCGTCCGGCGACGGCGAATCGCGCGGCGGCTCGCCCGGTGACGGCGAATCGCGCGGCGGCTCGTCCGGCGACCGCGGCCCGTCCGGCGGCGCGTCCGGTCACGGCGGCCCGACCGGCGGCCGCAACCCATGCGGCCCCGGTTCGCATGGTCGCTCCGGCGCGGGTGAACGCGGTCCCGGCTCGACCCGCGGCGGCCCCGCCACGGGCCTACGCGGCTCCACGGCCGGCGGCTCGCCCGGCGTACGTGGCTCCGGCTCGGCCGGCCTACGTGGCGCCACGGCCGGCAGCTCGGCCGGCCTACGTGGCTCCACGTCCGGCTGCGGCGCCTCGGGCCTACGCGGCTCCTCGGGCTCCGGCGGCGCCGGCGGCTCGGCCCGCGCCTCGCCCGCCGGCGACCAAGCAGGCTCCGCCACCGCACTGAGCCTGCGCTCGCCGCAGTGATGGGACCCGCCCGGCAGGGGCGGGTCCCGGTGGTCAATTTGGCCCGTTGGCCTCTTGCAATTGAGGCGGAACGGGCCTATGCTCAGGACTGGCGGTTAGACAATCGTATAAGCCGCTAGGAGTTTGATGTGACATTCGATCAATGGATCGACTCGGTTGACGCTCAGGTGCGCGGCCGGCTCGGCCCCTCGGTTCGGACCGAGGAAATCTCGTGGGATTCGGCCATGTGGGTCAAGGGGCGCTCGACGGTCGTCGCGGCTCTGGCCGACGACGAAACCACGGCGAGGCTCTCGTTCGACAACGGCGAGACGCTCGCGATCCCGTTCCAGGCCTCACCGCCGGAGCGGATCAGCGAGACGATCGCCCAGCGGCTTCTCGCCGACCGGTAAACGCCAGGGGCGGCACGCCGGCCCCGTGGCCCGTGCCGCCGCCCGCTCGAGCGGCTATCCTCGTTCGGATGGCCGCCTTCGAGTCGTTAGGTCTTTTCAGCGACGCCTTCGCACCACTGACCACCTTTGCCGAGGGCTTGACCCTCCGGCGCGAAGGGGATCTCGTGCAATGGTCCTATGCCGGCCAGTCCGCGATCATCGCGCTGCGCGAGGATGGTGCCGTCGGCGCTACCTACATCGGCGAGCCGGCCCCGGAGGTCGTCTCGGGCAGCATCGCCGCGCCGGCCTACCGCGCGCGTGGCTCGGCCACCTATCCGATGACCCGCGAAGGCTGCGTCCGCATGGTCGACGACATGGTCGCGTTCTTCGGCGGCATGCGCGAGCCGCGCTTCGCGTTCGTCGCGGCGCTGCCGGCCGCTTAACCGCCGCCGCCCGCGCGGGCGGTCGACGCTCGGTTCATCGCTGAAGGTGCAGCTCTGAGCGAAGAGACGCTCGACGTCGCGATCGTCGGCGCGGGTTTCGGCGGCCTTGGCATGGCGATCGCGTTGCGGCGGGTCGGGATCGAGCGCTTCGTCGTGCTCGAAGCGGGCACCGACGTCGGTGGGACGTGGCGCGACAACGCCTATCCGGGCTGCGCGTGCGACGTCCCCTCGCACCTGTACTCGTTCTCGTTCGCGCCGAATCCCGACTGGTCGCGAATGTACGGCACGCAGCCGGAGATCGACGCCTACCTACGCCGCTGCGCGCGCGACTACGGCGTCTTGCCGTACGTGCGCTTCCAGGCGCGGGTCGTCGAGGCCGTCTACGACGAGCGCGCCGCGAACTGGACCGTGCGCACGCAAGACGGTACCGTGCTGCGCGCGCGCTTCCTGGTCTCCGCGATGGGTGGGCTAAGCCGGCCGCACATCCCTGAGCTGCCCGGGATCGCGCGCTTCGCCGGCTTGCGCTTCCACTCGCAACAGTGGAGTCACGCCGACGATCTGACCGGCAAGCGGGTCGCGGTCATCGGGACCGGCGCGAGCGCGATCCAGTTCGTGCCGCAGATCGCGCCGCAGGTCGAGCGCCTGCACCTCTTTCAGCGCACGCCGGCCTGGGTGCTGCCCAAGCTCGACTTCGCGTTCACGCCGCGGCAGTTGGCGCGCTTCCGGCGTTCGCGCACGGCGATGTGGCTGCTGCGCCAGCGTATCTATTGGCGCAACGAGCTGCTCGGAGCGGGGTTCGTCCTCGAGCGCGGCTTGCTGCGGCGAGCCGAACGGATCGCCTTGCGCCACCTCGAGCAGCAGGTGCGCGATCCGGCGCTGCGGGCGAAGTTGACGCCGCACTACCGGATGGGCTGCAAGCGGATCCTGCTCGCCAACGACTTCTATCCGG
>JBEKLD010000101.1:0-10961 GCA_050010375.1 Vulcanimicrobiaceae bacterium
ACCGGATCGGCCAGCGCGGCGTCGACCTCGGCGGCGGTGCCGAGCACCTGCTGCTCGTGCAGCTTCGTCAGCTCGCGGACCAGGAAGATACGCCGCTCCGGCGCGACCGCCGCCAGGTCGGCGAGCGCGGCGCGGATGCGGTGCGGGGCCTCGTACCAGACCGTCGTCTCGTCGAGTGCGGCGCGCAGGGCGGCGCGGCGCGCGCCGCCGGCGCGCGGCAGGAAGCCGGCGAACCGGAAGCGCCGCAGGTCGAACCCCGACAGGACCGCGGCGACGACGAAGGCTGCCGGACCGGGCAGCACCTCGATCGCGATCCCGGCGGCGCGGGCGGCGGCGATCAGCTCGGAGCCGGGGTCGCTGATCCCCGGCGTCCCGGCGTCGGTCACCACCGCGACCGTCTCGGCTCGCGCCCGCTCGAGGATCCCGGGCGTGACCGCGCGCGCGTTGTGCGCCTGGTAGGTCCAGATGTCCTTGGAGCCCAGGTCGAGCGCGCTCAGCAGCCGCCGGGCGACCCGCGAGTCCTCGGCGACGATCAACGGCGCCTCGCGCAGGACGTCGAGCGCGCGCAGCGTGACGTCGCGAAGGTTGCCGAGCGGCGTCGGTACGAACACGAGGCCCATGGCCTCCGCTTCGCCGTCTGGGACGGTCGTCCGCCGGATCGAGCTGCGCGGGCACATCATCGACTCCGGGATCTTCAACCGCGTGCTCGGCATCCTGACCGACGACGAGCGCACCGCCTACGTCATCGAAGAGTTCGAGTCGGGGCAGACCAAGACCGACCCGTCCTACGCGCGGCTGCGCATCGAAGCCGACGATCCGCTGCACCTCGACGAGATCCTCGAGCGGCTGCAGCGCGAGGGCGGCGCCGAGGTGCTCGACGAGGGCGACGTCGTGACCGAGCCCGCGCCCGCCGACGGCGTCCTGCCCGACGACTTCTACGCCACCACGAACTACGCGACGCAGGTGCGGGTGCACGGCGTCTGGCTCGACGTCCACAATCCGGAGATGGACTCCGCGATCGTGCTCGACGAAGGTGGCCCGCAAACCGTCGCGCTCTCCGACGTGCAGGCCGGCGACGCGGTCGTCGTCGGGCACGCCGGCGTCAAGGTCGCGATCCCGCCCCGTGCGCGCCGCCGGACGGTCTTCGAGTTCATGTCCAGTGCCGTCTCCTCGGAGAAGCCGCGCCACGCGCTGCTCGGCGAGGTCGCGCGCGAGCTGCTCGGCGTGCTGCGCGCCGGCAAACGCGTGCTGCTCGTCGGCGGCCCGGCGATCATCCACACCGGCGCCGGGCCGTATCTGGCCGAGCTGATCCGGGACGGCTACGTGACCGCGCTCTACGCCGGCAACGCACTGGCCGTGCACGACATCGAGGCGCAGTTCTTCGGGACGTCGCTGGGCATCAACCTCGAGGACGCGTTCCCGGCCGAGGAAGGCCACGTCCACCATCTGCGCACGGTCAACCGCATCCGCGCCGTCGGCGGGATCCGTCCGGCGATCGACGCGGGGCTGTTGCGCGGGGGCGTCATGTACGAGGCCTACCAGCGGCAGATCCCGGTCGTGCTCTGCGGTTCGATCCGCGACGACGGCCCGATCCCCGACGTCATCGTCGACGTCGTCGAGTGCCAGCGCGCGATGCGCCGCCACGTCCCCGAGATCGGGATGGCGCTGCTGGTCTGCACCCTGCTGCACTCGATCGCGGTCGGCAACCTGCTGCCGGCGACCTGCAAGACCGTCTGTGTCGACATCAATCCCTCATCGGTCACCAAGCTGACCGACCGCGGCTCGCACCAGACGCTGGGCATCGTAATGGATGCCTCGTCGTTCCTGCGCGAGCTGAGCCTCGCGCTGGCGACCGCCGAGGCGGAGCGCGCTAGTCGTGAAGGATGACGTTGAGCAAAGCGGGGTGCACGTGCATCCCGCCGTTGTACTCGATGAAGCCGAGCTTGCGGAACTTGTTGAGGAAGAAGCTGACCCGCGAGCGGGTCGTCCCGATCATCTCGGCCAGCGTCTCTTGGCTGATGTTCGGGATCACTTCCTCGGGCTGCACGTCTTTGCCGAAGTTCGCCAGTAACAGCAAGATCCGAGCCAGCCGCTTTTCGCTGGAGTTGAAGAGCTGATCGACCAAATCTTCTTCGACCCGGATGTTACGGGTCAGCAGATGCGCGATGAACATCTCGGAGAACTCCGGCTCGTCGTGCAGGATCCGGACCATCACGCTCTTCTTGACTTGGAGGACGGAGCACTCCGTTAACGCGACCGCGGTCGCCATGCGCAGCGGTTGACCGGCGAGGCAGCCTTCGCCGAAGAAAAACCCCTCGCCCAGGATCGCGATGACCGCTTCTTTCCCGCGCGGCGAGACGATGGCCAGCTTGATCTTCCCGCGCTGAATGTAATAGACCGAGTCGGCGGGAGCACCTTGAGAGAAGACGACGCGGTTCTTGCGAAATTTGTGAATCGTCCGTCCGTCGCCGACCACGGCCAGGAAAGCCTTGGCGTCGAACGGTCCGGGTCTGCTTGCTTGCATGCTGTCCCCTACAGCGGCTTCGGTTCCGCGGGGATTTCGCTGCAGGCCCGCCTCTCCCTTACGGGTCGGACTCGGGAGGGCGACGAGCGTCGGTCGCCTCAATCGCCGCCGAAGTTGATGATGCTGAGCCCCGTGGTGGGCGCAGAGATATTCACGGCAGTGGGAGTCCCACCGAGCGCGCGGCCTTCGAAAAGCGTGATGGCGGTGGTGAAGACGAGAGCTCCCGTCGGCGCGATGAGGTTCCCATAGAAATGCGCGCCCGTGGCCACGCCGCCAAGCGTGGCTCCGCTAAAGTCTGCCCAATAGATGTTGCACGGGTTCGCGCCGTTGACCAAGATCACGTTGCCGCCGGGAGCGGCCATCGTGAGGGCGGACCCGATCTGGAAGATGAAGACGGCTGCGGGGTTGCCACCGCCGTCGAGCGTGAGGGCCCCCGCCGTAATCGACATCGTCGAGGCCGAGAAGTAGACGCCGGCACCGAGGGTCCCGACCCCGCAGGCCGCGTTGCCGGCCGGGCCGCAATTCGCAACACCGGAGCTGGCCTGCGAGAGGTCCTGGCCGTCGGGGAAGGTGATCGTCCCCGCGTGCACCGCGGTGGCGAGGGTGTAGGCGTTCGTCACCGCAGCTTGGGCAGCGGTCAGGAAGGCGGCGTTCGAATTGTAGCCGGTCGCATAGATGACGGTTGCCCCGCCCTGATCGTTGGCGCCGGTGAATCCGGTTATCGTCGTGGTGGGATACGCGCCGACGAGGTCGTCGTTGAAGGTGCCGAAGACGTTCGTACTGACCGCGCCGGTAGCGAAGTTGACGAAGGTGTTGCCAGTGTTGGTGATCCCTGCCCCACCGAGCAGCGCGAACGGCGCGGCGTCGCCGAGCGCGATCGAGTTGGGAGCGCCTTGGGTGCAGGCTGCGGCCGGCGGAATCGGGACCGGCGTCGGGGTCGGCGTTGGCGGGACCGGCGTCGGCGTGACGCCCGGCGGGAGCGGCGTCGGCGTGACGCCCGGCACGACGACGCCGGGGTGATAGGGCGGCACGGTGCACGTACCGCAGCCGCCGCTGCACGAAGCCAGGTACACGAGCGGCACCAGCGCGATGAGCCCGACGTGGAAGAACCAAGGAATCTTGCGCATGTGCCGGTCCTCCCGACCGCTAGAGCTTCACGCCGAGGCCGATGTATGGACCGTCGTGGATCTGACCGATCGGCGCGTTTTCCTTCGCGCCGTAGTGGTCGCCCATGTAGCCGCCGTAGATGTAGAGCGGCGAATGACCGACCACCAACGCGAGGCCGACGTCGTACTTGATGACGTCATACGCTTGCCGATACGTCACGCCGTAGTTCGGACTGGCCGGATTGGCGATGAGATAGCTGCCGCTCGCGTCCGGGTAGTAGAACGCCGAGCCGTACAGGCTGAGCCCCTGCCGCAGGTCGGGTAACTTCTCGAGTCCGACGCCGACACCGTTCAACTGCGGGTAGCCGTAGTTGTTGGCGGTATGGAGATACCCGACGCCGATGTAGATGCGCGGCGAGGCGACCTTGAACTCGACCCGTCCATCCAAGGTGCTCTGTGCCGCCCGAAAGACGGGGGCGAACGCGGCGCCGTGGTCGATGGTGTCGAACTGCGTGAACTCGTTGCCGCCCGTGTTGAGATTGTCGGTCGTGACGTAGCCGTCTTGGCGGAAGTCGACCTTGACGGCGAACGCCGAATCCTTGGGCGCGTACGCCCCGCTCACCACGTACGAGTCGCAGTACGGGCTGCCATCGGCGAACTCGTTGTAGTTCTTGGGCGCGAAGAACGCGGCCTCGATGAAGGCGGTGTACGACGGCGGTGTCGGTACCGGAGTCGGAATCGGGGTCGGCACCGGCGTCGGGACCGGCGTCGGGACGGGGGTCGGCACCGGCGTCGGGACGGGGGTCGCCGGCGGCGGTGGCGGCGGCGGGATGTAGCGCACCACGACGACGCGCCGATCCGGCACCCATTGAACGTAGGCGCCGAGCGCTTCGGAGAGCACGCGCACCGGGACCAGCACGACGCCTTGGTAGACGAGCGGCGGCACGTCGAGCGGTCGCGCCTCGCCGTTGATGACGACCTCCGGCTTGTCCAGCGTGACCGAGACGCTGGTGCCGGCCCGCAGCGCGGTGACGGTCTTGCCGTCGTCCGAGACCGAGACCGTCGCACCCATCTCTTCGAACATGCTGCGCAACGGAACGTAGATGTGGCCGTCCTTGACCAGCGCCGCCAGCACGCGGCCCTGCCGCAGCACGTCGGGCTTGGCGTAGACCGTATGGTCGTTATAGAGGATCGGTATCGAGCCGGAGGGCGGGCTCCCGAGGTCCTGAGCGCCCGCGCGCGATCCGCAGAGCAGCAGCGCGAAGAAAGAGATCGCTACCGAGCGGAGCGTTGCTGCTGTCATACCTGCCCTCTTGTACGTCCGCCAAGCTTGCATACGTCATAGTAGTGTAAACAAGCACTGCCCTTGACTGCTGAGCAATATTGCACACTAGACGAAACGGCGATGGCCCGCTACGAAGCGTGAGAGCGCTCGACAGGAGAAGCAAACAGGCGATAGCCAAGAGCGAGACCGCGCGCGGGGCGGATCAGCGCGCGCGGCATCGCAGCTCAGGAGCGCAGCGTCGCCACGATCTGGCGCAGCGTGGGCGGTCGGCCGTAGAGCAGCAGGCCGACGCGGTAGACGCGCCCGGCCAAGAGCGCTAGCCCGCAGGCGACCGCGACGTTGATCGTCAGCGAGAGCGCGAGCTGCCAATCCGGGACCGGGCTCACCGCGATGCGCGTGAACATCACGAAGGGCGCCACCAGTGGGATGAACGAGCAGGCGACGATGGCCGGACTGTTCGGGAACAGCAGGCCGAACTGGGCGAGCACGATCGCGCCGGCGACCGGGAGGACGAGCGGGCCGGCGACGCTGCCGATATCCTCGGTGCGGCTGATCAACGAGGCGGCCGCCGCGTAGAGGACGCCGTATTGCGCGAAGCCGACCACGAAGAAGGCGACGAACAACAGGATCTCGGCGGGCGAGACGGCGAGTGGCCCGGCGTTCGCGCCGACGTCGCCGGCGGTGAAGGCGGCCGTGTACGCGTTGCCGACCAAGACGCCGGTCGCGATCCAGACGCCGAGCTGTAAGAACCCGGTCGCCGTGACCGCCAGGATCTTGGCGGCCAGGAGTTGCGTCGGATCGACCGCCGCGACGAGCACCTCGGCGATGCGGCTGGTCTTCTCCTCGGCGACCGACGTCAGGATCGCCTGCGCGTTGAGCAGGATCGCCAAATAGAGCAGGAAGATGAACACGAACGCCGCGCCTTTGGCGGCGTCGGCCGCGCCGACATCGGCGAACCGCCCGGCGACGTCGTGCACGTCAACCGGGACGGCGACGTGGTCCACGATCTTCGTAACCGGCATTCCGGTCGCGAGCGCGATCTGGAGCGGCGCGAGGTCGCGCGCGAAGGCCGACCGGAACTGCGACGGATCGCGCACGTACGCGACCGCGTGCAGCCCGGCCGGGCTGCGCGCGAGGATCACGACGGCGGACGCTTGGCGATGCGCGTCGAGGAAGGCGGAGGTCGGACGCTGGTCGAGCCGGGGCAGGATCTCGACCACCTCGAAGTTCGCGCGCAGGAGTCGCGCGGCGGGCTGCGCCAGCGCCGGCGGGGCGATCAGGATGACGCGCCGAGCCGAGTTGCCGACGCCGCGGTGGATCAGCCCGGGGAGCAGCGCGAAGAGCAGCATCGTGATCACCCCGATCGCCGTCCCGGCGATGAACGCCCGCGAGCGCACCCGGCGCGCGAATTCGGCGTTGAGGATCACCCCGAGCGTACTCACGCGGTGGAACCGATCGCGCGCAGATAGATGTCGTGCAGGCTCGGCTCGATGCGCGCGAAGCGCGTCACGTCGCCGGCGTCGACCAGCCGGCGCAGGAGCGCCGCGGTGTCGGCCGCGACCGGAAGCTCGTAGGCCAGCGTCGGTCGTCCGTCGGTGGCGAGCGCATGGGCGCTGGGCGTCGCGTCGAGCACGGCCCGCAACGCGGCGCTCGACGGTTCGACTTCGACGACGCGCGTCGGCCACGCCGAGCGCAGCTCGGTCAGCGTCCCGGCGGCGCGCACCTCACCCTGCGCGACGATGCAGAAGCGCTGGCACAAGTCTTCGATCTGCCACATCTGGTGCGAGGAGAGGATCAGCGACGTTCCGGCCCGTTGGAGCGCGCGCAGCGCGGCCAGGATCACGTCGGCGTTGACCGGGTCGAGTCCGGAGAACGGCTCGTCGAGCACCAGCAGGTCCGGCTCGTGCAGCGCGGCGCAGGCGATCTGCACTTTCTGCTGGTTGCCCTTCGAGAGCTCACCGCACGGCCGCGTCGCGTCGTCCTCGAGCCCGAGTCGCTCGATCCAGGCATCCGCACGCCGCACGTCGTGCGGCGGCGCGATCCCGTGCAGCCGGCCGAAGTACGCGATCTGTTCGCGCACGTGCAGCTTGCCGTATAGCCCGCGCTCCTCGGGCAGGTAGCCGAAGCGCCGGCGGACGCGCAGGGTGATCGGCGCTCCGTCCCAGCTGACCGTTCCGCGGTCGGGAACGAGGATTCCGAGGATCATCCGCATGGTGGTCGTCTTGCCGGCACCGTTGGGGCCGAGCAAACCGAACGTGGTCCCCGCCGCGACGTCGAAGGACACGCCGCGGACCGCGGCGATCGCACCGAACGATCGCGTGACGTCGGAGAGGACCAGGCTACCCACGGGGCGATTCTCCTTACAAAGTCGGAGGACGAGGACTTGCTTGCGATCGATCTAGCAGACCGGGTCAGTTTTGTGACGGGCGCAGCACGCGGCATTGGCCGGGCGTGTGCGGCGGCCCTCGCGCGGGCCGGTGCGCGCGTCGCGATCGTCGACCTGGAGCGAGGCCTCGCTGAGGAGACCGCGCGCGCGATCGCCGCGGCATACGGCGTGACCGCGCGCGCCTACGGCTGCGACGTGCGCGATCCGCAGGCCGTGCGCGCCGTCGTCGACGCCGCCGCGGCGGACCTCGGCGGTCTCGACCATCTGGTGAACAACGCCGGCGTGCAGTTCATCTCGGCGATCGCGGAGTTCCCGGTCGAGCGCTGGCAGAACGTGCGCGCGATCGATCTCGACAGCGTCTTCTACGCGACCAAAGCCGCCTGGCCGCATTTGGTCGCGCGCGGCGGTGGCCGGATCGTCAACATCGCCAGCGTCCACGGCCTCGTCGCCTCACCGTATAAGGCCGCGTATATCGCCGCCAAGCACGGCGTCGTCGGCTTCACGCGGGCGACGGCGGTCGAGGGCGCGCCGGTCGGGATCAACGCCAACGCGATCTGTCCGGGTGCCGTGATGACCGACCTCGTTCGCGGGCAGGCGGCCGACCTGGTGCGCTCGTACGGCGGCGGGATCAGCGAGCAGGAGGCACTCGAGCGCGCCTTCCTCGAGGCGATGCCGACCCGGCGTTTCATCGAGCCCGACGAGGTCGGTGCGCTGTGCGCGTTCCTGTGCAGCGATTTCGCGATCTCGATCACCGGCGCACCGATCGCGATCGACGGCGGTTGGTCGGCACACTAAAGCCTCGCCGCGTGTTGACGCGGGCGAGAGACGCATGGTACAGTTTGGGTCCGTCGGCGCGCGCTGGTGCGCGCCACGCAAGAAAGGAGGAGACGCTTATGAACCGAGTTTGGCAGATCGTGGTCCCGATGCGCGGCATGCAGGCCGTTTCGCGTCTTCACATCGCGTGCTTGGAGGTTCGCCCGGAGTGATCTGAACGCTCGCCCGTTCCGATGTTCCCGCCGACCTCCGTTCCCAACGGGGGTTTTTTCGTGCTCATCACCCCGCTCATGCTGGCGGTACTCGTCGACGAGCGGCGCCGTACCGTCGCGTCCGACCGCGCTCAGGCCGGCCGCGCCTCGCTGCGCCGCGAACTCGGGACGCTCGCGCTGCGCGTCGGCCTGGCGCTCGCGCGCCTCGGCGCGCGGCTGGCCGACGAGGCTATGTCGAGCTAGTGGCGCCGACGAAGCGTTCGAGTACGGCGGCGCGCAGCGCGGCCGGCGGCAGCAACCCCTGATCGAGGATGAAGTCGTGAAACGCGCAGGCGTCGAACCGCGCGCCGAGCGCGCGCTCCGTCTCCTCGCGCAGCGCGACCAACTTCATATAGCCGAAGAAGTACGACGTCGCCTGACCCGGCGCGCGAAAGGTGTAGCGCTCGACCTCGCTGCGGGCGAAGGTCGGCGAGTAGACGACCTCGCGTTCGAGGAAGGCCTGGACTTGCGCCGGTGAGATGGCGCCGCTTTGCAGCTCGGGGTCGAGGAAGGCGCGCGCCGTGCGGTGCAGCCGCATCTGCAGCGAGCAGAGCTGCGCCGCCGGCGGCATGTAGGCGAACAGGATGCGCTCGGCGTAGAGCGCCCAGCCCTCGACGTTGACCGAGTTGAAGGCGAACGCCGCCCGCGCGAGCGAGAGACCGGCGCTGAGCATGCGGTCGAACTGGACCTCGTGACCGGGTCGGGCTTCGTGGGCGGTCAGCGTCCAGGTCACCGCGTCGTGGGTGAAGTCGTCGGAGCGCTCCGTTCCGTCGCCGCCGGCCGCCGGCGGGACGTCGAGCGGCAGGACGAACTCGCCGACCTGGCCGGTGTTGCCGACCAGCGGGGCCGGGTTCATGTGCGCGACGGGAATCTCGGCGCTCTCGGCGAGGCTGGCGATGCGGATCCGCGCCGGCCGCTCCGGCAGCGTCACCAGGTTTTCGCGCCGCACGATCGCCTCGATCTCCTCGAGCCGGCGGCGATAGAAGGCCAGGATCGCGTCGGCGTCGCCGTGGATCTGCTCGCGCTTGAGCGCGCGCAGCACGTCGCGGTAGTCGCTCGCATCGATGCCGTGGGCGCGGGCGACCACCGGCGCCAGCGCCTGCATCTCGGCTTGCAGCGCATCGAACGCCGCGTGCGCGAGCGCGACCAGCTCGCCGGCCGGGATGTCGACGCCGACCCCGTCGAGCGCCGCGGCGTAGACGTCAGGCGGCAGCCGGTGGTCGTCGCGCGCGCGCGGCAAGACCGCCTCCTCGACGAAGCGCAGATACGCCGTGCACTGCGCGCGCAGCGCCGCGTAGGCGTCTTCCCAGCCGGTCAGGCCGGAACCGCGCAGTAGATCGGCGATCCCGTCGAGCAACACAGGTCCGAGGGCGAGTGCGGTCCGCACCTCGACGACGTAGGGCCCGAGCAGGCCGGGGAGCGCGAGCCGGGCGCGCGTCTCCGCCTCCGCCGTCTGCGCGAGCGCCGGCGTGCCGGGGACGAGTCCCGCATAGCGGCGCAGCCGGACCAGCGCCAACTCCTTGCGGGCGGTGGGATTCTGTTCGTCGAGCAGCACGCGCAGCCCGACGAACGCGGTCCGGGCGACGTCGATCAGCGCGACCAGCTCCGCGTCGCGCACCGCGATCTCGCGCTCGACCAACCGTACCGCGTGCTGCAAGATCGCGACGTCCTCGCGGACGCGCGGATCGGTCTCACCGGCGAGCGCGGCCGCCAGCTCGGCATGCGCGCGTTCGGCCGCGCCCGCGATCCGTTCGCGCCAGCCCGGCGCGAAGTCGGCGGTCGCCGCGTCGGCCTGGCTTAGCCCCAGCGTCGAGGTCGACTCGGGCCCGGCCAGGACGTACACATCCACGACGGCCTGGGCGAGCGCGTCGCTGCGGCGGATCCAGTCGGGCCTCACAGCGTCCAGTCGCCGACGTTCCAGAAGTCGCTCATCGCCGACGCCGGACGTACGCCGTGCAGATCGTCGTTCCATGCATCGAGGTTCGCCCGCCAGACGATCGTGTGGTACGGCAGCACGTCGCCCAACCGCCGCTCGACTTGGGCGTAGAGCGCCTTCCGCTCCGGCCGCTCGTAGGTCGCGTTGGCGGCACGTTCGAGCCGGCCGAGCTCGGCGTCGACGGCGCCCGAGTAGTTGGCGCCCTGCGGCGGCACCTGGTCGGGGCCGGCCGTCAGGCTGTCGTCGGGGTCGGGGTACGGCGTCCAGGCGTAGATCGCCAGGTCGAACTGCCCGCGGGCGAGGAGCCCACCCGCGCCGTAGGGAGCGAACAAGAGGTTGGGCGGCGCGTTGTGCACGGTCAGCTCGATCCCGACCGCGCGCAGTTGCTGTTGGATCAGCACCTCGGCGTTCTCGCGCGGGATCACGCCGGCGACCGTCACGATCTCGGCGGCGAGTCGGCGACCATCCTTGACCCGAATCCCGTCGGGTCCCGGCCTCCAGCCGGCCCGGTCGAGCAATGCCTGGGCGGCGGCGGGATCGAAGCCGTTGGGGTCGGGCTGCGGCGTGTAGGCCCACGAGCGCGGGAAGACGTCGCCCCAGTCAGGCAGGTCGACCCCGAGGTAGACGGTCCGCGCCAGGCTCAGCCAGTCGATCGCGCGCGCCGCGGCGCGGCGCAGCAGCGGATCGGCGAACGGCGCG
>JBEKLD010000102.1:0-10897 GCA_050010375.1 Vulcanimicrobiaceae bacterium
ACCAGCGCAGTTTGCCGGTATGGACGTCGAGCGCGACGATCGAGTCGGTGTAGAGGTTGTCGCCCTTGCGATTGTTGCCGTAGAGGTCGGGGTTCGGGTTGCCGGTGCTGAAGATCAACAGCCCGAGCTTGGTGTCGAGGGCCGGCGTCGTCCAGTTCATCCCGCCGCCGCTCTTATAGGAGCTCCCGGCAAAGGTGTGGGGATCGGTCGCGCTCCAGCGCCAGATCTGCTTGCCGGTGCGTGCGTTGTAGGCGGCGTCGAAGCCGGAGATCGCCCACTCACCGCCGGCGCTGCCGATCAGGATCATCCCGTCGTAGACCTGCGGCGTCATCGTCTCGGAGTAGCCGACCGCTGGATCCGCGACTCTGACTCGCCACAGGAACTTGCCCGTGCGCGCATCGAGCGCGACGAGCCGGTCGTCGAGGGTCAGGAAGTAGACGTAGCCGTAGGCGACCACGACGCCACGGTTGACCGGACCGCAGCAGATCAAGAACGGCGTGAGGGTATAGGTCGTCTCCCAGATGCGCGAGCCGGTCGCCGCGTTGAGCGCCAGGATCTTCATCTGGTTGTTGACGACCGGCGTCGAGACGTACATGACGCCGTGCACGACGATCGGCGTCGCCTCGAAGCTGGCCGTGAACCCGGTCTGCACGATGGCGACCGGCGTCAGCGACGCGACGTTCGTCGTGTCGACCTGCGTCAGCGGTGAATAGCGGTCGTTCGCGTAGGTGCGCCCGTTGACCAGCCAGTCGGCCGGGCTCGTCGGCGCCGCGGCGATCATCGAGTCGCTGGTCGCGACGTCCGCGCCGGGCGGGAGTCCGCTGAAGACTTTGGTGATCGGCGGCGCCGATTGGTCGATCTCGAGTGTCGACGCGGCGCGCCGGCGGACCTTGGTGCGCGCTCCGGTCAGCTTCACCTTATCGGCGTTGGCGACGGTGAGCGGCGTCGAGCCGGCCTTGATGCCGTTGCGCGACATGACGAAAGCCGTGACGTCCAGGTACTGCGTCGTCGTCAGCGTGCCGGGCGCGTCGGCCGGCATCTGCACGCTGATGAAACGGTAGAGAGCGCCGGCGGTCTTGTACTCGGCGTTGATCGCGGTGTGAAAGGCGGGGCCGGTCAGCGCCGGGCCGGCGCCGCCCTGCAGGTTCACGCCGTGGCACGTGGCGCAGCGGCTGGCGTACACGAGTTGCTGCCCGGCGATTGCTTGCGCCTGGGTGTAGCCCCCGCTGGTTTGGGCACTGGTGACACCCCCGGTCGCCAGCAGTGTCAGCGCGCCGAGCACGGTGGCCGCGCGCCAAACAGACGACCTCTTAGTGGGAGACGGATCGCTCATCGTCGCTCCTTATCAGGGGAAAATGAAGACCGAGGCTCTCACGCGGAAACACCCGCCGAATAGGACGGCAAGCGAGCCTCGTGTTGCCGCGTTTCCCACTTTCGCGGCCCGCCAATCGGCCCCCCGGAAAACGAAAACGGCCCGGTCTTTCGACCGGGCCGTCCAGCTAGGCTGGTTCGGAGCGTGGTTTAGCGGGATCCGCTACGCGCGTCGAAGCACGTGCGGCAATAAACCGGCTTGTCGCCACGAGGCTGGAACGGGACTTGGGCGACTCCGCCGCACCCGCTGCAGGTCGCGTTGAACATCTCGCGCTGCGCGCGGCCTCCGCCGCCGTAGCCGCCGCCGCCTCCGCCGCCGCCCGAGCGGGCGCCGAAGCCCCCGCCCCCGCCGCCGCCGCTTCCACCGCGCTGCGCCTTACGGGCAGCTCGGCAGTCCGGGCAACGGTTGGGCTTGTTCGTGAAGCCCTTCTCCGCGAAGAACGATTGCTCGCCTGCAGAAAAGGTAAATGGCTGCGCACAATCCACGCAGCTCAGGGTCTCATCGGTGTACATGGGTCTCTACTCCAGGCGCCAGTTCGATGCAAGACGTGCCATGTACCAGAGTTGCCTGAGCGACCCACGGATCCGACTCGTACGCGCAGGGCTGGACGGACGCCTGTCGTCGTCCCTGCTGCGGCAGTATAACACAAACCAGGCCGGAAGAGTGGCGGGCCCCAGGGCCGCTCCAACCGGTAGGCCGAACGCCTGGTTGTTCAGCTCTTGGCGTCCGCGCTTGCGTACGGTGGGATCGAGGCCGGATCGCGCTCGATCCCGGCCGCCTTCGCGACCGCGTGGAAGACGACGGCGAAGTCCTCTTTGGTGTAGCCGAAGCCCCGTGCCGCCGAGAACGTCTCCTGCGCCGACGCACCCGTTCCCAACGGTGTGCCCAGCTCGCGGCCCAGATCGAGCGCGAGTTGCAGATCCTTCTGGATCATCGAGACGTCGAACCAGGCGTAGTCCGGCGGCTGCAAGACGAACGGCATGCGGTACTTGAGCGCCGGCGAGGCGATCACGCCGCCGAGCAGCGTCTCGAGCGCGACCGTACGGTCGACGCCCATCTTCTCGGCCAGCACGATCCCTTCGCTGAAGGCGACGACTTGCACGGCGAGATTGAGGTTCGCCGCCAGCTTGAGGGCTTTTGCCTGACCGACCTCACCGACGTGGCGCACCGTCGAACCGATCGCCGCGAAGGCGGGTTCGGCACGCTCGTAGGCGTCGCGCGGCCCACCGACCATCACCAACAGATTCCCCTGGCGCAGGGTGAGGATGCTGCCCAGCACCGGCGCGTCGAGCAACTGCGCACCGCGTTCGGCGACCCGCTCGGCTAAGGCGCGCACGCGCGTCGGCGAGGTGGTGCTCATCTCGGCGAAGATCGAGCCCGGTTGCAACCCCGCCAGCACGCCGTCGGGTCCTTCGAGGACCGCGTCGAGCGCCGCGTTGTCGGTCACCATCGAGATGATCAGGTCGCTGCGCTCGGCAACCTCGCGCGGGGTCGCGGCATGCGTCATCCCGCCTTCCGCGAAGCGCTCCGCCTTCGAGCGCGTCCGGTTCCAGCCGGTCAACGGGAAGCCGGCGGCGAGCAAGCGCTCTGCCATCCCACCGCCCATGTCGCCTAGACCGACGATCCCGACCCGCAGCTGCTTGTTGCTCAACGAATGACTCCCTTGGAACGAGACGACGAGTGGTGAGCGCGCACCGTCAGGCGGGCGCGACGGCGATCGCCTGGATCTCGAGCCGCAGCCGCGGATCGGTCGCCAGACGCTTCACCTCGACGGTGCAGCTGGTGGGCAAGTGCCCCCCGAAGAACCCGCCCTGCACGGCGTTGATCGCGTCCTGATCCTCGTCGATGTGGGTGAAGAACCGGGTCAGGCAGACGACGTCGCGCGGCGCGCAGCCCGCCGCGCTCAAGGCCTGCCCGAGGTGCTCGAACGCGATGCGCGCTTGCGATGCCGCGTCGGGCGGGACCGCATCGAAGACCGCGGGGAGATGCGGGTGATCGTGGTAGACCGGCGCGCCGGTGACCCCCGAGACGAAGACGAGCTTCCCGCTCGCGACCTTGATCGCCGGCACGAAGAGCGAGTTGATCGCCGGATCGTAGCCCTGGTGGTGGATCGTCTCGAGGTGGCTCACCGCGCTCGCTCCGCTAGCGGCCCGCCCAGGCGGGGAACGGCACGATCGGCTTGCCGTGCGCGACGTTCCCCGGATAGACGATCACTTGCTTCCCGTTCTGCCACTGCAGGATGTACGAGGTGTAGCCGAGCTGGATCCCGGTGCGGGGATCGACGCGCCAGGTGCCGACCAACGTCTTGACCCGGATCGTCGCCAGCGCGTCGCGCAGCTTCTCGCGATCGAGCGAACCGACGCTCTTCAGAGCCGCCGCCAGCACCTCGAGCGCCGAGAAGTTGCTCGCCGCGTGGTAGTCGGGCTCGTGATGGTACTCGGCCCGGTAGCTGGCCTTGAACTGCGTGTTCTCGGGCGACGTGTCGTCCGAATCCCAACCGGTGACCGAGAAGACGCCGTCGACGTCTTTGCCCGCACTCTGGACGAAGCGCGGATCCGACGCGCCGACCGCTTCGTAGAAGATCGGCGGCGCGTAGTTCGACACTTTGAGCTGGCGTAAGAGGCCGATCGCGTCGTTGGGGAACGCCATCGCCAACACCACGTCGGGGTTCGCGGCCTTGACCTTCTCGACCACCGAGGAGAAGTCGCTCGCCCGGGCCGGATAGAACTCGGTGTAGATGATCGCCTGACCGAAGCCGCGCGCGACCTCCGGGACCGCGTTGACCAGCGCATGGGAGAAGGCGGTATCCGGCCCGATCAGCGCCAGCGTCTTCAGATGATGATCCTTGGCGATCGACAGCACGCCGAACAGGTAGGTCTGCACCGGTCCGAGGCCCTGGAAGATGTACTTGAAGCCGCGCGAGAACATCGCGACGTCGGCCGTCTCGGGGCAGATCATCGGCATCTTGTAGCGTTCGGCGACGTTGGCCGCCGGCGCGGTGATCGCGGTCCCGTAGGGGCCCATCAGGATGTCGACCTTGTCTTCGTTGACCAGGCGCTCGTAGAGGCGCACGCCGGTCGCCGGATCGCTCTGGTCGTCGTAATACTTGAGCACGACCGGACGCCCGAGCACCCCGCCCTTGGCGTTCTGCTGCTTGATCCAGAGCTGATAGCCTTCGAGCGAGTATTTCCCGCCGTCGGCGAAGATGCCGGTCAACGACAGCGCGGCGCCGATGACGATCGGCGCGCCTTGCGTTTGCGCCACCGCGGGTGCCGCGCCGTACGGCACCAGCACCGCGACCAAGAATGCCGCGAGGAAACGGAGTCTCTTCATGACGTTCACACTTCTCCCAAGAATCGACGTTTGACGTCGGCATTGCCGCGAATCGCGGCTGCGGTGCCCTCCATGACGGTCTTTCCTTCGGTCAAGACGTAGGCGCGCGACGCGAGCTCGAGGGCCTGGACGACGTTCTGCTCCACCAGGACGACCGCCACCCCCTCGCGGTTGATCTCGCGCACGACGCCGAAGACCTCGAGGGTCGTCTTCGGCGCGAGCCCGAGCGACGGCTCGTCGAGCAAGAGGAGCTTCGGCTCCGACATCAGGCCGCGGGCGATGGCGACGATCTGCTGCTGGCCGCCCGACAACGTGCCGGCGGCGCGCCGGCGCAACGGGCCCAGGGTCGGAAAGCGGCCGTACATCTCCTCCAACCGCCGGACTCGGCCGGCGCGGACACGCCGGGGGTGCGCGCCGACCAGCAGGTTCTCCTCCACCGTCATCTCGCGAAACAGATTGCGCCCCTCCGGGACCAGCGCCAGGCCGCGCTCGACGATCTCGCGCGGCGCCCGCCCGTCGATGCGCTCGCCGTCGAAGACGATCTCGCCGGCGGCGGGCCGGACGATCCCGATCAAGCTCTTGAGCGAGGTCGTCTTGCCGGCCCCGTTGGCGCCGATCACCGTCACGATCTCACCCGGCTCGACCGCGAACGAGACCCCGTGCAGCACTTTGAAGTCGCCGTAGCCGGCCTCGAGCCCCGCCACCGAGAGCAGCATTAGCCGTCACCGAGCGGCGCGCCGAGGTAGGCCTCGATGACGGCGGGATCGGTTTGAATCGCTTCGGGCGAGCCCTCGGCGATGCACCGGCCGGCGTCGAGCACGACGATGCGGTGCGAGATCCGCATGACCAGCCGCATCACGTGCTCGATCCCGGCGACCGCCGCGATGCCGCGCTCGCTCAAGTGCATCACGAACTCGGCCATGCCGTCCATCTCCGTCGGCGTCAGGCCGGCCATGACTTCGTCGAGCAAGAGCAGCTTCGGGCGCAGCGCCAGCGCGCGGGCGACTTCGAGGCGCTTGCGTTGGGTCAGCGTGAGCGAGGCGGCGGCCCGGTCGGCAAACGGCTCCAAGCCGACGAAGGTCACCACGTCGCGCGCATCGCGGCGGGCGCGCTCGATCGTCCGCACGTGAATCAGCGCGCCGACCGCGACGTTGTCGACCACGCTGAGCTGGCCGAACGGACGCACGATCTGATACGTGCGCGCGATCCCGTCCTGCGCGATGCGATGCGGCGCGCGGCCGACGATCGAGCGCCCCAGGAAGCGCACGTCGCCGCTATCGGGACGCAGCACCCCGCTGATGACATTGAAGAGCGTCGTCTTGCCGGCGCCGTTGGGCCCGATCAAGGCGAAGATCTCGCCGGCACGCACCTCGAGCGAGACGCCGTTGAGCGCCTGCACCCCACCGAAGGCGAGCGAGACGTCGCGCACGACCAGCAGCGGGTCGCTCACGGCTTGCGCCCCGCGGCGAATCGCTTGGCCAGCGCCGGCACGATCCCGCGCGGCAGCACCAGCAACAGCGCGACCAACAGGCCACCGAAGATCATCAGATAGATCTCCGGGAAGCGCGCCCAGAGCGCCTCGGAGACCTGGGTCATGACGACGCCGCCGACCAGAGGTCCCCAGACCGTTCCGACGCCGCCCAAGATCGCCATCACGATCGACTGCAGGTCGAGCCGCGACGAGAAGACCGCATCGGGCTCGATGTAGGTCAAGAACAGCGCGTACCCGCCGCCGAGCAAGCCCGGGATGAGCGCGCTGAGCACGAAGGCGCTGATCTTCGCGCGGGTGACGTCGACGCCGAGCGTCCCGGCGACCTGCTCGTCCTCGCGCAGCGCCTGCAAGCGCAAGCCGAACGCGCTGCGACTGATCCAGATCGTCACGCCGATCGCGCCCAGACAGATCGCCAGCGTCCAATAGTAGACGCCGGCGACGCCGAAGTCCGGTGAGAGGAACAACCCGGAGCCCGAACCGGTCGCCGGGATCGCGGTCACCAGCACCCGCACCATCTGCGCCATGCCGAACATCCCCATCGCGAAGAACGGCCCGCGCAGGCGCAGCATGACGTAGCCCAGCGGAACCGCCAGCGCCGCGGCCAGCACGCCGCCGGCGAGCGCGGCGAGGATCCATTCCCAGTGCAGGTCGGCGACCAGCAACGCCGTCGCGTACGCGCCGAAGCCGAAGAAGGCGATCTGGCCGAACGAGAAGTAGCCGGCGTAGCCCGAGATGATGTTCCAGCCGTAGGCGAGCGCGACGTAGAGCAGCGTCGTGTAGAGCAGGTTGATCAGATAGCCGTTGAGCCACAACGGCGCGAGCACCAACAACACCAGCACGACCGCGGCGAGCGCGAGCAGGAGCGCCCGCTTCATGCCGTGCGTCGTCCGAGGATACCGGCCGGCGCCAACAACAGGACCAGGATGAAGAGCAGGTAGGGCGCCGCCTCGGCCAGCGTCGCGCCGAGGAAGTAGCTGGCGAACTCCTCGGTCAGCCCCAGGATCAGCGCGCCCAGCACCGCGCCCGTGTAGTTCCCCAGCCCTCCGATCACCACCACCGCGAAGGCGTTGATGGTGAACAGCACGCCCTGCTGCGCGTTGAGATTGTAGAGGAAGCTCATCAGCGTCCCGGCCGCCGCCGCGACGGCCGTGCCGATCGCGAAGGCGAGCGTGCGCACGCGGTCGACGTCGATGCCGCAGGCCAGCGCGCCCTCGAGGTGTTGACTGGTCGCGCGCAGCGCGCGGCCCAAGACCGTCGAGCGCAAGACGAAGGCGAAGACGAGCGAGAGGGCGACGGCGACGACGAACGCGAGCAGGCGCGCCTGCGGGATCGAGAGGTCGCCGATATGGAACGCCCCGGTCAGGAACGGCACGGAGACGAACCGCCCCCCGAAGATCGTCAAGCCCGCGCCGACCAAGAAGTACGACAAGCCGAAGGTCAAGGTCAGCGACGCCGCTTCCCCCGATGCGACCTCGGCCGGCAGCCGGCGCAACAGCGCGTAATGGACCAACGCGCCGGCACCGAAGCCGACCGCGATCGTGAGCGGCAGCAGCAGCAGCGGGTTGATCCCGAACTGCGCGAACATGAACGCGCAGAAGACCGCGGCGATGACGACGAAGTCGCCGTGGGCGAGGTTCACCACGCGCATCACGCCGAAGATGACGTTGAAGCCGAGCGCCGAGAGCGCCAGCACCCCGCCCAGCAGAATGCCGTTGACGACGAGCTGGAGGACGATCATCGATCGCCGTGCAGCCGGCTCAACGCGGGCGGCTGCCGAAGTCGTAGGGGTTGGTCACGAACAGCTCCTGGGCGGGGAAGCGGGTGATGATGCTCGGCCCGCGCTCGGTCACCACGATCTCCTCCTCGATCCGCGCCGCCGAGTAGCCGTCGGTCGCCGGGCAATAGGTCTCCAGCGCGAACACCATCCCGGCTTTGATCTCCATCGGGTGGGCGAGCGAGTTGAGCCGCGAGATGACCGGTCGCTCGTGCAGCGCGAGCCCCAGGCCGTGTCCGAACTGTAGGCCGAAGGCCTCCATCTCGCTCGAGAAGCCGAACTCTTCGGCCTTCGGCCACGCACTCGCGACCTCGTCGGTCGTCACGCCCGGCCGGATCAGCGCGATCGAGCTGTCGATCCACTCGCGGCAGCGCTTGTAGGCGTCCCGCTGCGCCGGCGTCGCGTAGCCGACGCTGAAGGTGCGGTAGTAGCACGTCCGGTAGCCGTTGAAGGCCGACATGATGTCGAAGAAGGCCTGATCGCCCGGCCGGATCAGCCGGTCGGAGAAGTTGTGCGGGTGTGGGTTGCAGCGCTCGCCCGAGACCGCGTTGATCGACTCGACGTCGTCGGAGCCTAGGTCGTAGAGCTTCTTGGTCGCCAGCGCGACGATCTGGTTCTCGCGGATGCCGGGCTTGAGCGCTTCGACGATGTCCTGGTACGCGCCGTCGACCAGTGCCGCCGAGGTGCTCAGCAGCATGATCTCGTCTTCGGACTTGATCTCGCGCGCGTCGTGCATCACCTGCTGGCCATCGCGCACGGTGATCCCATGCTTCTGCAAGGCGAAGAGCAACGGCGGCTCGACGATGTCCAGGCCAACCGGCAGCTTCTCGACGCCGGCTTCCTTCAACAGTGAGGCCAACTCGGCGGCGGCGCCTTCGAACAAGCCGACGTCGGGCGCGATCGCGCCGCGCAGGCCGAGCAAGCCGGCCTTGCAGTCGTGCGGCTTCAGCCACGGCGCGTGGAGCCGGTGGTGCTTCGCGGCCGAGCCGAAGTCCCAGACGATCGGGGCCCGTCCGCGCGCCAGCAGGCAGTAGCGGGTCATCTTGTCGCGCGACCACTCGCCGATCATCGTCGAGCTGACGTAGCGGATGTTGTTGACGTCGAAGAGCAACAGCGCGCCCAGGTCGCTCGCCTCGAGCGCGGCGCGGGCCCGCGCCAGCCGGTAGGCCCGCAAGCGCTCGAAGTCGACGCGGCGCTCGAAGTCGACGGCCATCACGCCCGGGGCCGGGATCGGCGCGGTCTCGGTCGGCGTCAGGGTCCGCATTGCAAGCCTGCTTTCTCGGGTCGTGGTCGGCGGTGGGAAGTACGCCGCTCCCGGCGAGGTCCCCCCGCCGCGCCCGCTAGCCTGGGCGGAAGAGCGGCGATTCCTGCAGTCCATTGATGACGAACTGCACCGCCAACGCGGCGAGGATGATCCCCAACAGCCGCGTCACGACGTGGATGCCGGTCTTCCCGATCGCGCGCAGGACGAGCGTCGCGGCGCGCATGCACAACCACGCGGCCGCGAGGGCGGCCGCGAAGGCGCCGAAGACGATGGCGAGCTTGCCGCGGTCGCCGTGAGCGAGGCTGACCAACAGGAGCACGGTCGCGATCGTCCCCGGCCCAGCCAGCATCGGGACGGCCAGCGGGAAGACCGCCGGGTTCGGCGCCTCGGCCGCCTCGCGCTCCTCGGCGACCGTCCCCTTCGCGCCGACCGGGCGGGCGAAGAGCATGTCGATCGCGATCAGGAACAGCAAGATGCCGCCGGCGATGGTGAAGGCCGGCAGCGTGATCCCGAGGTACCCCAGCACGGCCCGGCCGAGGACGGCCATGAACAGCGTCACGCCGGCGGCGACCAGCACGGCGCGATCGACGATCGCCGCTCGCTGCGCAGCGGTGGCGCGCGCCGTCGAGGTGAGCGTCAGCGGGATCATCCCGATCGGGTCGATGATCGTGAACGCGGTGGCGAGTGCCGTCGCGGCGAAGCGGACGTCCATGCCGACGGCTACTCGGCCCGACGCGACGCTTCCTCGACCGCGCCCTTGGCTGGGACGTCAGCCTGGCGCCACCGATCGATGTATCGCTCAAAGGGCTGCTCTATCTGGTCGACGTCGCGCCGGACCAAGGCGCGTTCACTTGCGTCCCGGGCTTCCATCGTCGCATCGACGCCTGGCTCGCGGCACTGCCGCCCGGCGCCCCCGTCTGGCGCTGACGCGCCGCGCGCCTCAGCTCAGCCCGGTGAGCAGTCCGCCGTCGATCGGGATCGTCGTCCCGGTGACGTAGCCGGCCGGCTCCGAGCACAAGAACGCGACCATCGGCGCGAACTCCTCGGGGCTGGCGAAGTGCTTGGCCGGAATCTCGTCGGCGGCTTTGTGCAACACGGCCGGATCGCTGTAGAGGGCACGTGAACGATCGGTCGCGATGCGGCCGGTGGCGATCACGTTGACGGTGACGCCGTCGGCGGCGACTTCGCGCGAGAGCGTCTTGAGCGCGCCGAGCAGCCCGGCGCGAAAGGCGTTCGAGAGCGCGAGGCTCGGGATCGGCGCCTTGATCGAGGTCGACGACAGGTTGACGATGCGGCCCCAGCGGCGCGCGCGCATCGCCGGCAACACGCCGTCGATCAGCTGCAGCATCGAGCGCAGCAGCAGCGCGTAGCCGGCATCCCAGTCGGCCAGCCCCAAGCCGGTAACGACGCCGGGCTTGGGTCCGCCACCGTTGAGCACGACGATCTCGGGATCGCCTTGCGCGGCGCGCACCTCCTTCACCAGCCGGTCGATCGAAGCGGAGTCGGTCAGGTCGAGCGGATAGGCGCGCGCGTCGGGGCTGCCGGCCGCGCGCGCCGCGGGCACGACCTCGTCGAGCAGCGCGACGCGGCGCGCGGCGACCGCGACGCGCGCGCCCTCGGCCGCCAGCGCCAGCGCGACCGCGCGCCCGATCCCCGAGCTGG
>JBEKLD010000103.1:0-10892 GCA_050010375.1 Vulcanimicrobiaceae bacterium
AGCCGGTAGATCGGCTTGGTCTTCGCCTCGCGCACGAAACGGGCCGAGCCGAGATTGCCGTGGTCGGGCTGGCCGCGCAGGGCCGAGCCGCAGATGAAGAACTGCATGGATTCCTTCGTCGTCGGAGTTAGGGGAGACGGTCGGCGGCGGCGAGCAGCGCGGACTCCAGCGCTTCGACACCGAGTTCGAGGTCGGCGGGAGCGGTCCGTTCCGTCCCGACGTGGCTGCGCCCGCCGATGCTGGGGACGAAGATCATCGCGGCCGGCGCGATGAACGCGATGCACATCGCATCGTGCCCCGCGCCGCTGGGGAGATCGCGCGTGCCCGGGTCGAGCGCGAGGCAGCGCTCGCGCACGAGCGCCCGCAGCGCAGGCTCCATCGGCACGGCTGCCCGCGCCTCGAGCTGCGCGACCTCGATCCGCACGCCGCGCGCCGCCGCGACGAGCACCGCCGTCACGCGCAGGCGATCTTCGATCTTGTCGATCGACGCGTCGGTGGCAGCGCGCATGTCGACCCGGAACACGACGCGGCCGGGGACGATGTTCGTCTGGTTCGGTTCCACCGTCAACCGCCCGACGGTCGCCACGCTCTCGCCGACCGCGCGCGCCGCGTCCTCGACCGCCAGGACCAGCTCGCTCGCCGCGCACAGCGCGTCGGCGCGGTGGAGCATCGGGACGGTCCCCGCGTGGCCCGCCTCGCCGTCGACGGTGACCGCGAAGCGGCGCTGCCCGGCGATCGCCGTCACCGCGCCCAAATGCGCACCGGCGGCTTCGAGCACGGGGCCCTGCTCGATGTGCAGCTCGACGTACGCCGCCGGCGGCGGGAAGCCGTCGCGCACGGGGACGTCCGTCAGCAACCCGTGCGCGCCGTGCAGCGCGACGGGGAACGGCTCGCCGTCGTCGGCGACCAGCGCTTCGACTGCCGCGTACGGTGTCAGTCCGGAGTAGACGGAGCTGCCCAGACAGCCGAGCGGAAAACGACTGCCTTCTTCGCCGGCCCACGCCACGACCTCGAGGTCGCGTCGGGGCAGCTCGCCGCGCGCCGCGATCCGCCCGATCGCCTCCAAGCCGGCGACGACGCCGTACGCGCCGTCGTACGCACCGCCGTCGCGGACCGTGTCGAGGTGCGAGCCCGTCTGCACTGGCGGCCCATCCTCGCGTCCATCGAGTCTCGCAAACACATTTCCGGCACGATCCTGCTCGACGCGCAGCCCGGCGGCGCGCGCCCACGCCGCGAAACGCTCGCGGGCCGCGTGCTCCGGTGCGGTGAACAGTGCGCGGTCGATCCCGGCCGCGGTCGCACCGAGCGCCGCCAGCTCGGCCAGGCGCGCGTGCAGCGTCATACTTCGGCCGCCGCCGCGGCGTCGAGCCGCGCCAGATACGCAGCCCGGGTCGCGCCGTCGAGGAACGCGGCTTCGAAACTGTTACGGGCCAGCGTCACCAGTTCCGGCGCGCCGAAGTCGAGCGCGCCGGCGACCGCGGCGAAATTCTCGCCGACGTAGCCGCCGAAGTAGGCGGGGTCGTCGGAGTTGACCGTCGCGCACAGGCCGGCCTCGAGCATCTGCGCCAGCGGGTGATCGGCCAGCGTGTCGACGACGCGCAGCTTGACGTTCGAGAGCGGGCAAACCGTCAACGGCGTCCGCTCGTCGCGCAACCGGGCGACAAGCCGGGCGTCCTCGAGGCTGCGCACGCCGTGGTCGATGCGCGAGACATGCAGCACGTCGAGCGCCTCCCAGACGTACTCGGGCGGTCCCTCTTCGCCGGCGTGCGCGACCGTCTTCCAGCCTTCGGCCAGCGCGCGCGCGAAGACGCGGGCGAACTTGCGCGGCGGGTGGCCCAGCTCGGTCGAGTCGAGGCCGACGGCGGCGATGCGCTCGCCGTACGGCAGCGCCTCGGCCAGCGTCGCCAGCGCCGACTCCTCGCTGCGGTCGCGCAGGAAGGACAGGATGAGCTGCGTCGTGATCCCGTAACGCGCCTCGCTGGTGCGCAACGCCGACCACAGGCCGTCGATGACGGTCGCGAACGGGATGCCGCGCGCGGTGTGCGCCTGCGGATCGAAGAACAGCTCGGCGTGCACGACGCCCTGCGCCGCCGCGCGCGCGAGATAGGCGTCGGCCAGCTCGGCGAAGTCGCGCTCGGTGCGCAGCACCGCCATCGCCGCGTAGTAGAGGTCGAGGAACGATTGCAGGTTGGTGAAGTCGTAGGCGCGGCGCAAGGCCGCGACCGAGGTGAACGG
Organism: Vulcanimicrobiaceae bacterium; assembly: GCA_050010375.1. Taxonomy (GTDB): domain Bacteria; phylum Vulcanimicrobiota; class Vulcanimicrobiia; order Vulcanimicrobiales; family Vulcanimicrobiaceae; genus Vulcanimicrobium. The sequence continues at coordinate 2,236 of JBEKLD010000103.1, forward strand.
CAGCCGCACCCCGTTGCGTTCGGCCAAGGCGAAGATCAGCTCGGGCTCGAGCGTCCCCTCGACGTGCAGGTGCAGTTCCGCCTTCGGCAGGCGCAGCGCGAACGGCGTCTGGTTCATGCGGGGTGCGTCGCGATCCAATGGCGCGCGATGTCGACCCGCCGGCAGATCCAGACGTCCTCGTGCTCGAGCACGTAGTCCAAGAAGCGCTCCAGCGCGGCGGCACGCCCCGGCCGCCCGACCAGCCGCGTGTGCAACCCGACCGACATCATTTTGGGCGCCGTCTTCCCCTCGCGGTACAGCACGTCGAACGCGTCCTTGAGGTAGGCGAAGAAGCCGTCGCCCGACGTGAAGCCCGGCGGGACGGAGAACTTCATGTCGTTCGCGTCGAGCGTGTAGGGGATCACCAGGTGCGGCTTCCCTTCGACCTGCACCCAGTAGGGGAGATCGTCGTTGTAGGCGTCGGAGTCGTAGAGGAACCCACCCTCCTGCACGACCAGCCGGCGCGTGTTGATCGAGGGTGCGTAGCGGCAGTACCAGCCGTAGGGGCGCTCCCCGATCGAGCGTTCCAGCGAGGCGACGGCGCGCTGCATCTGGGCGCGCTCTTCCGTCTCGCTCATGTCTTGGAAGCCGATCCAGCGCCAGCCGTGCGAGCAGACCTCGTAGCCGGCCGCCGCGATCGCGCGGGCGGCCTCGGGGTTGCGCTCGAGCGCGAGCGCGGCGCCGAAGACCGTGATCGGGATCTTGCGCTCGCCGAACATCCGCATCAGCCGCCAGAAGCCGGCCCGGCTGCCGTACTCGTAGATCGACTCGACGATCAGGTCGCGCTTGCCGGGGCCGACCGTCGCGCCGGGGACTTCGGTCAGGTAGGTCTCGGAGACCGGATCGCCCTCGCCGATCGCGTACTCCGAGCCCTCCTCGTAGTTCATCACGATCTGCAGCGCGAGCCGCGCGCCGCTGGGCCAACGGGGATCGGGTGGTTGGGCGCCGTAGCCGATGAAGTCGCGCGGGTGATCGTAGACCGCCATCCGGCGATGAGTCCGCGCTCTTCGGGGAGAGTACCTTCATGAGAATGACCCACACCGCCGCGCTTGTGTTCGCGTTCGCCTTGCTCGGCGGTCCGGCCGCGGCGCAGTCCGTCCCCGACGCGGCGAACATGACGCTGCTCGGCCACACCAATCTCGGCGGCGCAAGCGGCGGCGAAGGCTTCGCCATGCGGGTCGCGCCGCGCACGACCCGCTACTCGGTCGCCGGCCACCGCTATCTCTTCGCGGCGACCGAGGAGTTCGGCGATCCGGTCGCGTGCTTCAGCGTCGTCGACGTCGAGGACCCCAGCGCCCCCGTCGTACGCGCGCGGGTGCCGATCTCGATCGGCGGCGCGAACCCCGACCAGCCGCCGCGCGGGACGCCCGAGGAACGCAAACACGTGCACTGCAACTCGCTCGATCTGGCCGGCACCGTCCTGGCCGTCGCGCAGGAGACGCAGACCGGTGGTGCACCCGGCGCTGGGATCCTCTTCTACGACGTGAGCGATCCGGCCAACCCGCGGTTGCTCGCGTACTTCGACACCTCCGGCGGCGTCGCGCACGGGACGCACCATGTTTGGTTCGCGAATGCGACGACGCTGTGGGCCGCGGGGAGCGCCGGGAACACGCACATCCCGGCCGATCTCGGCGACCCCTATGCGGGGACGACCTTCACGCCCAAGCGACCCGACAAGGACTACATGTTCGCGCAGGTCATCGACGTGCGCGATCCCGCGCACCCCAAGGAAATCACCCGCTGGTACTACCCCGGCGTCGCCGTCGGCGACCCGCATCCGCTCCTCGACGCGCTCCCCGGCGCCGACCAGGGCGTGCGCCTGCACAACGTCGACGTCTTTCCGGAGCGGCCGAACCGCGCGTACCTCGGCTACCTCGACGGCGGGATCGTCATCCTCGACACGAGCGACCTGCAGCATCCGGCACTGGTGTCGATCCTGCGCTACGCCGGGCCGGGCTTCACCCACACGGCCTATCCGATCTTCGGGCGCAATCTGCTCGAGGTCAGCGAGGAGGCGTTCGGGCCGCCGCCCTGCGCCGACGGCCCCAAACGCGCGACCGTCTGGTCGATCGCCGACGAACATCTCCCGGTGCTGCTCGGCGTCGCGCCGTTCGCCGACACGAACCGTTTCTGCCCGCCGCAGAACACCGAGCACAACACCGGTCGCTACGGGTCGCACAACATCTGGGAGGGCAAACCGAACGGGCCGTCGTGGCATTCCGAGACGCTGATGCTCGACACGTACTTCCGCGGCGGCGTGCGGGTGTTCGACATCAGCGACCCGCGCAACATCACCGACGTCGCGCACTACATCCCGGCCTACGATCCGTCGACGAACTCGAGCGGCTCGACGCAGATCAACGACGTCTACGTCGACGACCGCGGCTACGTCTACATCGACGATCGCTTCGGCGACGGTCTCTCGATCCTCAGCAGCCCGCTGATCCGTTGCGGGCCAGGGCAGTGTCACCCCTGAGTCGTAGTCCTCGGCCGGGAGGGTACCTTCGCATGAATATTCGCCTTGGAGCGCTGACCCTGGCCGCCGCGTTGGCGACGACCACCGTCGCCGGCGCCATGACCTTGCGTTCGCCCGGGACGCCGGCGAATCTGCCGACGCTCACCGTCACCAGCGCCGACTTCACCAACGGCGGGAAGCTGCCGGTGTCGACCGGCTTCAAGGCCTGCGGCGGGCTGAACGTCTCGCCCGCGCTGCACTGGACGAAGGGGCCGGCGAAGACCAAGAGTTACTTGGTCACGATCTTCGACCCCGACGCGCCGACCGGGGTCGGCTTCTGGCACTGGACGCTGTTCGACGTCCCGGCGAGCGTCACGCATCTGGCGAAGAACTACGGCGCGCACCCGCTGCCGCCGGCGCTCGCCGGCTACACCGACTACGGGCTGAGCGGCTATCAGGGCCCGTGCCCGCCGGCCGGCGATCCGCCGCACCACTATCACATCACGGTCAGCGCGCTCGACCTCGCGACGATCCCGGGCGGCGGCGCCGGCACGACCGGCGCGGTGCTCGCCTTCGAGACGCGCGGGCACGTCCTCGCCCGCGGCGAGATCGTCGGCACCTATCAGCGGTAGCGGTTAGGGTTTACCGAAGAGGGTCGTGTTGGCGGCGTTGCGCACGTCGAGGCCCCACGCCCCGGTTGAATAGCGGCCGGCGTAGACACGGATCCCCTGGTTGGCATCGCGCATGACCAGGTAGGGTCCGTCGTCGTCGGCGGACAGATATGCCATCGTGTTGGCGTTGGTCGCGTTCACGTCGACCTCGGGTAGGCCCTTATCGCCGATGAAGAGCGCCATGCGCACGTTCTCGGTTGGCCCGTACAGGTGCAACTTCGGGGAGCCGTCGTTCGCCAGTTCGAGCGAGCTGCGGAGCTTGCCGTTGGCGTCGTACTGGCGCAGCCCCGGTCCGCCGTTCACTGCGAGGTACGCGCTCTGGCGCATCCTGCCGGTGCTGTCGTACTCGTTGACGCTCGGCGCCGCTTCGATGCCGACCCCGGCGAAGACCCGCATTTGCGAGGCGTCGCGCACGGCCAACCCGTTGACGGTGATCGCCGCGCTCGAACCGTCGGCCCCGCGAACCACGGTGGGTCCACCTCCGGACGCCGGCGCCTGAGCGGTCGCGAGCACGAGCGCCAGCGCTCCCAGCGCGAGGATCCGGTCGCGTCGCGCCCGGCGCTCCAGACCCTCGACGCGCTCCGCGAGCGCCGCGTCGGTCTCGTCGATCGACGGCGTCACGGCGCCTTCCACAACACGGCGTTGGCGGCGTTGCGGATGTCCATCCCGATCGATCCGTCGCTGTACCCGCCGACGCTGATGCGGTTCTGGCCGGTCGCGTCGCGCATCACCAGATACGGCGAGACGTCGTCGGTCGAGAAATACGCGCGCAGTTTCTCATCGGTGCCGTAGAGCCCGATCTGCGGATCGCCGCTCGAGGTCGAGAAGAGCGCGAGACGGATCTTCTGGTTCGCGTCGGACAGGACCAGCTCGCCACTGTCGGTCGCGGTGAGATCCAGTTCCGCCCGTCGCTTGCCGGCGGCGTCGAACTGGCGCAGCATCGGGTGTCCGTCGAACAGATAGAACGACTCGCGCAGTGCGCCGGTGCCGTCGCTGAGGTCGGCCGACGGCTGCCCGCCCGAGTCGAGGCCGAAGAATGCCCGTCGGTGCCCGGTGGCGTCGTACACCGCCAGCCCCGCCGAGGTGAGGGACGCGTTTGCACCGCTGGCATCCCTGACGACGATCGGCGCGGAGGTCGACGACGACGGCGTTTGCGCCGTGGCCAGCGCGAGGACGATGACGCCGAAGACGATCGCGCGATCGCGGCGGCTCGACCGTTCGAGCCGTTCCACCCGCGTCTTCAACGTGTCGGGGAGGGAAGCCATGGAGCACCTCCGGTCAAAGCACCCGAAGCGAACGGCCCGTTCCTTCCGCTCGTCGACGGGCTCCCCCTCTGGCTCGCCGACGTTAGGCTTCGGTCGGTTTGCGGATCGAACGCGCCGGGTTCCCGACTTGCTTGTCGCCCGGCGGAACGTCGCGGATGACGACCGCGCCGGCACCGGTGATCGCACCGTCGCCGATGCGCAGCGGCGCGACCAACGCGTTGTTCGTCCCGATGAATACGTCGGCGCCGATCTCGGTCCGGTTCTTCTGCACGCCGTCGAAGTTGCAGGTGATCGAGCCGGCGGCGAAGTTCGTGCGTGCGCCGACGCTCGCGTCGCCGATGTAGGCCAGGTGGTTGGCCTTGACGTCGTCGGCGAGCTGTGCGTTCTTGAGCTCGACGAAGTCGCCGATTCGCACCCCGGCGCCGAGTTGCGAGCCGCCGCGCAGGTGGGCGAACGGTCCGATACGCGAGCCCGGGCCGACGCTCGAGGCGAGCACGACGCTCTCGGTGATCGAGACCCGGTCGGCGATGGTCGCGTCGCCGATCCGACAGTTCGGACCGATCGAGCACGCGGCGCCGATCCGCGTCGCGCCGGCGATCGCGGTGTTCGGGTGGATGACCGTGTCGACGCCGATCTCCACAGCGGGGGCGAGATAGGTCGTGGCGGGATCGACGATCGTCACGCCGGCGCGCATGTGCCGCTCGCACAGGCGGCGGTTGAGGATCGCGCGCGCCTCGGCCAGCTCGACGCGATCGTTGACGCCCAGCACGCTGCGGTAGTCGGCCGCCGGAACGGGCACGACCCGCCGGCCGTCCGCGATCAGCAGCTCGACGATGTCGGTCAGGTAGTACTCGCCCTGCGCGTTGGCGTTCCCGACCCAGCCGATCGTGGCGCGCAAGGCGACCTCGTCGAAGGCGTAGATCCCGGCGTTCATCTCGTCCAGCGCGAGCTGCGCGGGGCTGCAGTCCTTGGCCTCGACGATCCGCTCGACCGTATTCCCGATGCGCACGACCCGCCCGAAGCTGGAGGGCAGCGGCATGCGCGCCGTGATCAGCGCGAGCGCTGTCCCAGCGTCGACGTCGAGCGCGGCTTGGACGTCCTCGAAAATCGTCGCGTCGACCAGCGGCATGTCGCCGTACGCCACGACCAGCGAGCCGGGCCGCGGCTCGAGCGCGTCGAGCGCGATCCGCACCGCGTGACCCGTCCCGAGCTGCTCCGCTTGCACGACGCTGCGCACGCCCAGCGCGGCGAGCTGCGGCTCGAGCTCGGGATTGGCGACGACGATGATCTCGTCGACCCCCGCCGCGCGCAACGCCTCCAGCACCCACCACAGCATCGGTCGCCCGCACAGCTCGTGCAGCACTTTCGAGCGCGCGGAGCGCATCCGCGTCCCCTTGCCCGCGGCCAGGACGATCGCGCGCGCGCTCACCCGACCGGCTCCGCAGCACGCGCCGGCGCGCGCTGCCAGGCCTTCTGTTCCTTCGCGCTGACGCCGCCGAGCGCGTCGAGGGCGGCGCGGAAGCGTTCGCGGCACAGGTCGCGGCCGAGCAGCTCCATCGAGTCGAACAGCGGTAGCGACGTCGGGCTGCCGCTGATCGCCACGTAGTACAGCCGCACCAGGTCTTTGAACTTCTGCTCGAGTTCGACCGCCGTTTCCTTGAGCACGACCTCGATCGTCGCTTTGTCGTAGCTGGAGACCGCGTCGAGCCGCCACATCGCCAAGGCGAGCGCCTTGCGGGCGAGGTCCGCATCGAGCCCGCGCGGGCCGAGCAACAGCTCGCGGGTGACCGCGACCCGGCCAGCGTACAGAAACGCGACCAGCGGAGCGAGATCGCTCAGGCGCTCGATCCGGCTCTGCGCGAGCGTCGCGAGCGTCTCCAGATTCGGCCGCCCTTCCAGCCAGGTGCGGAACAGCTTGACGAACTGCTCGGGGGTCTTGTGGCGCAACCACTGACCGTTGAGCCAGTCGAGCTTCGCGACGTCGAACACCGGGCCACCCAGCGCGATATGCTCGACGGCGAAGCGCTGCTTCATCTGAGCGAGGCTGAGCAGCTCGTCGCCCTCCGGCGGCGTCCCGATCAGCAGGCCGAGGAAGTTCAGCAACGCCTCCGGGAGATAGCCCATCGTCTTGTAGAGTAGGATCCCGGTCGGGTTCTTCCGTTTGCTCAGCTTCGAGTGGTCGGCGTTGCGCAACAGGGGCAGGTGCAGCAGCGAGGGTGGCTGCCAGCCGAAGTACTCGTAGAGCAACAGGTGCTTGGGCGCCGAGGAGATCCACTCCTCACCGCGGATCACGTCGGTGATCTCCATGAGGTGGTCGTCGACGACGTTGGCGAGATGGTAGGTCGGCAGGCCGTCGCTCTTGAGCAGCACCTGCATGTCGACCGCCGACCACTCGATCGTGATCGGGTCGCGCCGCAGGTCGTGCACGACGCAGACACCCTCGCTCGGGACGACCAGCCGGACGACGAACGCCTCGCCGGCGAGCGCGCGGGCCAGCGACTCCTCGGCCGGGACGACCAGGCAGTGGCCGTCGTAGCGCTGCGGGATCCTGGCCGCGTCCTGCGCCACACGCAGCTCCGCCAGTCGGGCCGGCGTGCAGAAGCAGCGAAACGCGTGTCCCTGTTCGAGCAGCTCGTCGGCGTAGCGGCGGTACAGCTCCGAACGTTCGCTCTGCCGGTAGGGCCCGTACGGGCCGCCGACGTCGGGCCCTTCGTCCCAGCTCAGCCCCGTCCAGCGCAACGCCTCGAGGATCGCGCGTTCCGACTCCGACGTCGAACGCGCTTGATCGGTGTCCTCGATGCGCAGGATGAATGTGCCGTGGTACTTCTTCGCATACAGGTAGTTCACCAGGGCGACATAGGCCGTCCCGACGTGCGGGTCGCCCGTCGGCGATGGCGCGACCCGCGTGCGGATCGGGCGCGCGAGCGTGGTCCCGTTCACCTCAGCCGACCAGTTCTCTCCGCTTGCCGCACTCGCGTTCGACGAAGGCGATGATCTCCGAGAGCGGCGCGCCCGGGGTGAAGATCTCCCGCACGCCCAAGCGCTTGAGCTCGGCGGCGTCGTCGGCCGGGATCGTCCCGCCGCCGAAGAAGACGATGTCGTCGGCCTGCTGGGCACGCAACTGCTCGACGACCAGCGGGAAGAGCGTCATGTGCGCGCCCGAGAGGATCGACAGGCCGATCCCATCGGCGTCCTCCTGGATCGCGGTCTGGACGATCTGTTCGGGGGTCTGGAAGAGGCCGGTGTAGATGACCTCCATCCCCGCGTCGCGCAGCGCACGGGCGATCACCTTCGCGCCGCGGTCGTGTCCGTCGAGCCCCGCCTTGGCGACGATGACGCGCAGCGGCCGAGCGGGTGCATTGGTGGATGGCATGCTCAGAACTGCGTCGTCTCGGTGTAGCGGCCGAAGACCTCGAGCATCGCGTCGACGATCTCGCCCTCGGTACAGACCGCGCGGACGCAGTCGATCAGCGCCGGCATCACGTTCGCCTCGCCGGCGCAGGCGCGTTTGAGCTCCGCCAGCGTGGTCGCGACGGTCGCCGCGTCGCGGTTCGCGCGCACGTCCTGAACCGCCCGCGCTTGGCCGCGCTCGATCTCCTGACCGATCTTGAGCAGGGTCAGGTCCTGCGCCTCGGCCGGGCGCTCGAAGGCGTTGACGCCGACGATGACCCGGTCACCCGACTCGATCGAACGCTGGTAGCGGTAGGAGGCGTCGGCGATCTCGCGCTGCGGATAACCGGCCTCGACCGCCGCAACCATCCCGCCGAACTCGGCGATCCGGTCGAAGTACTCCAGCACCTGGCGCTCCATCTCGGCCGTCAGCGCCTCGACGTAGTACGAGCCGCCGAGCGGGTCGACCACGTTGGTGACGTTCGTCTCGTAGGCCAGGACCTGCTGCGTGCGCAGCGCGATCTCGACCGACTTCTCGGTCGGCAACGCCATGACTTCGTCCATCGAGTTGGTGTGCAGCGACTGCGTCCCGCCCAGCGCCGCCGCCATCGCCTCGAAGGCGACCCGCACGATGTTATTCTCTGGCTGCTGCGCGGTCGCGCTGCAACCGGCCGTCTGGGTGTGGAAGCGCAGCTGCCACGAGCGCGGATCCTTCGCACCGTAGACCTCGCGCATGCGGCGGGCGTAGATGCGCCGCGCGGCGCGAAACTTCGCGATCTCCTCGAAGAAGTCGATGTGGCTGTTGAAGAAGAACGAGAGCCGCGGCGCGAAGCTGTC
>JBEKLD010000104.1:0-10748 GCA_050010375.1 Vulcanimicrobiaceae bacterium
GACTGCCACCCCGGCCCGTCCGAGCGCCTCAGCCAGCCGCCGGGCCCGGCGGCGGCCCTCGTCCGAGGGGACCCGGGTGCCGACGATCGCGACCGACGGGGCGGCCAGCCCGTCGAGGGCGCCGGCGACCCAGAGGCCCTCGAGCGCGACCCCGTCGAGGCGCTCCCCGCACAGCCCGTCCAGCTCTTCTCGGCCGACCCAGCGGCGCTCCAACCCGTCCATCGCCCGCTCGTTCACGCCTCACGTTCCGAGCGACGAGGGGAAATCCCCAAGGGATTCCTCATCGCCCCCCGTAACGGCCCTCGGCGATCACGGCCCGCACAGCGGGCTGGGCCGCTTTAAGGGAGAGTTCGACCAAGCCATGGCAGCCGAAGCGTATTGTGTGAAGTGCAAGACCAAGCGCGAGATCAAAGACGCGCAGCAGATCCAGATGAAGAACGGTCGGCCCGCGACCGAAGGCAAGTGTCCGGTGTGCGGGACGAAGATGTTCAAGATCGGGGCCTCCTCCTAGGCTAGGAGGCGCCGTAGATTCGGGCTATACTGGACGGGCACCACTACATCTAGGGGTGCCCGCCCCGAGAGGACCGACCCGACCTGCTCTGCCCCCACTGTCGCAAGAACGAGACGCGCGTCGTCGACTCACGCGACGACGACAACTCCGTCCGCCGGCGGCGGGAGTGTCTCGGTTGCAAGCACCGCTTCACGACCTACGAGCGGATGGAAGCGCCGCGTCTGTTCGTCGTGAAGAAAGACGGCCGGCGCGAACAGTACAACCGCGACAAGGTCCTCTCCGGGCTCCATCGCGCGTGTGAGAAGCGGCCGGTCTCCGAGGCGCAGATGGAGGAGACGGTCGCGTCGATCGAGCGCGAGCTCTTCGCCCGCGGCGAGAGCGAGGTCCCGGCGGCGCTGATCGGTGAGAAGTTGATGGAGGCGCTCAAGCGCATCGATCCGATCGCCTATGTCCGGTTCGCGAGCGTCTACCGCGACTTCCGCGACGTGGCCAGCTTCCGGGCCGAGCTCGAAGAGCTGCTCGCCAAGTGACGCCGCTGGTCGCGGTCGTCCGGCTGCCGGAGGGCGCGGGGTTGCCGCTGCCGGCCTACATGAGTGACGGTGCGGCCGGGGCCGACGTCGTCGCCGCCGTCGCCGAGGATCTGGTGCTGGCGCCCGGGGAGCGGGCGCTGATCCCGACCGGCTTCGCGCTCGAGGTTCCGGCCGGGTACGAAGTGCAGGTGCGCCCACGCAGCGGCCTGGCGTTGAAGTTCGGGGTGACCTGCCTCAACAGCCCGGGGACGATCGACAGCGACTACCGCGGCGCGGTCGGCGTGCTGCTGGCGAACCTCGGCAGCGAGCCGTTCGTCGTGCGGCGGGGCGAACGCATCGCCCAGCTGATCGTCGCGCCGGTGGTGCAGGCGGCCTTCCGCGAGGTCGCGGCGCTCGGCGTGAGCGTGCGCGGCGAGGGCGGCTTCGGCAGCACGGGCAGCTAGCGCGCATGCGCGTCTACGTCGTCGGCGCCGGTGCCGTCGGGACGTATCTCGGCGAGTTGCTGCGCGGGATCGGCAACGAGGTCACCTACGCGCCGCGCGCCCTCGAGGACGTCGTACCGGTCGACGCAGACCTGGCGATCGTCGCGGTCAAAGCCTACGACACGCCCGGCGCGATCGTCACCTTGCAGCGCGCGCTGCGCAATCCGGCCGCGACGACGATCGTGACGCCGCAGAACGGGATTGGGAACGAGGAGCTGCTGGTGCAGGCGTTCGGCGCCGACGCGGTCGTCGCCGCGGCGCTGACCGTCCCGGTCGGCCTCGACGCGAACGGTAAGGGCGTCGCCGCGCGCGGCGGCGGGATCGCCTGCGCGCCGGTCGGCGGCAGCGCGCACAATTGGCTGCTGGCCGCGTTCGGCGCGACCGGCCTGCCGACGCAGGCCGTCGCCGACTACCGCGCGCTCAAGTGGTCGAAGCTGGCGCTCAACGTCGTCGCCAACGCGAGCTGCGCGATCCTCGACCTGCTGCCGGAGCGGATCGTCCGCGAAGACGCGGTCTTCGCGCTGGAGATTCGAGCGATCCGCGAGGTCGCCGCGACGATGCGGGCGCTCGGCATCCGGGCGCTCGACCTGCCGCGCTATCCGGTCCGCGCGCTGCTGACGATCGCTGCCCTCCCGATGGCGCTCGCGCGGACCACCCTGGGCGGCCGCATCGCGCGCGCGCGCGGCGACAAGACGCCCTCGCTGCTGCTCGACCTGCGCAGCGCCAAGCACCGCACCGAGGTCGAGTTCCTCAACGGCGCGGTGGCGCGGGCCGCCCGCGAGGCCGGCGTCCCGGCACCGGTCAACGCCGGGTTCGCGCGGATCCTGGGTGACGTCGCCCACACGCCGCAGTTGTGGGCCAAGTACCGCGAGCGCCCGGACGCGCTGTGCGAGGAGCTGCGCGGGCGAAACGGGCCGGCCGCGACGGCGCCGAAGGAGAGCGTACCGTGAGACACCCCAACGTCCCCGAGTCGCTCGACGGCTGGGCGATCCTGCACCGCATGTTCCGCTTCGACCGGCGCCGCTGGGACGCGCTGGCGGCCGACCGCCGGCAAGCGATCGACGGCGAGGCGCAGGCGCTCTTCGCGCCGCTCGCCCGCGACGCCGACACCGACCTCAGCCTGTCGCAGCTGCTCGGCCACAAGGGCGACCTGATGCTGACCCACTACGCGCGCACCTTCGACGCGTTGGGCGAGGTGCAGACGCAGGTCGACAAGCTCGCGCTGCGCGACCTGCTCGAGCCGCTGGAGTCGTACCTCTCGATCCTCGAGTTGGGCCTGTACGACCAGACGGCGAAGATCCACGCCGAGCTGCGCGACCGCGGGCTCACCCCGCACGGCGAGGAGTGGAACGCCGCCTTCGACGCGATGCTCGCCGAGGCGGCGCAGGAGCCGCGCAACGCGAGCCGGCTGTGGGCGCGCATCCCGCGCCGGCGCTACGTCTGCTTCTATCCGATGAGCAAGAAGCGCGACGGCTCCGACAATTGGTACTCGACGGCCTACGCCGCGCGCGCCCGGATGATGGTCGAGCACGGCAAGATCGGCCGCGCGTATCACGGTCACGTCACCCAGGTGATCTCGGGCTCGGTCGGGTTCGACGACTGGGAGTGGGGCGTCGACCTGTACGCCGACGAGCCGCTCGTCTTCAAGAAGCTCGTCTACGCGATGCGCTTCGACGAGGCGTCCGCGCGCTTCGGCGAGTTCGGGCAGTTCTGGACCGGGATGCAGTTCTCGGTCGCGCAGCTCGGCGTGTTTCTCGGCGGTGAAGCTTCGCCGGCGCTGCTGGCGGAGGATCTCGGCCAGCCCGCGCTGCGCTGACCGTGCCGTTCCACGGCATCGATCACATTGATCTGCGCGTCCCGTCGCTGGCGGCGGTCGAAGGCTTCTATGCCGCGCTGCTGCCGAAGTTGGGGCTGACCCGCAAGGCCTATAGTTACGTCGACCCGCACGGCGAGTGGCACGACGCGGACGGCGAGCGCTACAACGCCGTCGAGTGGTACGAGGAAGTCGGTCCGGGTCAGGTCGGCGCGTTCTTCGGCGTGATCGAGGACGACGACATGATCGTCCCGCGCACGCGGATCGCGTTCGCCGTCCCGCGCGCCGAGCTCGACCGCTGGGAGAACGAGCTGCGCGCGCTCGGTGCGCGCGACGTCGAGCGCTGGGACCACGAGAACCGCTACTGGGCGGTGTTCTTCACCGACCCGATCGGCACGCGCCTCGAATTGGTCGCCCGCGCGCCGCGCCGCGGCTGATCGTGGTGAAGCGCGACACGTTGCTCGCGGTCTGCTCGCTCGCGCCGCCGCTGGCCGACGGGGCGTGCGCGTGGTGCGGCGCGCCGCTGCCGGCGCGGCGGCGGACGTGGTGCAGCGACCGTTGCGGCGAGGCGTTCTGGGCCAACCATTGGTGGTCGGTCGCGCGGCGCACGGCGAAGCGGCGCGACCGCTATCGCTGCCGGCGCTGCGGCGCGCGCGGGCCGAAGCGACCGACTCCGACCGCGTTCCGCGTGCGCGCGCGGTACCTGGCCGCGATGCGCGCCTGGCGAGCGGCGAAGCGCGTCGCGCGGCTCGAGGTCAATCACGTCGTGCCCTGCGTCGGGCAGCACGGCCAGCTCTCGTGCGCGCACCACTTGGAGAACTTGGAGACGCTGTGCCTGGCGTGTCACCGGGCGGCGACTTCGGCCCAGCGAGCGGCGCTCGTCGCCGCGCGAGAGTCCGCGTGAGGGTGGCGCCGGCTGAGTAGCGGCGGCGGGGGCGCGCGGCGATCCGACGAAAGGGCATGTCGGTATGGCGCACGATCTCCCGCTCACCACCGACCTCGGCGACGGTATCGTTCAGATCCGACTCCCGATGGCCGGGAACCCGATGCGCTACATCAACGGGTATCTGCTCGAAGACGCGGGTGCGGGCGGCTGGACGCTGGTCGACTGCGGCTGGAAAGCCGACGACGTGCGCGCGGCACTCGACGCAGGGCTCGCCGAGGTCGGGCGCACGCTGGGCGACGTACGGCGGCTGCTCATCACGCACGTCCACTTCGATCACTACGGTTTGGCGGCGACGTTGCTGCGCGAAGGCGTACCGCGGCTGGGGATGCATCCGCGCGACTGGGCCGTCGCGCAGGAGATCCTGGCCGACCCACGCGCCGCCGACCTCCAGGCCGACGCGTGGACCGCGCGCAACGGCTTCGAACTCGACGGCTCGATCGAAGACGACGAGCAACATCATCGCACCGAACTCGCCGAGCCGACCGATCTGCTCGAGGACGGTGCGCGCGTCGGCCGGTTGTCCGCCATCTGGACGCCCGGCCACACGCCGGGTCACTTGTGTTTCTTCGACAGCGTCAGCGGCAAGGTGTTGACCGGCGATCACGTCCTCGATCCGGTGACGCCGCACGTCGGCGTCTGGCGGGAAGGCCGCGGCGACCCGCTCGGCAACTACGTCAACTCGCTGCGGGCGGTAGCGGCGCTCCCCTCGCACGGTGCGCTGCCGGCGCACGGCGAACCGTTCGCCGATCTGCCCGGGCGCGTCGACGAGCTGCTTGCGCATCACGAGCACCGCGAGGCGCAGGTGCTCGCCGTGCTGGCCAAGGGCGCGACCAGCGGCGCCGGCGTCGCGCGCGGCCTGCTCTGGCGGCGCCGCGGCGATCCGTTCGACGCGCTGCACCCGGCCCATCAGCAATTCGCCGTCGCCGAGACGTTGGCGCACCTCGAGCATCTGCGCGCGCGGGGGCTGGTAACGCGCGACGATACGGTGACGCCGCTGCGGTACTCGTTGGCCGCGGTCGCTCAGCGCGTGTAGCGCGCGATCAGCGGACCGTACTGCGGATACGCGGCGGTCAGCATCGCGCGCGTCGTGAGCTGGAAGTCGGCGAACTCGAAGCCCGGTGCGACGTCGCAGCCGACCAGCGCGTAGCCGCCGGGCGTATCGACGTGCGAGGCGAAGTAGGTCCCGGCCGGGACGGTGGTCTGCAGCACGTCGCCCTCGCCGAGCAGGCGCTGCTCGTACGTGCCGCTGGGCGCGATCAGCTCGACCCGCACCGGGTCGCCGCGATAGAAGTGCCAGGTCTCGTCCGACCACAGGCGGTGGAACGCCGAGAACCCCGCGTCGGTGAGCAGGAAGTAGATCGACGTCGTCGCGCTGCGCCGCGTCCCGCGCGGCGTGGTGACCTGCTCTGCGCTGCGGTAGGTCTCGCGGTACCAACCGCCCTCGGGGTGCGGCTGCAAGCGCAGGGCGGCGATCAGCCGTTCGGCCTCGGGATGCACGCGCCGTCCTTCGCCGAACGAGCGCGCATGGACCTCGACGCCGCGCTCGCCTACGCCGAGCGCCATCAGCTCCAGGCGCTGCTCGTCCTGCGCGGTGACGAGGTCGCGCTCGAACGCTATGGGGAGGGCTGGGACGCCGAGCGGCCCCACCCGCTCTACAGCGGGACCAAGAGCTTCTGGGGCGTGCTGGCCGTGCTGGCCGAGCGCGACGGGCTGCTGACGCTCGACGAGCCGGTCGGTGCGACGTTCGAGAGCTGGGCCGCGGACGCCGCGAAAGCGCGCGTCACCTTGCGCGAGCTGCTGCAGCTGACCAGTGGGATCGGCTTCGGTGGCTTGGGCAGCGCCGTCCCGACGTACGAGAAGGCGCTGGCGGTGCCGCTGCGCGATCCACCCGGCGAACGCTTCACCTACGGCGGGATCCCGCTGCAGGTCTTCGGTGCGGTGCTGGCGCGCAAGCTCGAACCGCGCGGGCTCACGCCGCAGGCCTATCTGCGCGAGCGGCTGCTCGACCCGATCGGGCTGCAGGTCGGCTCGTGGCGGACGCTGCGCGACGGGACGCAGCCGCTGCCGACCGGGGCGTTCCTCGCCGCGCGCGAGTGGCTGAAATTCGGTCGGCTCGTGCGCGACGGCGGCGTGTCGAACGGCGCGGCGCTCGTCCCGCGCGAGCAGTTGGCTGCGTGCTTCGTCGGTTCGACGGCGAACCCGCGCTACGGGTTGGCGTGGTGGCTCAGCCCGCTCGACGCGCGACCCGACGTCGTGTATGCCAGCGGCGCCGGCGGTCAAGCACTCTACGTCCTGCCGGCGAACGATGCCGCGGTGGTGAAGTTCGGGCAGTCGAATTCCTACGATCATGCGGTCTTCTTGCGGAGGTTGGTCGGATGAGCGGCGTCAGGCTGCGGTTAGCACACCCCGATGACGGTGCAGCGTTCGCGGCGATTTACGGGCCGGTCGTCGCCGAGACGGCGATCTCGTTCGAGACCGAGCCGCCCAGTGCGCAAGAGATGGCCGAGCGCGTGCGCGCGACGGTGGGGCCCTATCCTTGGTTGGCGGCGGAAGTCGATGGCGCCGTCGTCGGGTACGCCTACGCCTCGCAGCACCGCCCGCGGCCCGCGTATCGGTGGGACGTGGACGTGGCGATCTACGTCGCCGCCGAGTACCGCGGGCGGCGGATCGGGACGCGGCTGTACGCCGCGCTGTTGACGATCCTGGCGCACCAGGGCTACTGCCGCGCCTACGCCGGCATCGCGCTACCGAACGCGGGCAGCGTCGCGGTCCACGAGGCGGCCGGGTTCACGCTCGTCGGCGTCTATCATCAGACCGGTTTCAAGCGCGGCGGATGGCACGACGTCGGGTGGTGGGAGCGGACGCTGCGCGACGATGACGTCCCCGCCGATCCAATCCGACTCGCCGCGCTCCCAGCCGCCGCGCTCGCCGCGGCGCTGGAGGCTTAGCTCGCCGGCGCTGCGCGCCCGGCGCGCTCGAGCTGCGCGACGTGCGCTTCGAGCCGCCCGAGCAGGTCGGTGAGTCGCGCGACTTCGCCGGGCTCGAGTGCGTCGAGGATCGTGCGCTCCATCGCGAGGGCGGTCGGGACGATGCGCTCGTAGACGGAGCGGCCGCTCGGCGTTAGGGTAAGGATCGCGCCGCGCCCGTCGTCCGGGTTCGCTTCGCGGCGGACCAGGCGCCGGGCCGTCAGCCGCGCCAGCGCGCGGCTGACCTTCACCTTGTCCATCGCGGTCCGCTCGGCGACCACCAGCGGGCTCAGGCGCGTCGAGTAGCCGAGGTGGGCGATCACCCGCCACTCGGCGACGCTCAGGCCGAAGCGCTCCGCGTAGGTGCGGGCGACGAGCCGGCTGATCTGTTCGGTGACGACCGAGAGGCGGTACGGGAGGAAGCGCGCCAGCTCGAACGGCGCGGAGCGAGTCGCCGGGGGGCGGGCTCTTGACAGGGTCGCCATCGCTCCCTACGATACCACAGCAGCAGGTAGTTTCAAACGAAACTATTGCCACCCCGGGAGAGCACGACATGGGCCCGTATCCGCACAACGCGCCGCCCGCGACGATCTCCGACGCCAACCCGGCCGGGACCGACGGGTTCGAGTTCGTCGAGTTCGCCCATCCCGATCCGCACGTGCTCGACGCGCTCTTCACGCAGATGGGCTTCACCCCGGTCGCGCGGCACAAGCGCAAGTCGATCGCGCTCTGGCGTCAGGGCGACATCACCTTCCTGGCCAACTCCGAGCCCGGCTCGCAAGCGCTCGCCTTCGCCGGCGAGCACGGCCCGTGCGCCTCGTCGATGGCGTGGCGCGTCGTCGATGCCGAGCACGCCCTGCGCCACGCGCTCGACGCCGGCGCGAACATCGCAGGCGTCGCGGCCGAGGCGAAGGCGCTCGACGTCCCGGCGATCGCGGGGATCGGCGGCTCGCTGCTCTACTTCGTCGACCGCTACCGCGACGGGGCCTCGCCCTACGACGCCGAGTTCGACTGGCTCGGCGAGCGCGATCCGAAGCCCGCCGGTGCCGGCCTGCACTACGTCGATCACCTCACCCACAACGTTCACCGCGGCCGGATGGACGTCTGGTCGAGGTTCTACGAGCGGCTGTTCGGATTTCGCGAGATCCGCTACTTCGACATCGAAGGGAAGATGACCGGACTCTTCTCGCGCGCGATGACGAGCCCGTGCGGGAAGATCCGCATCCCGATCAACGAGTCGGCCGACGACCGCAGTCAGATCGAAGAGTATCTGCGCCGCTACGACGGCGAGGGCATCCAGCACGTCGCCTGCGGCGCGCGCGACATCTACGCCACCGTCGACCGGCTGCGCGCGAACGGACTCGCCTTCATGCCACCGCCGCCATCGGCCTACTACGAGCGGACCGAGCAGCGTCTCGCCCGCCACGGCGAGCCGCTCGAGCGCCTGGCCGAGCGCGGCATCCTGATCGACGGCGAAGCCGTCGCCGACGGTGGCACGACCAAGGTGCTGCTGCAGATTTT
This sequence comes from Vulcanimicrobiaceae bacterium, assembly GCA_050010375.1. GTDB lineage: Bacteria > Vulcanimicrobiota > Vulcanimicrobiia > Vulcanimicrobiales > Vulcanimicrobiaceae > Vulcanimicrobium. The sequence goes on from JBEKLD010000104.1 coordinate 8,770, forward strand.
CTCGGCGACCGTGCTGGGCCCGATCTTCTTCGAGTTCATCCAGCGCAAGGGCGACGACGGCTTCGGCGAGGGCAACTTCCGCGCGCTGTTCGAGTCGATCGAGGAGGACCAGATCCGGCGCGGCGTGCTCGAGGCGCCGCGGTAACCGCGATGCTCGCGACGCGCACCGCACTGGCCTATCAATCCGGCTTCGGCAACGAGTTCGCGACCGAGGCGCTCCCGGGCGCGCTGCCGGTCGGCCGCAACTCGCCGCAGCGCCCGCCCTACGGCCTCTACGCCGAGCAGCTTTCGGGGACCGCGTTCACGGTGCCGCGCGCCGTCAACCGGCGCACCTGGCTCTACCGCATCCGTCCCGCCGCCGTCCACCGGCCGTTCACTCGGATCGAGAACGGCGCGTTGGTCAGCCGGTTCGACGCCCTCGCGACGCCGCCCAACCAGCTGCGCTGGGATCCGCTGCCCGCGCCAACGCGCCCGACTGACTTCGTCGACGGCTTGTTCACGATGGCCGGCAACGGCGATCCGGCACAGCAGCTGGGCTGCGGTATCCACCTGTACGCCGCGAACCGTTCGATGGAGGGCCGATTCTTCTGCGACGCCGACGGCGAGCTGCTGATCGTCCCGCAGCGCGGCCGGCTGCGGCTGGCGACGGAACTGGGTTTGCTCGACGTTGCGCCGCAAGAGATCGCGCTCGTCCCGCGCGGCCTGCGCTTCCGCGTCGAGCTGCTCGACGGTGAAGCGCGCGGCTACGTCTGCGAGAACTTCGGCCCGGCGTTTCGCCTGCCCGACCTCGGACCGATCGGCGCGAACGGCTTGGCGAACCCGCGCGACTTTCTCGCGCCGGTCGCCTGGTACGAGGACGTCGAGGGCGACTTCGCGCTGGTCACCAAGTTCCAAGGGAACCTCTGGTCGGCGGCGATCGGCCACTCGCCGCTCGACGTCGTCGCCTGGCATGGAAACTACGCGCCCAGCGTCTACGATCTGCGCCGCTTCAACGCGCTGGGCTCGGTCAGCTACGACCATCCCGACCCGTCGATCTTCCTCGTGCTGCAGTCGCCCGGCGTCCCCGGCGGCGCCGACGAGATCGACTTCGTGATCTTCCCGCCGCGCTGGCAGGTCGCCGAGGACACCTTCCGGCCGCCATGGTTCCACCGCAACGTCGCGAGCGAGTTCATGGGCCTGGTGCACGGTGCCTACGACGCGAAAGAAGAAGGCTTCGTTCCCGGCGGCGCCAGCCTGCACAATTCGATGAGCGCGCACGGACCGGACGCCGAGACGTACGCGCGTGCCAGCGCGGCTGACACTGCGGAGCCAGCGCACATTACCGACACGCTGGCCTTCATGTTCGAGACGCGCCTGGTGCTCCACCCGACCCGCAGGGCGCTGGAGTCGGCCGAACTGCAAGCCGAGTACTTCCAGTGCTGGCAGGGCTTGCCCAAGCGCTTCGACTCCGAAACACCTTAGGCGCGGCCGCTTCCGACGACCGGCAAGCTCGGCGTCGGAGGCGCACTTTTCATCACACCTTCACGTGCGACGCAACGCCCGCCCGTTTGCCGAGCGTTCTTTCGAGGGAATAAGAACTGTTACGGAGGCCCTGTTGTGGAACGAAGAGCGCGTGAGGAGATGGTCGCCATCTCGGCGTGGTGGACGCCCAATCATCTCGATGTGACGCACGTACCGATGACCTATGCGAAGCCGAAGGCTGCCTGGATCGAGGGGTACGTCGCGCTGCGGAAGACGCTCTCGTCGGATGCGAGCGAGCGAATGGCGCGCCGTCGCGACCACACGCGCTCGGTGGTCGATCCCAACGAGATCGTGGTGCTGCCGCCGCTCCCCGTTGCACCCGTAACACCTCAGCGTTCGAGGGTGACGTTCGTGAAGTCGATCTTGCGGACGAGCGTCAGACCCTCGTAGCCGAGGATGCGGACCGGGACGTGCGTCGTCGGCGAGAGCTCGACGACTTCGCGCGTCAGACCGCCGTC
>JBEKLD010000105.1:0-10727 GCA_050010375.1 Vulcanimicrobiaceae bacterium
GGCTCCGAAGCGCTGGTCGACCGCGCGCTGCGCGAGTACCGCTCGGCGCTCGGCGCCGCCGGCGTCGCCGAGCCGCGCATCCTCGACGACCGCGTCGCCGGCGACGCCTTCCAAACGATCCTCGACGGCTACGTCGGCGCGCGCGAGCGCAGCGCGACCTTCGTCGCGCGCGGCCTACCGTCGGAGGCGAGCGCCCGCGCCGAACGCGCGCGCAGCGCGGTCCCCGAGGGCTATGCGCTCGAAACGATCGCCGATCTCGCGACCGGCGACGTCGTCGTGCGATTGAGTTGGCGCGCCGCCGCCGAGGCAGCGTTTCCCGCCGCGGTCGGCGGGCTGCGCGCGACGCTCGGCCGTGCGCACCGCATTGCCGGCGACCCGCGCGCGTGGGAGCTGGTCGACGCCTGGGGCGAGACACCGTCGGCGCTGGCGACGATGCGCGGCATCAAGCAACGCTTCGATGCCCAGGGGACGCTCGCGCCGGGACGGTTTCTCGGTGGGCTCTGATCCCCGTTCGGTGCGCGTCCCCGACGCGCTCTGGCTCGACCTGCGCCGCACGCTGTCGGTCGTCTTCCGCCGCCCCAGCCGCTTGGTGCGGCTGATCGCGCTCGGTCCGCGCGGCTGGTTCGCGACGGCGCGCTTTTTGACCGTGGTGATCCCGCGCAGCGGCCGCGAGCTGGCGCGCATCCGCGCGCGCGCCGCGGCGATCCCGAACGCGGTCCTACGCGAGCAGGCGCTGGCGTCGATCGATCTCAAGGCCTATCACGTCCAGGGCGGCGCGATCCTGGCGACCTTCCTGCGCGGCGCGACGGCGCGGCGCTACATCACGATCGTCGCGGCGCTCGAAACGATCTACGACTACCTCGACAACCTGTGCGATCGCGTCCCGAACGTCTCGCGGACGGCCTACGCCGCCCTGCACGGCGCGCTGCTCGACGCGCTCGACGACCGCCGTGCGCTGGGCGACTGGTATCGCGCCGGTCCGGTCGGCGACGACGGCGGCTATCTGCGCTCGCTGGTCGAGACGGCGCGCGCGGGACTCCGCGCGCTGCCGCACTACGACGAGGTGCGCGAGCAGTTGCTCGAGGTCGGCGAGTACTACGCCGAGCTGCAGGTGCTCAAGCACGGCCCCAGCGGCGTGCGGGAGCGCGAGTGCGGCGCCTGGTACGCCCGGCACCGCGAACGCTTTCCGGGTCTCGCCTGGTGGGAGTTCGCCGCCGCCTGCGGCTCGTCGCTGCCGGTCTTCGCCCTGATCGATCTCGCCGCGCGCACGCGCTTCGATCCGGCCGAGATCGACGCGACGCTGCGCGCCTACTTCCCCGGGGTCTCGGCGATCCACATCCTGCTCGACTACTTCATCGACCAGGCCGAAGACCGCGAGCACGGCGAGCTCAACTTCGTCGCCTGCTATCCCTCGAGCGCGGCGGCGGTCGAGGCGTTGGGCGGGCTCGTCCGCTGCACGCTGGTGCGCCTGCGCACGCTGACCGGCGCGGCGCGCCACCGCTTCGTCGTGCAGGCGATGTGCGTCTTCTACCTGACCCACCCCAAGGTGTTCGAGCAGCGCCTCGATCGCGAGAGCGCGACGCTGCTCACCGCGCTCTCGTAACCGTAGGCGGCGGGCGGCGCTCGGTCGTATGAAGGCACGATGAGAAGACGCTTGGACGATGCTGGGACCGGCACGCCCGGGGATTGGGTACGGTTGTAGGTACCATGATGAACTCTTCCACCGGCGGCGCGCTGCGAGCTCTGGCGGCGACCCTGGCGGCGAGCGTGGCGCTGGCCGTGCCGCTCGTCGCGAGCGCGCAGACCGCCCCGTCTTACGCCGAAGTACCTCCCTACGCATCGCACGAGGACCAGATCCAAGGCCGGATCGCAAGCTTCGACGGCGCCTACGCGCTGCGCGTCAACGACAACCGCGGCTTCGTCGACAACGTCCAGCTCCACCAGGGGACGGTGATCAACCCAACCGGGCTCACGCTGCGGCCGGGGATGTCGGTCACGATCCTGGGACACCCGCAAGGCAACGTCTTCGCGGCCAACGAGATCGACACGCCGTACACGTACCTGGTTGGCTACCCCTACCCGTATCCGTACTACGGACCGGAGATCGGCCTCGGCTTCACCTTCGGCGGCCGGCGCTGGCGCTGACCGCCGAGTGACGGCGCTCGCACCGCTCGGCTGAGTCGGCCTCCCGCGCAGGTCGGCTGGCCGGGCGCGTGCAAGCGGCTAACGTGTTCGCGCTGCGCGTGCTCGGCACGCTGGTCGCCGCGACCGTCCTGGTCGCGGCCGCACCCGTCTCGGCGATCCGCGGATTCGGTCCGCTGGCCGGCGCGCGCGAGCACGTCGACGAGGCGCTCTTTCTCGACATCCCGAGCGCGCAGGGTGCGCAGGACGCCGCCGAGCTGCTAGGCTCGCACCCGCACTACGCCGGGACCCCGGCCGACCACGCCTTCGCGCTGAAGACCCGCGACCTGCTGCGTGACTACGGCTTCGACGCGCGGATCGAGTCGTTCACCGCGCACATCGACACGCCGCGCAAGCTGGTGCTCGAACTCTACGCCGACTCGCGGCTCTACCGGCCGCGCGAGACGGTCTTCATCGGCCCGCACGGGACGCGGCCGACCGACTTCGAGTTGCGCGAGGTCGGCGATGCGGCCGATCCGGCGACGCTCGATCCGGCCGTCGGCCTCCCGTTCAACGCCGGCGCCGCCAACGGCGACATGACCGGACCGCTGCTGTATGCCAACCGCGGGCTGCCCGCTGATTTCGCCACGCTGCGCGCCGCCGGCGTCGACGTGCGCGGCGCGATCGCGCTGATCCGCTACGGCGCCGCGTTCCGCGGACAACTCGTGCACGATGCGCAAGAGGCGGGCGCGATCGCCGTCGTCCTGTACGACGACCCGGCCGACGACGGCGCCGCCCGTGGTCCTACCTATCCCAATGGGCCCTGGCGCCCCGCCGCCTCGGTCCAGCGCGGCTCGCTCGGCGCGGGGATCCGCATCCCCGTGCTACCGGTCAGCGCGAACACCGCCCGCACGATGCTGCGCGGCCTGCACGGACCCGTCGGACCGGCCGGCTGGGCCGGCGCGCTCGAAGCGCCGTATCCGGTCGCCAAAGGGCCGGCCTACGCGCGCGTCGCCGTCATCCTCAATCACGAGACGCGCACGCTGTGGAACACAATCGGCGTCCTGCAGGGCGCGCAGTCGAGCGAATCGGTCGTGCTCGGCGCGCACCGCGACGCGTGGGTCGCCGGCGTCGGCGACAACGGCGCCGGAACGACCTCGCTGCTCGAGACCGCGCGCGGTCTGGGCTACCTCGTCAAGAGCGGCCGCCGGCCGGCACGCACGATCGTCATCGCGCTCTGGGACGGCGAAGAAGTCGGGCTGCTCGGCTCGTCGGCGTTCGCCCGCGCGCACGAACGCGAGCTGCGCGCCGGCTGCATCGCCTACCTGAACGCCGACGAAGACGTGACCGGTACGGCCTTCGGCGCGACCTCCGTCGGCGCACTCGGACCCTCGTTGATCGAGACGACCCGCACCGTCGACGACCCCGCCCGCGAGCGCACCAGCGTCCACGAGCGGTGGAGCACGCAGCAGCGCGGCGTCGTGTTGCACCCGCCCGGCGGCGGCAGCGATCACGAGTCGTTCCTGTACCGCTTCGGGACGCCGGTCGCCGAGATGGGCTTCTACGGTCCGTTCGGCCCGTATCACTCCAGCTACGACACCGCGCTCTACGCCGAGCGGCAGAGCGATCCGTACTTCGTGTTCCACCGCGCCAACGCGCAGCTCTACGGCATCCTCGCCTTGCGGCTGGCCAACGCCGACGTCATTCCGTACGATTTCAGCGCCTACGTGCCGGCGCTCGAAGTCGGCGTCGCCGAGCTGCAAGCGCGCGCGCACGCCGACGGCCGCACGATCGACCTGCTGGTGTTACAGCACGCGATCGACCAGTTCCGCCGCGTCGCGCTGCACGCCGACGACGCGATCGCGCTCGGCGGCGGCCCGGGCGACTCGCTCACGCTCGACGCCGCCCAGACGATCGACGGCGTCGCCTACGGCGTCTCCGGCTACGCGTCGGTCGCCTATCCAGCGATCAGCACGGCGTACGCGTCGGGCTCGCCGGGCGCGCTGACCGACGCGATCGCGGCGACCGCCGCCGCGATCGATCACGCGCGCGCCGACCTGCATCTCCCCGTCCTCCCGGCGAGCTAACGCCCGCAGCCGCGACCGCGTCATGCGTGTCACCATCCTGGGCGCCTCCGGCTTCGTCGGCCGCCATCTCGCGGCGACGCTGCGCGCGCGTGGCGACGAGGTCGTAACCGCCTCGCTGCGCGATCCCGCCGCCGCTGCCACGACGACTGCCGGGAGCGCTGCCGTCGTCAACCTCGCCGGCGCACCGGTCTCGCAGCGCTGGACGACGGCCCACCGGCGCGAGATCGCGCGCACGCGCATCGACCTGCCGCGCGCGTACCTCGCCGCGCTCGCGCACGTCGCACCGCGACCGCGCATGTACGTCAGCGCCTCGGCCGTCGGCTACTACGGGACGAGCCGCAGCGCGACGTTCACCGAGACGAGCCCGCCCGGCGGCGACTTCCTGGCGCGGGTCTGCGCCGACTGGGAAGCGACCGCCGACGGCGCGGCGGCGCTCGGGCTGCGGGTCGCCAAGATTCGGACGGGCCTCGCGCTCGGCACGGACGGCGGCGCCTTGGCGAAGCTGCTCCCGCTCTTTCGCGCCGGTCTGGGCGGGGTCGTCGGCAGCGGGGCGCAGTGGTACTCCTGGATTCACGTCGACGACTTGATCGGGATCTACTTGCATGCCCTGGACAGCGTCGACGGCGTCCTGGACGCCACCGCGCCCAACCCGGTCGTCAACCGCGAGTTCACCCGCGCGCTCGGCCGCGCCGTCGGGCGCCCGACGCTCGCCCCGGTCCCGGCGTTCGCCGTCGGGCTGCTGCTCGGCGAAGGCGCGCTGATCGTGACCGAGGGACAGCGCGTGCTCCCGGAGCGGACGCTTGCGACCGGCTACGCGTTCCGCTACCCCGAGCTCGACGGCGCGCTGCGCGCCTTGGTGCACCAAGCTTCACGCGCCTGAGGGCCGGCGCGCAGGGAATCTCCGGGGGGACTCGACAACCGACCGGGATGGCGACGCTTTCCGCACCCGTCCTGACCTCCACGCTCGGGTCGACGATGTCCGATCAGCCGCTCGGCATCCGGGCGATCTTCGAGCACGCGATGCGCAACCATCCGCGCAAGCAGATCGTCTCGCGCGAAGGGAACGAGGTGCGCCACTTCACCTATGCCGAGTTCGGCAAGCGGGTGGCCAAGCTCGCCAACGCGCTGAGCACGCTCGGGATCGGCCCCGGCGACCGCGTCGCCTCGTTCGCCTGGAACGGCTATCGCCACCTCGAGCTCTACTACGCGGTGCCGATGATCGGTGCCGTGCTGCACACGGTCAACATCCGGCTCTTCCCGGACCAAGTCGCGTTCGTGCTCGACCACGCCGAGGACCGCGCCGTCTTCTACGACGGCTCGCTGGTCAAGGCGATCCGGGCCGGCCACGAGCACCGGCCCAATCCCAACCGCATCTTCGTCCAGATGGGGCCGGCGGCCGACGAGTTCCCGGGCGCCCTCGACTACGAGACGCTGCTGGCGCGCGAGCCCGACACGTACGACTGGCCCGACATCGACGAGCGCGCGGCGGCGATGCTGTGTTACACCTCGGCGACGACCGGCGATCCGAAGGGCGCGCTCTTCTCGCACCGTTCGACCTACATCCATACGCTGGCGATCGGCCTGGCCGACGCGATGGCGATCACCGAACGGGACCGGCTGTTGCCGATCGTCCCGATGTTCCACGTCAACGCCTGGGGGACGCCGTTCCTGGCCTTGCTGGTCGGCGCCGACTTCATCATGCCGATGGAGCGGCTCGATCCCGCCGGCGTGATCGAGCTGTGCGAACAGGAGAAGGTGACGATCTCGGCCGGCGTGCCGACGGTCTGGATGGGCGTGCGCGACATGCTGCTGGCGCAGAACAAGCGGCTGCCGCTGCTCAAGCGGGTCATCATCGGCGGCTCGGCGATGCCGAAATCGCTGATGGACGATCTCGCGCAGCTCGGGATGAGCGCTTGCCACGCCTGGGGGATGACCGAGATGTCGCCGATCGGGACGATGGCATCGGACTATTCGCTGCTCGACGACCAGCCCGAACGGCAGCGGCAAGAGCGCTACAAGCAGGGCCGCTTCAACCCGATCGTCTCGTGGCGCGTCGTCGACGAGCACGGCCACGACGTCCCACAGGATGGCGTCGCGCGGGGCGAGCTGCTGGTGCGCGGCTTCGCCGTCGCGCGCTCCTACTATCACAACGACAGCGCGACGAAGGCCGCGTTCGAACCCGACGGCTGGTTCCACACCGGTGACGTCGTGACGATCGACGAGTACGGCTACATCGAGATCGTCGATCGGGTCAAGGACTTCATCAAGTCGGGCGGCGAGTGGATCTCCTCGGTCGAGGTCGAGAACCTCCTGATGGGCCACCCGGGCGTCAAGGAAGCAGCGGTCTTCGGGATCGTCCACCCGAAGTGGCAGGAGCGGCCGGTCGCCGCGGTCGTCATGCGCGAGGGGCACGCGGCCGACGAGGAGGCGCTCCGCGCCTGGATGCTCGAGCGCCTCGCCAAGTGGCAGACACCCGACCGCGTCGTCTTCATGGACGTCATCCCACGCACCGGTGTCGGCAAATTCCTCAAACGCGACCTGCGCGCACGCTACCAGGGCCTCTTCTCCGAAAGCGATACTGTGTAATGTCGGCAATGCCCGAACTATCGATCTTCAGTAAGGACCCCAGCAAAGGCGACTTCCCCGCGGGGCATCGCTTCTTCTCGTTTGGCGAGCGCGGCGAGTTGATGTACGTCGTGGTCAGCGGCCAGGTCGAGATCACCCTGCGCGGCAAGCTGCTCGAGACGGTAGGCCCCGGCGGCCTCTTCGGCGAGATGGCGTTGATCGATCACCACGAGCGCAGCGCCGACGTCATCGCCAAGACCGACGTCGAAGTTGCCCAAATCGATCAGAAGCGTTTTCTTTACCTGGTCAGCCACCATCCGTTCTTCGCCCTCGAGGTCATGAAGGTCATGGCCCTGCGGCTCCGGCGGTTCGACGACACGCTCTGACGCAAACCTGACAAAACATCAGCAGCTGACAGTCGCGACAAGTGACAAGCTTAGGCTGCATGCGACCTAAGCATGAATGTCATGTCTCTGCTTGATGTCGCGCGGTAGCGTTTCGCGCGCTCACAGAACGGACAACTTGCACATTGCGGGTTGACACGTAGAATCTCGATTTGAAAGCGGTCTTCCTTGCTCGGCCTTGTTGGATTGAACATCCGCTTCTTTAGCGCTGCATCCTTGATGGTTGCTCTTGCCGCTTGCAGCGGCGGTGGCAGCGCCACTCCGCCCGTCGCCAGATCCACGCCGGCCGCGCCCAGCGGCTCGGCCACGGCACCCGAGATTATCTCGTTCCGCATCCCGGCCCCAGCATCGTCCGGTGCCTCGAACCCGTCGTCGGCCGTGCGAGCGAAGACCTCGCTCTCATCGCGCAAGCCGCTCTACGTCTCCCCCGACACTTCAGCGTTCACCCTCTCGATTGACGGCGACCTCGTCTTCAGCGGCGCTTCGGCGACCACGCCGGGCTCCAGCGCGACGACGAACATCCCAAACCAAACGGGGACGGCGTCGTACACCATCACCCCGGGTGGCAGAAGCCCGAACGCCTACTATACCGTTGCCGCCTCGCTCGACGTTGTGCCCGGCCAGCACACGATCGGCGTCGCTCTGACGGCGGTGGACGGATTCGTGCTCTCGGAAGAGCAGCAGACCTACACGCTCAACGGCGGATCCAATCCGGCCGCGACGCTCTACCTCCAGGGCGTCGTCGATAGCGCCTTCTGGTGCGATGCTGCCTGCGACGGCGGGGCGGGCACGCCGAGCGCCAGCGGCGTCTACACCCTCGATGTATACGCGACCGACCACGCAGGCGACGCCATCGTCTATCAGACGAACGGCACCGCCCCGGTACCCCTCGATAACGGCCCCACGAACCTCATCGAAGCGGCCGACAGCAACGGTAGCGGCACGGTCACGATCGCGAACGCTGGGCCGTTCACGACTCCGGGCAACGCCTTCGCGATGGGATCGGGCACTCAAGCTGGTTACAGCGTTGCCTTGCAGTGCCAAAAGATCGGGACCGCGACGGTGGCGATGCAAGTGGGTCCTGCGAGCGCCGGTGACGTGAGCGGATTCAACTACACGGCTCCGATCAACACGAGCCTCGACCCGGTGGATCCTAGTACGGGAAACCCCTGGGCGACGCCGCAAACGAGCGTCTATACGATGCCCAACCAACTCGTTGGGTCGGTTCCGGTCACGCAGGACTTCGGCAACGAGTTGAGCCTGAGCTGCGACGCAAACCTCAACTTGACGATCGTGTGAGGATCTCGAACGAGTTCATGAACGCATCGCGATCGCTCGCCTGATGGTCTCCCTTGGTGACGACGATCAACGCAAAGAGCCGGCTATCCGCGTAGAATGCCTGGATGTCGTAATGGCCGTCCGGACCTTGCGCCGTAAACGCTCGGCCGGGGACGCCGTTCAGGGAGATCGCCTTATCGGAGAGCAACGTCTTGCCGATCGCAATCCCGTCCCGATACGCTTCGAGGGTCGCTCCTGGCGAACCCGCGTCCGTGTTCAGTGGGTAGTCATTATACGTGACGAGATAGCGAACGTTATCGTTCTCGAGCGAGACCGAGAATTCGAAGAGGTGCGTCGTCTTCCCCGGGCCGAGCGGCACCGGTACGATCTGGGACGTCGGCGTGCCGGGCATCATGACGCTGAAGTGCCCCTCCGCTGAGACGAACCGCTGCAAACTCGCACCGGGAGCCGCGCCTACGCCCGCGCAGAATAGCAGCGCTGCCACGGCGCCAAACGAGAGGAACCTCCGCACGTCTCTACGCGTAGTCTTGCAATCGTGGATAGCGTGCGCCGAAGAGCTTCGGGACATCCACGCCGTACGCGTCACTCAAGGCTTGCAGCTCGGCTTCGGTAGGAAGCGCGCTGCCGGCCTCAACGTCGATGAGGTGCTGCACATCGATTGCGGCGGCCGCTGCAACCGCCTCGAGCGACATCCCGTGCTCGATGCGGAGTTGAACCAGCGTCTCGGCCAACGCCTGTCTCGATCGTTCGTCAGGGGTCATGGAGTCCTTTCGCCCTTCGCGCGCCGCACGAACTGGAGGGCCGTGAGTCGGGTGGAGACTGAGGCGACCTTCAAGTCGATGAATCCGCGGTCCCGCAGGATCGTGCGGATCGCCGCCTCGCCGAGCGGCGCGTCTTTGCCCTTGACGTAGACAACCCAGAGTCGAACGCCGCGTGCGAGCGTTCGCGCGTGCGCCTTGAGGACCGAGGCGAGCGCGGCGGCATCGTCGATTCGCGCAACGATGACGTCGATGTCGGTCGCATCGTTCGCTCGTGTGGCCTGTGCGAGCGCAGCCGCGAGGGCGTCGTCATCGACCTCGCCTTCGACCCGGACGCGGGTCGTCGGCTTGAGGCCGAGCTTCTTCGCCAGCGACGGCGGGGGTGCGACAAGCGCGGTGGCCCAGCGCGCGGCGAGCGGTCCGAGGGCGAGTTCGATCTGCTCGCCGCCGGCGGAGCAGCGCAGCGTCCCGCCCTCGGCGCGGACCTCGCCGAGCTCGTCGAGCCGAGCCCGCGCGCGAAACGCGCCCCGTGCGATCAACTCGGGTGGCTCGATGAGAACGGTCACCTCGCCGCTGCACGTCCCCCAGCGCGCATGGCAGCGCGCCTCGCGTCCCATCGCGATCAGGCTTCCGCGAGCGCCGGGTGGTCCTTCCAGAGTGCCATCGTGCGCATGTAGGCACGCGTTCGGCGCTCCGCCTCCGCGCGCTCGAGGCCGTCGCGGCGCAGTGACCACTGCACCATGCGCTCGAAACGCTCGCTGAATTCCTGGAGTGTCCCATCGGGTTTGCTGCAGTATTGGCAATGGCGGCTGTGGGGGTCACCCGGTGCGTGGTCCTCGGCGTCGTTCATTTCGTAGCCGCAGCTCTCACAGGTGCTCATCATCGATCTCCTCGCCCGCTCGCACGAGCGCACGCAATCCGCGGACGAGCGCGCGGCGATCGTCCGGCTTCATGCGCGCAAGCGCCGCGCGCAACGTGTCGTGTTCGAGGACGCTCGGCGCGCGCGTTGCGCGGCGCTCGCCCTCGGCCGTCAGTCCGACGAAGACCCGTCGCGCATCGCGTTCGTCGCGCATCCGTCCCACGTAGCCCTTTGCCTCGAGGCGGTCCACCAACTCGGTCGCGGTGGACTTCTTCGTGCCCGACGCCTCCGCCAGCTCGCCCAGCGTCGACGGCCCGACCGCCGCGAGATGCTGCATGATCCACAGCAGACGCGGCGTGAGGTCGGTCCCGGGCAAACGCTGCTTCGAGACGTGAAAGCGATGATAGACCGCGGGGTACAGACGCCCGACGTCCGCGCTCGTTTCGTCGAGATCGTTCGTCACGAACGATCCTACCACGGGGCCCGATTTTCCGTCAAGGGGGCCGAAAGCAAGCTCTTTCGAGGTTGCGGAAGTCCCCCTGAGGATGCTATGAAACAGCAACTCTATGTCGCCCACCCGTAGGAGAAAGCCTGTCTCCTCTGCGGAACAGATTGCGCGACGTGCCGACCGAGG
>JBEKLD010000106.1:0-10710 GCA_050010375.1 Vulcanimicrobiaceae bacterium
ATCTGCGACGTGAACGGTGTCTCGACCGACAAGATCGTCGTCACCAGCGGGACCTCGGAGCAGGACCTCACCGGCTCGATCGTGAGCGTGTTCGCGAACGACCCGACGGCGGCCGTTCTGACCTGGGACGTCGGGCTGCAGGCGCTGTTCTACGCGAACAGCGACACCGGCAGCGGCTCGACGTACGCCATCCTCGAGTTCGCGCACACCGGCAGTACCGACTCCGCGACGCTCTCGAACTCGCCGACCACGATCGCCAGCGTCGCCGGCAATCCTGTCTCGATCGCTTCCTCACAGGGCACCGGCGACTACGTGGCCGTCGCCTGGGACAACAGCGCGGGTGGCGCGACGATCTCGATCTACTTCTACAACGGTTCGACCTGGTCGCTGACCGGCACGATCGACAACAATGGAACGACGCTCTCGGACTTCACCTCGATGCACTTCATTCCGAGCGGGAACCTCATCGTCTCCAACAGCGACAGCGGTGGCACCATCGGACAGCTCATGGAATACACCACGACCGGTTCGCAAGTGGGCAGCACCTACAACGCGCTCGCAGACTTCGGTAGCGGCTACACCATCAACGACGTCGCCGTTTCCTACTGATCGTCGTTCGACCAGCGCGCGCCGGCATCGGGCACCGGCTCGCGCAGATCCCTCCCCCAATCGTAATCTCTCGCCCGCACACCATACGACGACTCACTCTCCGGCGAAAGGTTTATAGCGGATGAGCCAACCCTACCTCGGCAGCATCATGATGTTCGGCGGAAACTTCGCGATCCGGGGCTGGCAGATGTGCAACGGCCAGACCCTCTCGATCCCGAGCTACACCGCGCTGTTCTCGATCATCGGGACCTACTACGGCGGCAACGGCACGACGACGTTCCAGCTCCCGAACATGCAAAGCCGCGTACCCCTGCACCAAGGGACTGGACAGGGCCTGTCGCCCTACACGATCGGCCAGAACGGCGGCACCGAGAACGTATCGCTCCTGTACAACAACATGCCGATTCATTCGCATGTGGTCAACGCCTACAGCGGACCGGGCGATAAGCTCACGCCCACCGGCAACGTGCTGGCAACGGAGCCAAACCTTTCGAAGCCGGAGATCTATTCGGCCTCTACGCCCAACACCACGATGAACCCCAACATGATCGGGAACGCCGGCGGCAACGTCCCATTCTCGATCATCCAGCCGTATCTGTGCGTCACGTTCCTGATCGCCATGGTCGGCATCTTCCCGTCGCGGAACTAACGGAACTCGAACGATGTACTACCCTCCCTATCTCGCCACCATCGGCATGTTCGGCGGCAACTTCGCCGTCTACGGCTGGCAGCTGTGCAACGGCCAGACCCTCGCGATCCAGACCAATACCGCGCTCTTCTCGATCATCGGCACGTACTACGGCGGCAACGGCGTGAGCACGTTCCAGCTCCCCAACCTGATGGGCCGCTTCCCGATCCACCAAGGGACCGGCCAGGGCCTCTCGACGTACGTCGTCGGCCAGGTCGCCGGCAGCAATAACGTCGGCTTGACGCAGAACAACCTGCCCCTGCATACGCATCTGGTCAATGCCTATAGCGGGGTAGCCGATAAGCTCACGCCCACCGGCAACGTGCTGGGGACGGAAGCAAACCTTTCGAAGCCGGAAATCTACTCCAGCGCCACGCCCAACACCACGATGAGGCCGACGATGCTCGCCGCCGCCGGCGGGAACGTGCCGGTGCCGATCCAGCAGCCGTATCTGTGCATCTCCTTCGAGATCGCGCTGGTCGGCATCTTCCCCTCGCGGAACTAGCTGAGCAAGAGCGCGCCGGTTCGCCGGCGCGCTCTTCAGCTTCGCAGCAGGAAACTGCGCTGCAGCATGGCGATCGTGTTGCCTTCCGAGTCCTTCGCGTAGCCGAAGCGGCCGACGTCGGCGATGTCGTTCACGACCGCCGCCTGTCCTTCGTTCATCGCCAAGGTCGTCATCGCGTCGTCGATCCACTCGACCTCGATCGTCGGCGTCGGCGCCTTGACGATCGCCTCGCGCTGCACGATCGCCAGCTCGAGCCCGGGACCGTCGAGCTGGGCGAGGCTCGTCATGATGTAGGGGACGTCACCCGGCGTCGCTCGCAACTCCCAGCCGAGCAGCTCGCTATAGAAGATCGTCGCGCGGATCACGTCGTCGACCGGGAGGTGGAGGTTGAGGAAGCGTCCGACGCCGGTCTCGCTGGGGCCGAGCCGCACGCCGTCGCGCTGGGTGAGCCCGAGGATGTTGCCCTCGGAATCCTGCGCGTAGCGGAACGTCCCGCTCACGCCCGGTTCGGCGCGGCCGCCCAGCCGTTCGAGCTTCGCCAGCGCGGCGTCGACGTCGTCGACGGCGAGTACCGGTACGGGCTGCCGCACCGTCTCGGTGCGCGCGACGAGCGCGCCCGCGACGGCGCGTCCCGTTCCGGCGGGATCGGTCGCGTACGGCGTCGGCGAGTCGTCGTTGCGCGTCAGCTCCCAGCCGAAGACCTTCGCGTAGAACGCGGCCGCCCGGTCGAGGTCCCGCGCCGGAAGGTGAAAGGCGACGATTCTCCCCACCCCGCGCTCTACGCCTCGACCGGCCGCCGTTACTGCTGGGACGCCGGCGGGGCGAGGGTCGCGCGATCCAGCACGGCGACGACGTGCGGGCGCAGCAGCTGCTCGAGGCCCGGAACCTCCGGCGAGCGCGCGACGACGACGAAGCCGAGCCGGTCCAGCAGCCGCAGGCTGCGCTCGTTCCCGACGAGCACCTGCGCCATCACCGACTCGAGCCCCAGCTCCTCGAAGGCGTAGCGCACGGCGCGCGCGGTCATCTCGAAGGCGTACCCCTGCCCCTCGTACGCGCCGTCGACCGAATAGTTGAGCATCGCGCTGGGCGGGTCGTAGCCGAAGCCGCTGTACGCGACGAGCCCGGCCAGCGCGGCGCCGGCGCGGTCGAAGGCCAGGAATGCGACGGGCTGACCGTCCCAGCGCGCACGGTGCTGGCCGCGAATCCACTCGCGATGCGTCACCGGGTCGTCGCCCGGAACCGCATCGAAGCGCGCGAACCGTTCGGCATTACGCCGATGGTAGTCGCGCAGCACCTCGAGGTCCCCGTCCTCGGGCTCCCGCAGCGCGAGCCGCTGCGTCTGGGTCGTCCACACCCGCCCCTCTACGCCTCGAGCCCGCGCGGCTACTGCTCGACGAAGTCCGGGTAGTCGTGCTGGGCGTAGCGGTCGTCGGTCGGCCAGAGCGGGATGCTCTCATCCCAGGGCGTCGGCTCGCGCTGGGTCAGCGGAACCTCGGCCTGCTGCGCCACGTGATGCAGGGTGGCGAGCGTCTCGACGTGACCGGTCTGGGGGAACATGTCGAACGGCTGGACGACGCCCAGCTTGTAGCCGCGCTTGGCCAGATAGGCGAGATCGCGCGCCAGCGTGGCGGGATTGCACGAGAGGTACCAGACGTTCGGAACCGGGACCGACGCGATCGCGTCGAGCGTCGCGATGTCGCTGCCCTTGCGCGGCGGGTCGAGGAAGACGATCTCGGCGTTGGCCAGCGCCTCGCCCCCCTCAGCGTTCACGACCGCGCCCTCGACGCGTCCTTCGACGAACGACACCCGGCCCTCGACGGCGTTGAGGGCGGCGTTCTCGCGCGCCTCGCGCACGGCAGCGGGATTCTCCTCGATGCCGACCACGTGGGCTCCGCGCGCCGCGAAGAAGATCGCGAAGGTCCCCGCACCGCAGTAGAGGTCGACGATCGTGCGCCCCGGCTTCACGCCCGGGGCGAGAAAGCGAAAGATCCGCCCGACCATCTCGCTGTTGACCTGGAAGAACGACGCCGGCGAGACGCGATAGCGCACGCCCTCGATCGTCTCTTCCATCTCGCGCTGACCCCAGACGTAGACCATCTTGCGCCCGAGGACCGCGTTCGCCGTCCGCGGCTCGAACGAGTTCGAGATCCCAACGACGCCGCGGACGCGGCGCGCGATCGCCGCCGCCCGGTCTTTGATCGCGGGCGACTGCCGCTCGGTCGTGAGCGAGAGCACGGCCTGCTGCGACGCCGCCCCGGCCCGGACGATCGCGTGCTTCGCGCCGACGAACGCGTCGCGCGCATCCGGAGCGCGGGCGGCGTCGTACAGCCCGCCGATCGCCGCGTCGAGCTGCGGCAGGACGACGGGGCACGAGTCGATCCGCACCAACGCGTGCGAGCGCGCCTGGTAGAAGCCGAACGAGGTCTGGCCGGCGCTGTGGTCGACGACCAGCGCCATCTTGTTGCGGTAGTTGCGCGGGTGCGTCATCCCGACCGCGCGCTGCACGACGACGTCGGTGAAGCCGCCGATTCGGCGCAACGCGCTGCGGACGATCTGCTCCTTCCACGCCAACTGCGCCGGATACGAGAGGTGCTGGACCTGACAGCCGCCGCAGACGCCGAAGACGCCGCAGAACGGTTTGACCCGCATCTCCGACTGCGTCTCGTATCCGACGACCTCGCCGACCGCGTACTTCGGCTTGACCTGCACGATGCGCACGCGCGCGCGCTCGCCCGGCAACGGCCCGGCAACGAAGACGACCAGCCCGTTGATCCGGCCCACGGCCTGCCCGTTGGCGAGCAGGTCGGTGAATCGGACCGACGCCACAGCGTCCGGAGCGAGTCCGGTCACCAGGTTCGGGGGTCGGACCGCCACTAGCTCGGCTTCTTCTCGTCGAGCGCCCGGATCAGGCGGTTCGCCTCTTCGATCAGGCCCTGGATCCGCTCGGTCGTCTCATCGGCGGGAGGGACGCGGCGCATCGTCGCGCGCAGGGCCACAAAGGTCAACGCCGCGGACGCTCCGGCGATGCCGAGCCAGACCAGCGTCCGTCCGAGCGGAAAGCTCGCGCGGCGCGATGCGGCGTTCTCGGGGCTCGGAGCGGTGGTCTGGTCGGTCACCCGGGGATGTTCGGCGCCGACCGCGCCGACTCCCTAACCGACCGGGACGGCGTCGACGTCGGCGGCTTCGAGCTCGCGCTTCTCGGCGCCGGTGATGATCTTCGCCAGGTCGAGCAGGATGATCAGCCGATCCTCGATCTTGCCGACCCCGCGGATGTACTCGGTATCGACGCCGGTGATCATGTCGGGCGCGTCTTCGATCGCGTCGACCGGCAAGCGCAGGACCTCGGAGACCGAATCGACGACCATCCCGACGCGCTTGGCGCCGATCTCGGTCACGACGATGCGGGTGTTCTTGGTGTGCTCGGCGCGTTGCATCCCGAAGCGCGTGCGCAGATCGATGATCGGGATCAACTGCCCGCGCAAGTTGATCACGCCCTCCATGAACTGCGGCGCTCGCGGCACGTGCGTGAC
The DNA here is from genome assembly GCA_050010375.1 of Vulcanimicrobiaceae bacterium. GTDB lineage: Bacteria > Vulcanimicrobiota > Vulcanimicrobiia > Vulcanimicrobiales > Vulcanimicrobiaceae > Vulcanimicrobium. Next base: position 5,333 of record JBEKLD010000106.1, read on the forward strand.
CGCGACCATCCGGTTGATCTCCTGGACCTGAGCGATCTCGACCCCGTATTCCTCGGAGCCGAGCTTGAAGGATACGACTTGGACGGTCTCGGCCATACTTAAGAGCGCTCCTGACGCGGGGGCTTTCTCCCCTGTGTATCGGCAGGGTCAGGGACGAGGGCGAGGCAGGCAACCATACCCTTACACACCCGAGAACTCGGCGCGGGCGACGCGGCCGCCGCCGTAGGCGCTGGCGACCAGGGAGTGGACGTCGATGATCAGGGAGATCGAGCCGTTGCCCAGGATCGTCGCGCCGGAGATGCCGGCGATGCGCCCGATGACGTCGGAGAGCGGCTTGATGACGATCTCCTGTTCCCCCTGGAACGAGTCGACGACCAAGCCGACCTGGCGGCCCTGGAGGCCGACGATCACGATCATGACCTTGTCGGGGTCGCGCGGGGCGTCGAGCCGGAAGAACTCGCCGACCCGGATCAGGGGCACGACCTGCCCGCGCAGGGTGATGACCTCGCCGCCGTGGACGGTGCGGACCTCGCTCGCCTCGATGCGCTGGGACTCGATGACGGAGTCGAGCGGGATCGAGTAGAGCTCCTGAGCGACGCGGACCAGCAAGGCCTGGATGATCGCCAGCGTCAGCGGCAGCTTCATCGTGAAGCGGGTGCCTTCGCCCTGGACCGAGTCGACGTCGAAGACGCCCTTGAGGCGCAAGATGTTCTTCTTCACCACGTCCATCCCGACGCCGCGGCCCGAGACGTCGGTGATCTGATCGGCGGTCGAGAAACCGGGCTCGAAGATCTGCTCGATGATCTCACGGTCGGTCAGGCGGTCGGTCTCGCTGATCTGGCCGACCCGGATCGCCTTCTCGCGCACGCGCGCCAGGTCGATCCCGCCACCGTCGTCGGAGACCTCGACGATGACCTGGTTGCCCTCGTGGTAGGCGTTGAGGCGAATCTTCCCGTGGCGCGGCTTGCCGTGAGCCTCGCGCACGTCGGGCGGTTCGATCCCGTGGTCGACGCAGTTGCGGACCAGGTGCATCAGCGGCTCGCCGACCTCGTCGACGATCGTCTTGTCGAGATCGGTCTCGGCGCCGGCGATCTCGAGCTGGATGTCCTTGCCGCGCGCCTTGGCCAGGTCGCGCACCATCCGCGGGAACCGGTCGAAGACCTGTCCGATCGGGACCATGCGGACCTTCATGATGCTCTCTTGGATCTCGTTGGTCGTGCGCGCCAGCAGCGCGGACGACTCCGAGAGATCCTTGGCCAGCTGCGAGAGCCCGTTCTCGACGCGGCCGTTCGTCGTCCCGCCCAGCTCGCGGCCGAGCGTCGACGCGATGTCGGAGATGCGCGTCCGGTTGATGACCAACTCGCCGACCAGGTTGAGCAGCAGGTCGAGCCGGTCGATGTCGACCCGGATCGTCTGGTTCTTCGCCGCGCGCTTCGGATCGACGGCGGCGGCGGGGGCCGCGAGCGTACTGGCGGCGGCATGCTCGTGCGCGGCGGGAGCAGCCGCGGTTGCGGGCGCCGGGGCGGCCACGGCGGGCCTGGAGGCCGGCGGCGCGGCGGCGGCCGGGGCGGTGGGTGTCGGCGCCGCGGGCGTCGGCGCGACCGGAGCCGGCGCGGGGGCAGCGGGCGCCGGCGTGGCGGGCGCGGCTGCGAACAGCGCGTCGACGGCCGCCTGCGCGGCGTCCACGTCGATCGGTTCCGCTTCGGGCGGCGGCGGCGCGGCAGCCGCCTTGGCCTGGCGTTGGGTCTGCGCTTCGGCCAGTAGCCGCTCGACTTCGGCCTCGAACGCGGCGACCTCGACGTGGTCGACCTGGACCAGATGCTCGTCCTGCTCCTCGGGGTGCGCGCGCGGCCCCTCGATCGCTTGCGCGGTCGAGTCGTAGACGGAAGCGAAGTCGTCCAGCCGCGTCACGTAGTCGGGGACGCCGGCCGGTTCCTCGGCGCCGTCGACGGCCGAGCGCACGAGGCCGGTCAGGACGTCGCGGCCCTCGAACAACAGGTTGACGCCGCTCTCGGTGAGCGGCATGTGGTCCTTGCGCAACAGGTCGAAGACGTTCTCGAGCTTGTGCGCGACCTGTTGGACGGCGGCGAACTCGAGCATCCCGGCGCTGCCCTTGATCGTGTGCAGCGCGCGGAAGAGCGAGTTGACGATCTCGGCGTCGAGCGTCCCGGTGTCGACGAACTGCTCGAGCCGCAGCAGGTCGGCATCGATCGCCTGCAACAGCTCATCGGTCTCGTCCCGAAAATACTGGATGAATTCGGCGCGGTCGAAGAAGTCAGATGAGCTCATACGGCGTTCGTCGGGAGATCCCGGCGCAACTCCTCAGTCGTCGACGCCGAACACCGAGAGCAACGGTTGCAGCGAGCCGGTCTCCGGGATGAGGATGAACTGGCCCGAAACGGCCTTGTCCTTGTCGAGGAACTGCGACTCGATCAGGAAGACATCCTGATCGGGCAGGATCGACATCAGCGTGCGGAACGCCGCCTGGATCGTGCCGTACGAGAGCGTCGGCACCGACGGCAGCAGGTTGATCCCGGTCAGCGAGATCAGGGCCGTGAGATACGAACCGGCGATGATGTTGCCGAGCTCTTTGAGCGTCGAATCGACGATCGAGTCGAAGATCTGGATGTCGCCGATGATCCGCTTGATGAAGACGTTGACGAACTCGAGCGCCTGGTCTCGGTCGAACAGCACCACCATTTGGCCGGGTGCCTCGCCGCGCACGTACATGTGCAGGGCGGCGACGGTGCGGTCGCCGGTTCCGACGCGGGTCGAGAGGTCGCGGAACTTGAGCACGTCGATGGTCGGCTCGCTCAGCTTGACGGTCGTGTTCAAGAGCTGCGAGAGCGCGGTCGCGGCGTGGCCCGCGCCGATGTTGCCGACCTCCTTGAGCGCGTCGCGCTGGATCTCGCTCAGGGTCAGCGGCGGCGTCATGCCAGCACCTTCTGGATCGTCTCGAGGATCTTCGGCGGCTGGAACGGCTTGGTGATGAACGACTTCGCTCCGGCCTGAATCGCCTCGACCACGAGCGCCTGCTGCCCCATCGACGTGCACATGATGATGCGCGCGTTGGGGTCTTGGGCCACGATCTGCTTGACAGCCGTGATCCCGTCCATTTCGGGCATCACCATGTCCATCGTGACCAGATCCGGGCTGAGCGTCCGATATTTCTCGACCGCTTCGACCCCATTCTGCGCCTCGCCGACGACTTCGTAGCCGTTCTTGCTGAGGATCCCTTTGATCATCATCCGCATGACGACGGCGTCGTCGACGATGAGGACTCGCTTGCCCGACATCCTTAGTGTCCTAATGCCCCCTCAGGCCAAACCGCGGCTGCGCCGCTCGGCTTGACGCTTGTTGATGAACTCCATGATCGCCCGGTCCTCCTCGGCTTTGACCCCGTGAAAGCGCAGCCCGAGCGAGAGCTTCTTTGTGGCTTCGATGTTGGCCGTCCGCATGACTTCACCGAGCAGGGAAAGGGGCGTCGCGGCCGTGCTGACCCCGAACCGAACCTCGACGAAGGTCCCCTTCTTCACCTCGCGGTCCACGATCAGCGAGGCGCCCGAGCGGCTGATATCCGTGAGCGAGGCCCGGACGAAGTCCCCCGAGGCCTTCCCGGCCGGCGCGTACCGCCACTGGGCCGGGACGGTGGCGTCGAGCCGGACCGCGGCCCGCTTCTGGGCCCCGGCGAAGAGCTGGAGGGTCTCGATCCGCAGCGGCAGCCCGAACAGGGCGTGCTTGCCGCGGACGGCCGTGCAGCGGGTCGAGAAGCGGAACCGCCCGTGGGCGTTCTGATACGAGAAGACCGCCATCTGGCCGGCCGCCAGGCCCGGCATGGTCGTCACCGCCAGGCCCTTGTCTTGGACGCTCTCGACGCAGACCGAGCCGCGCGGCCCGTTGCCGATGACGGCCACGTCGACGAAGGTGTTGACCTGCGGCAGCTTCAGCTTGGTCTGCTGCCGGAGTGACTTGGGGCGGAGCCCCAGCAGCCGCATCACCGGTCTAGCCCGCCGCTCCGGCCGGTTCCGGGACCTCGTCGGTCGCGGAGACCTGCCCGATCGACTCGACCCGCAGCCCCGGCGCGATCTCGCTGTACGAGAGGACGACCAGCTGCGGCGCGGCCCGCTCGGTCAGCCGCTTGAGGGCGAGGCGTGTCGAGGGCGAGGTGAGCACGATCGGCTGGAGCCCGGTCTGCTGGGCGGTCTGGATCTGGCGGGTGAGTGAATTGTAAATCTTTGCCACAGTCGCCGGATCGAGCAGTGCGTAAGCGTCCTCGCCGCGCCGAACCGCCTCGGCCAGCAGCGACTCCAGCCGCGGATCGACCGTGATGACCGAGAGCATCCCGTTCTCCGCGTACTCGGCACAGATGTGGCGTGCCATCGCCGCGCGGACCTTCTCGGTCAGGAAATCGATGTCTTTGGACTGCCGGGCGCCGTCGGCCAGATTCTCCAGGATCAGCAGCAGGTTGCGGATCGGGATGCGCTCGCGCAACAGGTTCTGCAGGACGCGCTGGACCTCGCCGACCGTCAGCAGGCTGGGGATCAGCTCCTCGACGACGACCGGATAGTGCTGCTTGACGTTGTCGAGCAGGGCGCTCGTCTCTTGGCGTCCGAGCAGATCCGGCGCGTGCCCGCGGATGATCTCGGTCAGATGCGTCGCGATGACCGAGGTCGGATCGATCACGGTGTAGCCGGCCAGCTCGGCGTCGCCGCGCGCGCTCTCGGCGATCCACAGCGCAGGCAGACCGAAGGCCGGCTCGGTGGTCGGGATCCCGTCGATGCCGTTGGTCGCCGTGCCCGGATTCATCGCGAGCAGACGCGAGACCATCACCTCGGCGCGGGCGACTTCCAGCCCGTAGATCTTCACCACGTAGGTCGACGGCTTGAGCTGCAAGTTGTCGCGGACGCGGATCGGCGGTACGACGATGCCCAGCTCGCGCGCGGCGTGACGACGGATCATCGTGATCCGCTCGAGCAGATCGCCACCTTGCGAGACGTCGACCAGCGGGATCAGCCCGAAGCCGATCTCCAGCTCCATCGGATCGTAGGAGAGCAGCGGGACGACCGACTCGGCCGGCTTGACGGCCGGTTGCGCCGTCGAGCCGCTCACGCCGGGCGCGCCGTGGCGGCCGGGCAGCCCCTTCCCATCGGCGATGGCCTTCGCGCGCGTCACTCTGCGCTGGCGGAAGAACAGCGCGAAGAGGATCCCGCCCATCATCAGCATGACCCACATCGGGAGACCGAAGAAGCCGAACAGGATGAGCAGGGAACCCGCGATCGCCAGGGCGGTCGGGTTCTGGATCAACTGGCGCGAGAGGTCGTGGCCGAACGAGCCTTCGGCCGCCGCGCGGGTGACGATGATACCGGTCGCGGTCGAGA
>JBEKLD010000107.1:0-10639 GCA_050010375.1 Vulcanimicrobiaceae bacterium
CACGTCGCGCACGCCGGCGGCGAGGACCATCTTGATCGTCGCGGTCCCGGCCGCGCCGCTGCCGGTCAGGACGATCGTCAGATCCTCCATCCGCTTGCCGACGACCGCGGCCGCATTCATCAGCGCGGCCAGGATGACGACCGCCGTCCCGTGCTGGTCGTCGTGCATGACCGGGATGTCGAGCTCCTCGATCAGCCGGCGCTCGACCTCGAAGCAGCGCGGCGCGGAGATGTCCTCGAGGTTGATGCCGCCGAAGATCGGCGCGATGCGCTTGGCCGTCTCGACGATCTCGTCGACGTCCTTGGTGTCCAGGCAGATCGGGAAGGCGTCGATGTCGGCGAACTGTTTGAAGAGCATGCATTTGCCCTCCATCACCGGCGCCGCACCGTACGGGCCGATGTCGCCTAGGCCGAGGACGGCGGTGCCGTCGGTGAGCACGCAGACGGTATTGCGCTTGATCGTCAGCGCGTAGGCTTTGGCGGGATCGTTCGCGATCGCGCTCGAGACGCGCGCGACGCCGGGCGTGTAGACGGTCGAGAGGTCTTGGCGCGTCTTGACGGGCCGGGTGATCCCGGTCCGAATCTTTCCGCCTAAGTGCGCCAAGAAGGTCGAGTCGGAGACGCTGAGGATCCGGACCCCGTCGAGCCGCTCGATCGCCGCGCGGACCGCCGTCGCGACCGCGTCGCTGGAGACGTTGACCGTCACGTCGCGCACGATCGTCGCCTTGCCCACCGTCCGCGTGTCGACGGCGCCGACCATCCCGCCGGCGTCGCCGATCGCCGAGGCGAGCACGCCGAAGGAACCGGGCTCGTTCGGGGTCTCGAGCCGCATGACGAGCTGGGTGCCGATCGCGGGAGCGGTGGCCATCTCCTCTCGGGTACGGTGCCGTGACCGAACGGTCCTCGCCAGGCCGCTGTGGCAGCAACCCCGGCAGGCGGCCGGTGAGCGGCCGGGGCCGGGCCGACGGTGCGCGAGGCCGTGCCGGCGAAGCCGGCGGGGTGATCGGGAGCCGATCCGCCCGCGCCGCGCTCGTCTTGGCCTGGCTGCTGCCGTGCGCGGTCTTCGCGCTGGTCGCGGCGGCGGTCGTCGACGTCCCGATGTACGACGAGTGGCTCTGGTCGCCGCTGGTCCTCGCGCAGCACGCCGGCCAACTGCAGTTGGCGGCGCTGTGGGCGCCGCAGGGGGCTCACCGCAGCTTCGTCCCGACCGCGCTCGCCCTGGGCTTGGCCCGCCTCGACGGCTGGAACGTGCAGATCGAAGCGCTCATCTCGGTCGGCGTCGTCGCTTTCGCGCAGCTCGCGCTGTTCGCGCTGCTGCGCCGGCGGCTGGGCGGGACCGCGCGCGCCGCCGGCCCGTTCCTGATCGCGAGCCTGCTGCTGTATTCGTTCGTGCAGGCGGAGAACTGGCTGTGGGGCTTCCAGCTCTCGTGGTTCCTGGTCGACCTCGGTGCCCTGGGCGTCGTGTCGGCGCTCGACGAGCGGCCGCGTGCGCTGCGCTTCGTGCTCGCGCTGGCGGGCGCGCTCGTCGCCAGCTTCTCGCTCGTGTTCGGCTTCGCGACCTGGGTCGCCGGCGCGGTCCTGCTCGCCCGCGATGCGCGGCGGCTCGCGCTCTGGCTGCTGGTCGCGGCCGGCGCCGCGGCGATCTTCCTGGTCGGCTATCAGACCCCGCGGTTCGAGAACGGCTGGCTCGGCGGCGCGGCCGCACCGCTGCTCGACGGGCCGCAGTTCGTCTTGGCGTATCTCGGCGCGCCGCTCGGCATCGTCGGCGGCCGCTGGCTGTGCGAAGCGCTGGGGCTCGCGCTGCTGGTCGCCTGCGCCCTGCTCGCGACGCGCGCAGCGCGCGCCGGCCGCCGGCCGACGCCGTGGTTGGCGCTGCTCGCCTTCACGCTGGTCGCCGCCGCCTGCGAGGCGTTGGGCCGCGCCGGCAACGGCGTCGAGGCGGCGCTCGCGTTCCGCTACACGACGCCCGCAACGCTCGCCTGGATCGCGTTGGTCGGTCTGGTCGCCGAAGCGCCGCCGTCGCGACCGGCGCTCGTGCGCGGCGCGCTCGCGCTGGGCGGCGCGCTGTACCTGATCGCCAATCTGGCCGGCGCGTTCGAAGCGCTGCAGTTGGCCGGGATGCAACGCGCCGCCGCGGCCGCGTTGGCCGACCCTGCCGGCACCGACGACGACGAGCTCGCGCAATACGAGAACGATCCGACGTTCCTGCGCGCGCAAGCGTTGGCGTTGCGCGCCGCCGGGCTCGGCCCCTATGCGCCCGGCGCACCGGACGCGCTCAGTGCAGCGCGACCGGAAGCTCGCGGACCGTCGCCGTCCCCGTCGCCGTGCGCGCCACGAAGCGGAACGTCAGCGTATACCGCGGGTGCACGAACGGTGGCAGGAACGGGAACCGGTAGACACCGCTGAACTGCCCGGGTTCGTGCTTGGTCAGCGCGCGACCGTAGGGGCCGACGCGCAGCTCGACCAGCGCGACGTTGGTCGAGGCGACGACGCGGATGTGGGCCAGCTCGCCCCAGCCGTAGTCCGGCTGCGAGAGCCAGATCGCGACGAGTTCCGGCGGCGCGTCCGGCGCACGCACCGGGGCGGCGAGCGTCGGCACGCAGCCGCCGCGCATGACCCGCAGCGGAGCGACCAGTGGCGCCGCGACCAGGGCGAGCAGCGTCGCGCGCGTCACTCCGTCACTCGATGGCGAAGCCGGCGATCTTGTCGTCGGAGTCGAGGCCGAAGGTGATGACGACTCCCTTCCCGCTGGCGAACGTCGCGTTGTAGTGGTAGAGGCGCAGGCCCATCGTCTGCGAGTGGTCGCGGTACGTGAGCGTCTGCAACGCGCCGAACGACGCGAAGACCTGCTCGGCCTGGGTGGCGATCGCCGGCGTGAAGGCGGCGTTCATCGACACGTTGAGCTGGCTGCGATCGAGCGAGCCGCCGACCAGATCGGTCACGAACGCGCGCAGCCGCGCGGTGACCTTCGGATCCTCCGCGCCGACGGTCGGCCCCGGCGTCTTGCTCGCTGCGACGACCGGTGGCAACACGACCGCGAGGACCGCCGCGTTGACCCGCGCGGTGATGAAGTCCGACGCGTTGCCGAGCACGATCAGCGCGAAGTGCCGGTCGGGGAGCATCTCGTCCTCGGCCGCGAAGCCGGGGATCCCGCCGTGGTGGCCGACGAACGTCGCCTCCCCGGCGGTCACCAACGAGAGGCCCAGTCCCCACGCGACGCTCCCACCCGCCGCGCCCATCGTGCTGGCGACCGGGTTCGCTTGCATCAGCGCGAAGGTCGCCGGCGCGACGAGAACGCCGTCCATCAGCGCGATATCGAAGCGCGCCAGATCCGACGCGGTCGAGAACAGGTCGCCGTCGGCGAACAGCCACGAGAAATCGATCGGCGGCACCGGCCGGCCGTTCGCGCCGTACCCGCGCGCGGTCGGGCTGCCGGGCGGCGGCCCGACGCTCGTTGCGGTCATCCCGGCCGGCGCGAAGACGTGCGCGCGCTCGTACGCGGCCAGTGACTCGCCGCTGAGCTTCTCGACGATCAGACCGAGCAGGACGTAGTTGGTGCTGCTGTACCCCCAGGCGGTGCCGGGTTCGAACGCGAGCGGCTTGGCGGCGAAGCGCGCCACGATCTCGCGCGGCGTCGTGCGGCGGGTGACGCTGCCGTCGGCGAAGACCGCGTCGGCGTAGTCGGCCAGCCCCGAGGTGTGCCGCAGCAGCTCGCGCACGGTGATCTCCTGCATCTGGGGATTGTCGGGCAGGACGCCGGGCAGGACCCGCGTGACCGGCGCGTCGAGCCGCAACTTTCCGCTCTCGACCAACTGCATGACGCACACGGCGGTGACCAGCTTGGTGATCGACGCGATCGCAAAGCGCGTCTGGGTCGTCGCCGCGGTACGTGTGGCGAGGTCGGCCAAGCCGGTCGCGTGCGCGTACGCGATCCGACCGTCCTCGACGACGGCGACCGAGACGGCCGGCGCGCCGTAGGATGCCGCCGCGACCGCGCGCGCGAGCGCCGCGTCGAGCACGGTGCTCTGCGCCGCTGCGATCGGCACGGGCGTCTCGCGCTGCGCCGCCGCGGCGACGGGCTGCAGCGCGAGCACGAGCGCCAGCGCGAGGTGCGCTCGCTTCATGTCCCGCTCAACGCCATCTCGGCGACGCGGAACGACGGCGCGACGATCGTCCCGTCGAAGCGCAGGTCGCCGGCGATCGCATCGATCCCGGCCAGCATCTCGGGGAAGCTCGCCGCGATCGTGAACTCGTCGATCGGATGGCTCGGCGCGCCGTCCTCGATCCAGATCCCGCGCGCGCCGCGGCTGTAGATCCCGCTCGCGTGTTCGGTCGCGAAGCCGATCGTGTCGAGCACGAGGACCCCGCGCTCGGTCGAGGCGACCAGCTCGTCGAGCGTCCCCGTCCCCGGCATCAGGTACAGATTGTTCGCGTCGACGCTGCCGCCCCCCGCGTTCCCGGTCGAGGCGATCCCCAGTCGCCGACCCCAATACGTGTCGCTGAGGTACGACTCGAGCACGCCCTCGCGCAGCACGACGGTCTCGCGCGTCGCGCTCCCTTCGGCGTCGAACGGTGCGCTGCCGAGGCCGCCTTTGAGCCGCCCGTCGTCGACGATCGTCACCCGCGTGCTGCCGATCCGCTCGCCGATCCGGCCGGCCAACCAGGAGTTGCCGAGCGCGACGTTGGCCGCGCTGGCCGCGGCGAAGACGTCGGCCAGCACCGCTCCCGCGACGTCGCGCTCGAAGATCACCGCGACGCGCGCCGTCGGTGGCTTGCGCGCCCCGATCAGCGCCAGCGCGCGGTGGACGGCGTGCTGCGCGACGGCCGGCGTGCTCTCCGCCGTCGACCACCCGCGCGCCGCTGTACCATAGTGGCCCAAGCGTTTGCTCGCGCCGTCGCGCGCGACCGGCGCCGCCGAGCGCGTAACGCTCGTCCCCTGCGTGACGCCGCGAAAGCCGCGCGTGTTGGCTAGTGCGAACGAGGAGATCGCATCGCGGACGTGCGAGCCCTCCGAGTTCTCGATCCGCACGTCGGCCTCGCGTACGAGCCGCTCGAGCGCGAGCGCGTCCTCGAGCTTCGCCTCGTCGGGACGCTCGGCGACGTCGGGCGAGACGGTGAACAGGTCGTGGTCGCAAACCTCGTCGCCGGCGAAGGCGTCAGGCAGCCCGGCGAACTCGTCCTCGCCGGCGAAGGCGGCCGCCGCGACCGCACGCCGCACCAACGCATCGATCCCGGTGCGGCTCAGATCGGTCGTCGTCAGCGTCGCGCGCCGCGACCCGACGAAGGTCCGCACGGCGAGGGTGCGGCCGCACGAGCGTTCCAACTGCGTGAGCTCGCCGCCGCGCGCCTCGCAAGCGAACCGGTCGACGACGCAGACCGTCGCGTCGGCTTCGGTCGCACCGGCGGATGTGGCGAGCGCGATCGCCGTCTCGGCGACCGTCAGCGCCTCGTCGCGCGGATCAGCCACGGCCCGTCCCGCCGACCGTGCAAGCGGCGAGCTTGACGGTCGGGATGCCGACGCCGACCGGGACGCGCTGACCGGCCTTCCCGCAGGTGTACGAACGGTGCGCGAGCTGCGCGTCGTTGCCGACCAGCGTCACCTTCGTCATCGCGTCGGGGCCGTTGCCGACCAACGTCGCGCCGCGTACGGGTGCGGTGATGCGCCCACCTTCGATCAGGTACCCCTCGGCGACCATGAAGACGAAGTCGCCCTTGCTGATCTCGACCTGTCCGCCCGCGAACGACGCCGCGTAAAAGCCGCGCTCGATCGAGCCGACGACCTCGTCGGCCGTCGCCTCGCCACCCGGCATGAAGGTGTTGCACATGCGCGGGATCGGCAGCGCGCGGTACGACTCGCGCCGGCCGCTGCCGGTCGAAGCGACGCCCATGAGCCGCGCGTTCTGGCGGTCCTGCATGTAGCCGCGCAAGATGCCGCGCTCCACCAGCACCTTGTGCTGCCCCGGCGTCCCCTCGTCGTCGATCGCGACGCTGCCGCGCTCGCCGGGCAGATCGCCGTCGTCGTAGATCGTCACCAACTCGCTCGCGACGCGCTCGCCGACGCGCCCGCTATAGAGCGAGGTTCCCTTGCGGTTGAAGTCGGCTTCGAGTCCGTGACCGACCGCCTCGTGCAGCAGCACGCCGCCGCCACCGGGACCGATCACGACCGGCATCTCGCCGGAGGGAGCCTCGCGCGCGCCGAGCTTCGTCGTCGCGATGCGCGCCGACTCGGCGGCCAGCGACTCGGGCGTGAGCCGGTCGTAGATCGCGATGCTCGTCCGGCCGCCGTCGCCGACGTATCCCGTCTCGCGCTGACTGCCCTCGCGCGCGACGACCTGGACACCCAGTGCGACCAGCGGTCGGCGGTCGGTCGAGACACGCCCGTCGCTCGAGGCGACCTGGATGTACTGCAGCTCATCGGAGACGAACGCGTTGACCGCCACCACGCGCGGATCGCTGGCGCGCGCTGCGACGTCGGCCCGCGCCAGCAGGTCGACGTAGCGCTGCGAGTCGGCCGGCTCGTCGGGGTGCGGGTCGTATAACACCGGCGCGTTTGCCGGTTCGAGCGCGACCACCAGCGCGTGTGCCCGGCCATCGCGCGCGATCAGCGCCGCGGCCTCGGCCGCGCGCAGCAGCGATCCCTCGTCGAGGTCGTCGGAGAAGGCGTAGCCGGCCCGCTCGCCGACGACGACGCGCACGCCGGCGCCGCGCACCAGGGTCGTGGCGGCTTCGCGGATCGCACCGTCCTGGAGCCGGAACGTCTGCATCAGCCGGTGCTCGAAGAAGACGTCGGCGAAGTCGCCGCCGCGCCGGAGCGCCCGGGAGAGCACGCGCGTGAGCAGGTCGGGGTCGAGCGCGGTCAGCACGAGGCTCGCTTAGCGCGGGGCCACCATAATCCCGCCTTTATCTTCGACGCTTTGTCCCGAGGGAGCGCAGGAAGCCGGGGCGTGCCGTGCAAGGGCCACCGGGCATCATGCGTGCACCGCTCGAGCGCGCCTTTCCGGCGATCACGACGGCGCTCGCCGTCTCATTGGCGGCGCCGCTCGCGCATGCGGCGATCGATCTTCTCGGCGACTACGTGCTACCGCACGATCCGATGGATGCGCTGGCGCACCGCTCGCGCGCCCTGGTCGCGGTCGCGGGGCTGGCGGTCGCGCTCGCGTTCGTGTTGCGGCTGGCGTGGTCGGCGTTGCAGGAGGCGCGCGGCGGCGGCGGCGGCCGGGCCGCCCTCGAGCGCCTGTTGGCCGAACCCGCCTGGCGCGCCGTCGGGCGCACCGCGCTGCTCGCGTTCGTCGGGTTGGCCGCGATGGAGGCCTTCGACACGCTCTCGGCGGGCGCGGAGATCGACGACGCGGGCGATCTGGTCGGCGGCTCGTTCCCGCTCGCCGGCGCGGTCGATCTGGTCGTCTCGGTCGCGGTCGCGCTCGGCTTGCGCCGAGCCCTGCGGCTTGCGCTCGCGACCCATCGCACACTGGTGGGCGTGCTGCTCGTCTTCTTCGTCACGGCGCCGGCGGCGTCGGCGGCCTGGACCGCGCGCCGGCGTCCCGAGACGCAGCGCCGCCGGCGCGCGATCACGCAACCGCTGCGCGTCCGCGGTCTGCGCGCCCCGCCCGCACGAGCCGTAGCCTGAGCAAGGCCGCCGTCGCGGCGGATTTCATCGCTTGGCTCGGCGCCGGTTTGCGGCGCACGGAGGTTCTCTGGTGCCCACTTCGTCGCGGCGTGCGCTTGCGCTCGTCGCTCTGGCGTGTTCGCTTTTGGCGAGCGCGCTACCGGCGCGCGCGCAGGCGCCCGTCACCGTCCTCGAAGGCGTCGTCGACGACGCGACGACCGGCCTGCCCGTGCCGGGCGCGACCGTCGGGCCCGATCGCGGGACGACGCGTGCCGTCACCGATGGCGCCGGCCGGTTCAGCATCACGGGCCTGGCGCCCGGCATCTACCGCCTGCGCATCGAGCGCGCGGGCTATCAGTCCGCCCTCTCGACCGAGATCGCACTGGTCGCCGGCGCGGACGTCGGGGTGACGCTGGTCGCCCAGCGCGCCGGTGCGGCGCGAACGCTGCAGGCGATCGGCTCGACCGCCACCGGGACCGGTGCGCTGCAGCGCTCGACGACGATCTCGCGCGCGCTGACCATCGATTCGCTCGCCGAGGACGGCGTCACCCGCGCCGGCGACGCGATCCGCGAGCTGCCGGGAGTCATCAACTCGGTCAAGGGCAACACGGCCGCGCTCGGCGACGACATCCCGCTCGAGATCCGCGGAATCGGTGCGCTCGAGACGGCGACGGCCCTCGACGGGCATCCGATCGCGCTGGGCTTCCCCGGCGGGTACAACGATCAACTCTCGCCGACCGCCGCGCTGCGCGACATCGTGGTGACCTACGGTTCGGGGAGCAACCTGTTCGGAACGAGTGCGATCGCCGGGATCATCGACTTCCAAACGCTGTTGCCGACCACCGATCAGCGTCTCGGGATCTCCCAGGGCTGGGGGACGTTCGACCACTCGCAGACGACGCTGACCGCGACGGGGACGGACGGGCGGCTGGGTTACGCGGTCGCCTACGGCGTGGCCGGATTGGATGGCCCGATCCACCACGACAGCTTCTACCAAGTCGGCGCGGCCTACGATCCGTCGGCGACCGCCCCCGCCGTCCGCGATCTCGCCGTCTACGACGACGACTCGAGCGCCAACTCCCACATGGGGTTGGTGAAGCTGCGCTACGAGCTCGATCCGGGCCAGAGCCTGACCTTCACCACGGTGCTCTCGTCGTACTACGAGGACAAGACCGGCAACGGCGACGGCGACTACCTCGCCTACGCGCCGGCGCTCGCGTTCGGCAAGCAGTTGCTCAAGAAGTACAACCCGGCGACTGCGGCGGTCGTCTGTCCGACCGGTTCCTTTTACGTCAAGGGCGCTGGAACCGGGCCGAACGGACAACCCGACGGCGGCACCGACTGTCAGACGCCGCAGCAGTACGCCGCCTTCAACACCGGTTGGGACGGCGACGGTCCCGCCTACCAGACGTTCGACTTCGGCGACGAGCACGTGGGCTACGATCTCACCCGCGGCGCGGGCACGCTGCACGTCGACGCCTTCACCGACCGCTACGAGGACATCGGCGTGCGCGATCCGCTCGCCTATCTAGGTGACACCGCATCCGACAAGCTGGAGACCGAAGCCGGCGCCTCGGTCGTCTACGACCTGACCGGCCGTTCCAACACCTTCGGGGTCGGGTACACCTACCTCAATTTGATCTACGACCTGAGCTCGACGACCAACGGCCTGACGACCATCGGCGCGCCGACCGTGCACGAGGACGGGCTCGTGCTGCACGACGCGTATCGCGTCGCCGGCTCGCCGCTGGCGGCGTTCGCCGATGCGTTCCTGCGCCACGCCAGCGCGACCGACACCACCTCGCTCGATCCGCGCGCGTCGCTGGTCTACGACCTGACCCGGCACGACGTCGTGCGCCTCTCCTCCGGTGCGACGACGACCGAACCCGCCGGCAATCAACTCGGCCAGCCGTTCGTCCCCGAGCTCCTCGGCGGCGCGGGTGGCGGCAGCGCGATCTCGTGCGGCTCCCTCAACGTGATCGGAAGCGCGCCCTCCTCCGTGCTGCACCCCGAGCGCGGCGTCGACGAGGAAGTCGCCTACGGGCACGAGTACGGCCTCGACTCGCAGATCCAGTTGACGGCCTACAACGTCAACATCTACGACAAGCTCTACTCGCTCTCGCTGCCGCTCTCCCAAACCGGGACGAGTTTCATCAATCCCGCCTTCCTGGCCGCCGAGACCGCCGCCGTCGAGGCCAAGTGCGGCACGTCGGCCGCACCCTCACTGCTGGGCTTGAGCGGTACGTTCAACATCGGCCAGCTGCGCGCGCGCGGGACGACGGTCGCCGGACGGCACCGCTTCGACCGCCGCACCTTCCTCGACTACGATTGGACGACCGACTCGACGGCGATCGTCTCGCTGCCGGCGACCTACCTCGCCTCGAACCTGACCCTCGTCCCCGGCAGCCAGATCCCGCGTTTGCCGCTGCACACGCTCGACGGCGCGCTCGACCGCGGCATCGGGACGGTCGACGTGCGCTACACGGTCCACTGGGTCTCGGCGAACAACACCAAGGCGCTGCCGGCGTACGACTACAGCGATCTGCGGATCGCGGTCCCGTTCGGGCCGGGTGAGTTCTCGCTCGCGATCGACAACCTGTTCAACCAGAATGCGTTCATCGAGGGCCTGCGCTACGAAGGCATACCGCTGGCGCTCAATTCCTACGCCAGCCCGTCCTCCTACGCGCAGTATACCGGCGCCGCGGCGACCGAGCTGTTCGGCCTCCCCTACCGCAGCCTGTTCCTCAATTATGCGTTCCGCCTCCGCTAAGCTCGCCGCGGTCGCGCTGCTGCTGGCCTTCGCCGGACTGCCGGTCGCCTCGGCGGCCGACGCGCCGGTCGTCTGGAACGCCGACCTCAACCATTGCCGGGCCGAGTTCACCGTCTCGCACCTGATCGTCTCGAAGGTCTGGGGACACATCCCGATCCGCTCGCTGACCATGGCCAGCGCGCGCGGCAGCGTCGTCCCGCTGCAGATCGACGCGCTGCTCGACGTCGCGCACGAGGACACCGACAACCACGACCGCGACACCGA
>JBEKLD010000108.1:0-10583 GCA_050010375.1 Vulcanimicrobiaceae bacterium
CGGTCGCCATCGCGCGCGTCCCACGCGCCGCGCCGGTGGTCTTGTGCTTCGCCGTCCTGTGCGCGCTGACGATCAACGACACCGTCCTCAAGCTGGGCCGCTGGCCGTTCATCGTCGACCGCGCGGCGTACGCGCGCGCGGTCGCGCTGCGCACGCAGACGAGCTACGTCCACCTGCCGCGCCCGCAAGAGGGCGTCTGGGCGGTCTCCGCCGCCAACCCAAACGTCGCGCTCGACCTCTACCATCCCGGTGAGGCGGGCTACTGCCCCGGCTTCAACACGAACGCGCGGGCGTTCTTCGCCTCGCTGGGCTGGGGGCGATGGCCCGACGACACGACGCTCTGCGGCGGCGTCGCGGTCGCTACGACGTCTGGTGAAAGACGACGATGAGCAGCACGTTGATCGTGTTGAAGGTGGCGTGCGCGAGCATCGACGCGGTCAGCGCGCCGGTGCGCGCGTAGACGTAGGCCAAGACGATCCCGCCGCCCCAGAGCGGGATCAGGGCGCTGGGCGTGGCGTGGGCCGCCGCGAACGCTAAGCCGCTGAGCGGCGCGGCGACGACGAAGGGGAGATAGCGGCGCAGCGCGTTGAGCACCAAACCGCGAAACGCCAGCTCCTCGACGAACGGCGCGAGGACGCACGCAACCAGCGCGAAGACGGCGATCAGCAACGGATCGTGGGCGCCGGCCAGCGCGCCGACGACGCTCTGCTCGGGCCGCACGTGGAGCACGGTGCTCTGCAACGCGCCCAGCGCGATCACGAGGACGAACATCGTCAGGCCACCGCCCAGGCCGGCCATCACCCCGCCAAAGCCGAGCGCGCGCAGGCCGAGCGCGCGCAGCGAGATGCGCGCGGTCCACGGCAGCGCGAGCAGCAAGACCGGAACGATCGGAACGTAGGTCAGCACCTGCAGCGCGACCAGCGTCCAGTCGAGCCGGAGGTGGTGCAGGTCGGGCCGCGCACCGCTCACCAACAGCCAGCCCAGCTGCAGGCCGCCGGCCACCAGCAGCCCGAGCGCGAGGAAGACGACGCTCAGGAGCGAGCGCCACCAGACGAAGCCGTCAGCCGGCCAGGCGATCGGAGAGAGCGGCGAAGGTGTGGAGGTCGAGCGTTTCACCACGGACGTCGGGGTCGAGTGCGAGGGAGGCGATCGCGCTCGCGATGCGTTCGCGCGGGAGTTCCAGCGCGAGCGCGAGCGAGTTCGCCAAGGTCTTCCGGCGGTACGCGAACGCGCCGCGCACGACCTGTTCGAAGCGCGCACGATCGGCCAGCGCGACGCGCGGCTCGGGCAACCGGCGCAGCACGACGACGGCCGAGACGACGCCCGGCCGGGGATAGAACGCGCTTGGCGGGACGGTCAGCGCGCGCTGGGTCTCCATCGTCACGGCGATCGCGACGGTCAGGCTGCCGTACTGCGGCGTCCCGGGTCGCGCGAGCAGACGGTCCGCGACGTCCTGCTGGATCATCGCCACGATCCGCTCGGGCGGGTCCGCCAGCGCCGCGAGTTGGATCAGCAGCGGCGTGCCGACGTTGTAGGGGAGATTTCCGGCGGCCCGCCACCCGCGTGCGCCGGCCCAGCCCGCATAGTCGAAGCGCAGCGCGTCGGCTTGGCGTACATCGACGCCCGCCAAATCATCGCGCGCCCGCAGCAGCTCGACGAGCGCAGAGTCGATCTCGACGGCGGTCAGATCGGCGCCCAGTCGCGCCAGGGCGACGGTCAGGGCGCCGGTCCCGGCGCCGATCTCCAGCACCCGCTCGCCGGGTGCGTCGACGGCCAGGCGCGCGATCCGCGCAGCGGTCGCGCCGTCGGTGAGGAAGTGCTGCCCCAGCCGCTTCTTCGGCCGGAGGCCGTGCGCCCCGAGCAGGGCGCGCGGCGAGTGTTCGCGGTCTATTTGTAGACGTACACGACGAGCGGGCGCCGGCCGAACTGCGTCGCTTGCCAACGCGAGTCGAAGCCCAGGTCGATCCGCCGCCCGCGAATCGCACCGCCCGTGTCGCCGGCGACGGCTCGACCGTAGCCGGGGATGAACAGGTGCGTTCCGAGCGGGATGACGGCGGGGTCGACCGCGACGATCCCGTGGCCGGCCGCGCGGCCGGTCGCGGTCGTCCCGCTGCAGCCCCGGCAGTCGGCGGTGTACGCCGTCGCGATCATCGACAAGGCCGACGTCGCGATTCCCAGCGTGCCGACCAGTTCGCGCCGGGCCAATTCCGAGAGCGCGGTGAACTCGGCGATCCCCTCGGCGACCACTCGGTCGTGGGGGGCGCGTACGACGAGCGAGGTGAGCTCGGTGCGGCGGACGCCGCGGCGATCGGGGGTCCGCTGCACGCGGTAGACGGTCTCGAGCAAACCGGAGTCACCCGGGTCGACGACTTGCGAGCTGCCGGCCGCGACCGCCATCGACCAGCGCTTCACGACCGCCGGCGCGAGCGGGCGCCGCACGATCTCGGTCCACCGGCTGACGTGTCGGACGACGATCGGCAGGTCGTTCCCCAGCGGCGTCGCCGCCGGGGGCGAGACGTCGTCGTGGCGGTCCCAGGTGACCCCGGCGCGCGCCAGGAGATCGCCGACGGAGGCGGCGGGGCTGCGCAGGAGGCGGGTGGTGCCGTCGACGGTCAGGCTGACCGGGACGGCGGCCCGGTAGACGATCCTCTCGCCGTCGACCAGGGGGCTAGCCGGCGGGACGCTCAGGGCGTCGCTGGGGGCCGGGAAGACCCCGTGCTCGGCCAGCAGCGCCTCGGCAGTCGCGGCGCGCGTCTCGAAGGTCTGCGCGGCCCCGTCCCGCACGAGGGTGATGCGCTTGGCCGGCGTCGGGTCGACGAAGGCGGCGACCGTTCGCGCGACGCGGTCGGGCGCCATGGCGGCGCCGAACGGGAGGAGCAGCCCTAGCGAGAGCATGCCCGTCGCGGTCAAAGAAGCGTTCGACGGTGAGGGAAGATCGTTGCGGATCGTCCGACTCCTTTCTCGTGCGGGGGGTGCGAATGACCAAGACGCGGATCAAGCGATCCGTGTCAATGGAGTTCGCACTCGACGTCGTAGTGGTAGTCGGCGAGCGGGGAGCCCGACGGATCAGGGCTTCCCTGCTCAGGCACGACGGCCGAGCTGATTTGCAAAGATCCTCTCACGCGGATCCGCTCGGTCGAAAGCCGCGGAAGCCCGAAGGGCCCGCAGCGAACGCCGACAAGGTAGCATGAACTTCGGGTCGCGTCAAATACCAGTGTCATAGGAAAAAGGGTCATCCTTCCGCTACGCGCGCGGACCCCGCCCGGCCAGGCGAGCGGCGCACGATGAGGCGCGGCGAGCGTGGCGAAGACGAGACAGGATGCGCGTCGCGCTGTTCACCGAGTGCTACCGACCGATCCGCAACGGCGTCGTCGCCAGCGTCGACGCGCTGCGCGACGGCTTGCACGCGCACGGCGTCGAGGTGGTGACGGTCGCGCCGAATTTCCCGCACCTGCACGGCGATCCCGACGACGTCGTGCGCATCCCCTCGCTGCCGCTGCCGACCGCGACCGCCTATCGGCTGTGCGTGCCGTACTTGGGCGGCGAGGAACGCGCGCGCTTGCGCGGCATCTCGCTCGTGCACGCGCACTCCGCGTTCGTGACCGGTTGGATGGGCGCGGCGCTCGCGCGGCGGCATGGCGTGCCGCTCGTCTTCACCTATCACACGCGGCTCGACGCCTACGCGCACTACGCGCCGTTCGACGCCGCCGCGACGCAGCGCGCGCTGGTCGCGTTGACGCGCCGCTACGCCAACGCGGCCGACGTGGTCGTCGTCCCGACGCGCGCGATCGAGCGCGCCTTGCGCGCGCTGGGCGTCGTCGCGCCGCTCGCCGTCGTGCCGAGCGCGATCGACGTCGCGCGCTTCGCCGCCGGACGGCGCGATAACGCGGCGCGCACGCAGCTGGGTGCGCTCGGCGCCGAGCCGCTGGTGCTGGCCGTCGCGCGCCTCGGCGTCGAGAAGAACCTCGAGCTTGCGCTCGAGGCGCTGGCGCGCGCACCCGAGCTGCGGCTGGCGGTGGTCGGCGAGGGGCCGCAGCGGGCGGCGCTGGCGGCGCAGGCCGAGCGGCTCGGCGTCGGTGGGCGGGTCCGGTTCCTGGGGGCGCTCCCCAGCGACGAGCTACCCAACCTTTACGCCTCGGCCGACGCCTTCGTGTTCCCCTCGGTCACCGACACCCAAGGGCTGGTCCTGGCCGAGGCGATGGCCGCCGGCCTGCCGATCGTCGCCGCCGAGAGCGAGGTCGCGCGCGAAGTCCTGGCCGGCCGCGGGCGGCTGGCCCCAGCGCAGCCCGACGCCCTCGCCGCGGCGCTGCGGGCCGCGGTCGCGTCGGGGCGCGATCAGAGTGCCGTACATTTGGCATTCTCACGGTTTACCGTCGAGATGCACGCGGCGCGAATCCTCGAGATCTACCGGGAGGTCCTCGCCGCGCGAGCAGCTTGACTCGAACAGATGTTCGATATAGGATGAACGCACGAGCCATGACACACACCACTCGCCACCGCTCCGCCGACGTCGCCGTCGGCTACGCCGCCGATCGGTCCGGCCGCGGGATCGCCTACGCGGCGATCGCGACCGGGACGAGCCGCTCGGTCGTCGCGGTGCCCTTCGGGGCGGTCCCCCTGGCGGCGCACGAAGGTCGCGAACTAGGCTACGCGGCCCTGACCGCGGTCGCCTCGCACCTGCGGGCGAACGGGTTCACCCGGATCCGCCTGCGCCTGGCCGACGCCCAGACCGTCGACGACGTCTGCGCGCGCACGAGCGTCCCGCCGGCGCTGACGATGGCGTACGTCCGGGCCCGCTGCGTCTTGCACGGCTTCGCGTTGGCCCGCGTCGAACGCGCCGAGGCCGTTGAAACGCACGATCTCGAAGCGCGCGCCCGCGCCGACGTCGCCCTCCGCGCCCCCGCCGCCGCCTGACCTCGCGCTCGGCCGCCGGTTGGGGCGCGCCGACTTGCCGTCCGAGACGATCGCGCTCTCTCGTGCGCTGATCGGCCGCCTGCTCGTCCGCGTCTACGAGGGCGAGCCACTGGTCGGCCGCATCGTCGAGACGGAAGCCTACATGCCGAGCGATCCCGCCTCGCATGCGTACCGCGGGCGGACCCGGCGCAACGGCGCGATGTTCGGCGAGCCCCTGCACGCCTACGTGTATTTCATCTACGGTACGAGCTGGTGCCTCAACGTAACCGCAGAGGGGACCGGGATCGGAGCGGCGGCGCTGGTCCGCGCCTGCGAACCGCTCGCTGGGATCGCGACGATGCGCGCGCTGCGCGGGCGCCCCGGCCTACGCGAGCGCGACCTCGCGCGCGGCCCCGGCAACCTGTGCCGGGCGTTCGCGATCGGGCCCGCATTCGATGGTGCCGATCTCGTCACCGACCCGGCGCTGTGGCTCGCCGACGACGGCGCCGTCGTCGAGGTCGGGACCAGCGTGCGGATCGGACTGACCCGTGCAGCCGAGGCCCCGCTGCGCTTCTACGCCCGCGGGAGTCCGAGCGTGAGCGGACCGCGCGCCTTGTCGCCGTGAGGCTCGGTGTGGTAGACTCCGAGCGTCGCGCGGTCCCGCATCGCCGCGACTTTCCGTTCCTCTCCAGCGCCCCGCGTCGACGTGCGGCCCCGGCAGCCTCGCCGGTCGGATCCCGTCACGCGGATCGCCCGTCTCCCCGAGGGAGCACTTCGCTGCAGTTCGACAACCGACCCCAGACCAACGGCCGCCCCGAAGGCGGAGGCCGTCGCCGCCGCTCGCGGCGCAACCGCCAGCGTTACACCGAGGGCGGTGCGACGCCCCAGTCGACCGACGTCTTCACCCAACCCGAGTTCCCTCAACCGGTCGGCCCCCCGCTGCTCTCCGCCGCGCAGCTCGCCGAGATGAGCAAAGCCGAGCTCAACGAGCTGGCCAAGACCTTCGAGATCGAGCAGCCGACCAAGAGCAAGAAGGACGAGCTGGTCGCGGAGATCCTCGAGATCCAAGCCCAGCGCAGCGGCCTCGAGAAGGCGAACGGCGTCCTGGACGTCTTGCCGGAGGGCTACGGCTTCCTGCGCCGCGAGGGCTATCTGGTCGGCACCGACGACATCTACATCTCGCAGTCGCAGATCCGGCGCTTCGAGCTGCGCCGCGGCGACCTCGTCGCCGGACAAGTTCGTCGCCCCAAAGAGAACGAGAAGTACTACGGCATCGTCAAGGTCGAGACGGTCAACGGCCGTCCACCCGAGGCGATCCAGAACCGGCCCGTGTTCGAACAGCTCGGCGCCGAGCCGCCGACGCAGCGCTTCACGCTCGAGACCCGCGGCGATCTGGCGACGCGGGCGATCGATCTGTTCGCGCCGCTCGGCAAGGGCCAGCGCGCGTTGCTGATCGCGCCACCGCGCACCAACGACACCGCGCTGCTCGCGCGGATCGCCCGCGCGCTCGCGACCAACGCGCCCGATGCGCACACGATCCTGCTGCTCGTCGACGAGCGGCCCGAAGCGGTCACGCACCTCCAGCGCACGCTCGACGTCGAGGTCGTCGCCACGACGTTCGAAGACCATCCCGACAACCACATCACGACCGCCGAACTCGTCTTCGAGCGGGCGAAGCGGCTGGCCGAGCTGGGCGGCGACGCCATCGTGCTCGTCTCCTCGTTCACCCGCCTGGTGCGCGCCTACGCATCCGGCACGCACCACAAGGGCGCCGGCCTCGACGCCGCCGTCCTGCAGCGGCCCAAGCGCTTGTTCGGCGCCGCACGCGCGGTGGAGGGCGGCGGCTCGCTGACCGTGCTCGCGACCGTCGGCGCCGGGACGTCCGGTCTCGACCCGCTCGTCCTCGAGGAGTTCGCACCGGCTTCGAACGCCGAGCTGGTGCTCGCGCGCGAGTTGGCCGAGGCGCGCGCCTATCCGCCGATCGACCTGTTGCGCAGCGGCAACGGGTATGAGGAGCAATTGCTCAGCGAGATCGCGCTGCACAAGATCACCGACCTGCGGCGCGCGTTGGCGGGTGTCCCGACGGTCGAGGCCTCGGAGCGGATCTACGCGGCACTCGCTCGGACCCAGACGAACGACGAGTTCATCACCGCGTTCGATCTGAAGAAGGTCTGAGGCTCCAAAAGTTCCTCGCGGCGGCCGGCGTAGCGTCGCGCCGCCGCGCGGAAGAGATGATCGTCGCCGGGCGGGTGCGAGTCGCGGGGAAGATCGTGCGCGAGCTCGGCACGCAGGTCGAGGACGGTGTGCGGGTCGAGGTCGACGGGCAGCCGGTGCGCGCCGACGCGCCACGGACCTACCGGGTCGTTCATAAGCCGGTCGGCGTCGTCACGACGCTGCGCGATCCGGAAGGCCGGCGCACGATCGGCGATCTCGTGCGCGGCGCCGGCGTGACCGCCCGTCTCGTCCCCGTCGGGCGGCTCGATTACGATACCAGCGGCGTCCTGCTGATGACCGACGACGGCCAAGCCGCGCACGTGCTCACCCATCCGCGCTTCGGCGTCGAAAAGACCTACCGCGCGACGCTGCGCGGGCGCCTGGGGCCCGACACCGTCGAGCAGGTGCTGCGCGGCGTGCGCCTCGAGGAAGGCCGCACGGCGCCGGGCCAGCTCCGGGTCGTCGCGGTCCGGCGCGACGTCTCGCTGGTCGACCTGACCCTGCACGAGGGCCACAACCGCCAGGTCCGACGTATGTTCGAGGCGCTCGACCACCCGGTGTTGGCCTTGGTGCGCCTGCGCTTCGGCCCGATCTCCCTGGGCGAGCTCTCGGTCGGCGGCGTCCGGCCTGTCACCGAGCGGGAGCTCGCGTCGATACGTCGCATCGTTGCGGCAGCCGATGGCGAGCCGCGCAGCGAGACCTGAGCCGTGATGCTCCGTGGAATCCGCGGGGCGATCACCGTCCTGCGCGACGAGCCGGCGCTGATCTTGGACGCGACGGAACGCCTCCTGCGCGAAATCGTCGAGCGGAACGGATTCGTCCCCGAGGCCGTCGGCTCGGCGCTGTTCACCGTCACGCCGGATCTGGTCTCCGAGTTTCCGGCCGCCGCGGCGCGCCGGATGGGGTGGACACTGGTCCCGTTGCTCAACTTCACCGAGATCGGCGTCCCCGGCCGGCTGCAGCGCTGCATCCGGGTCATGGTCCACGTGAACACCGAGCGGCGCCAGGACGAGATCGAGCACGTCTACCTCGAGGGGGCGGTCGTGCTGCGCCCCGATCTGCTCAGTCCGGGTGAGGTGGAGCGCTCCTGAGGGAAAAAGGTGGCGGACCCGGCGCGGGCCAATCGCCTGCGGTCACCCCTCCCCCTCACGAGGTAGGTTTGCTCCGACTAACTCGCTCGCTCGCCGCGACGGCGCTGGTCGCGCCCGCGTTGGTAGTGCTCCCGGTGCACGCGCTCGCGGATACCGGGCGCTTCTACGTGCCGCCGAAGATCGTCAAGCAGGGGAAGGCGACTAGCCCGATCCCCGGCTCGGGCCGGGTCTTGGTCAAGGTCTTCGTGCGCAAGAACGGCGCGGTCGGCTCGGTCTCGGTCGTCCGCTCGACGAACCACGCCGACGACGCGGCCGCGGTCGACATCGCGAAGAGCGCCACCTACAAACCCGGGACCAGCGACGGGCAGCCCGGCGACGATTTCTACACGTTTTGGCTGACCTTCAACGGCCAGACCGTCGGCGTCGATGCCTCGAGCGAAGACAGCCTCAACCGGGCCGCGACGAGCGGCGTGATGGAGCAGATCAACGCGCTGCTGGCGGCCGCCAAGTATGCCGAGGCGAAGACGGAATTGCAGGCCTACCTCACGACGCACCCCGGCGACAATACCGCGCAGACGTTGCTCGGCGCAGCGGACTACTACCTCAACGAGTACGACGAGGCGGCGGACGCCTTCGCGCAAGTCACCGCGCTGCCTCCGACGTTCGTCGCCGTCGCCTACCGGTCGTACCAGAGCGCGGCCGACAGTGCGATCAAGGCGAAGAAGTACGATCAGGCGATCGCGTACGCCACGCACGCGACGGCGCTCCAGCCGGCGAATCCGGTCCCGTACTTCTACCGCGGCGTCGCCGAGACGGACCAACAGAACGACGCGCAAGCGATCGCCGACCTCGAGAAGGCGAAGTCGCTCGAGACCGGCGGGACGACGCCGCC
Organism: Vulcanimicrobiaceae bacterium; assembly: GCA_050010375.1. Classification (GTDB taxonomy): domain Bacteria; phylum Vulcanimicrobiota; class Vulcanimicrobiia; order Vulcanimicrobiales; family Vulcanimicrobiaceae; genus Vulcanimicrobium. The sequence continues at coordinate 9,091 of JBEKLD010000108.1, forward strand.
CGAGACCGTGAACACGATCGACGTCGCACTGGTGCAGGCGTACTTCGCCGCCGACCAGGCCGACAAGGGGCTCACACTGGCGCAGCAAGTGCGCACGCGCGATCCCGGCAACGCGCAGCTGATCGCGATTCTGAGCAACTACTATATTACTTCCGCGAATGCGGCCGCCAGAACCGGCAAGGCCGCCGACGCGGTGAACGACCTCGAGCAGGCGGCGGAATTGCTGCCGGCGCAGGCCCCCCTCTACTATGTCGCCGCGGCGAACATCCTAGGCAACGCAGCCAAGACCGCCGACGACTTTAAGAAGGCCTTAGCCGAGGTCCGCAAGGCGCTCGCGCTCGCCCCCAACGACGCCAGCGCGAACTACGTGGCGGGCGTGCTCGCCGCGAACGCCGGCGACCAGCCTGGGGCCTTGGCGTATCTCCAGAAGGCCAAGGCAAACGTGGGGACCGACGCCGCACTCGCGGCCAAGGTCGACGCAGCTTTGAAAAAGTTGGGACAAAAGCAGTAGGAATGAACGGCGGGACCGCCAAGTCTAGCCTCCCGCACCGGGAGCGACGACCCGCCGTCTTTTGTTTTGCTCCGGCAGCGGCCGAACCGGCTCAACCGGCCGACTCTCACCCCTCGACGTCTCGGAGGCGTTAGCGGATTTCGTGAACTATTCAGACTTTTTCGGTTTTATCGTCGCGGGTGGCTTCGCGATGTGGGTGCTGCTGGTGATGTCGGTCATCGCGGTGGCGATCGTGATCGAGCGGCTGCTCTTCTTCGCGAGCCAGCATTCCGATTCGAAGGGCTTGCTCAAACAGATCGGTCAGCGCATCGCAGCGGACGACCTCAGCGGTGCGATCAAGATCTGTCACCAGCAAAAGGGGATGTTGCCGAAGATCCTCGAGTTCGGCCTGCAGCGTGGTGAGAAGAACCGCGCCGACATCACCGACGCACTCTCGATCGCGCTGATGGAGAACCTGAACACGCTCGAACGCAATCTCGGCGTGATCGGGACGATCGCCGTCATCGCGCCGTTCGTCGGCCTGTTCGGAACCGTGCTCGGTATCATCCGAGCCTTCCAGGACATCGCGCTCAAGGGCAACTCGACCCCGGCCGTCGTTGCGGCGGGCGTCTCGGAAGCACTGATCACGACCGCGGCGGGCCTGTTCGTCGCCGTCGTCGCCGTCGTCTTCTTCAACTACTTCAAGACGAGGATCAAGGTGTACAACCAGGAGATGATCGTCGCCTCGAACCAGCTGGCGGAGATGTTGCACTTCCACAATACGGGCGCGGCGATCCCGACCGACCTCTACCAGCCCGGCAGCGCGAAGTAGCTCGGGTCCTCCACCGAAGGTCTCCACGACATGAGCATGGTTTCGTCCCAACAGGACGATCAGGTCATGGCCGAGATCAACATCACGCCGTTCACCGACGTGCTGCTGGTCCTGCTCATCATCTTCATGATCCTCGCCGCGCTGGTCGCACCGCCCGGCTTCGAGAAGCAG
>JBEKLD010000109.1:0-10548 GCA_050010375.1 Vulcanimicrobiaceae bacterium
CGGCGGTCTTCGCGGACCCGGCCAACCCGCTGATCCACTGGCTCTCGCCGGCCGAGCGCGCCTACCTGGCGACGATCCCGGGCCAGATCGGGCACTTCCTCCAGGTCAACGCGCTCGACACGGCCGGCAGGACGTTCTCGGTCGTGCTCTCGACGATCTCGGTGCTGGCCGCCCTGATCATCGTACCGGTCCTGGCCGCCTACATGCTGCTCGACGCCGAGAACATCAAGCGCGGCTTTCTGGGACTGATGGCGGCCAAGTACCGTCCCAAGGCGGAGACGGTCATCTTCGAGCTCGACAAGGTGGTCGGCGGCTTCATCCGCGGCCAGCTGATCGACTGCTCGATCCTGGGCGCGATGCTGACCGTGATGCTGTTCGCGCTGCACGTCCCGTACGCGCTCTTGATCGGGGTCGTCTCGGGCGCGTTGAACTTCATCCCCTACGCCGGCGCGGTGATCGCCTTCGTCCCGGCCGTCGGCCTGGCGTTCGCCTACAACGGCCCGACCAACGCGCTGATCGTCGCCGCGCTGATCCTGGTGATCCACCAGATCGACGGGAACTTCGTTTCGCCGCGCGTGCTCAAGGAGAACGTCGGCCTCTCGCCGTTCTGGATCGTGCTCGCGATCCTGGTCGGCAGCGAGCTGTTCGGGTTCCCCGGCACCTTCCTGGCCGTCCCGGCCGCCGCGATGCTGCGCGTCCTGCGCGAGCAACTGCTCCCGCGGCCGGTGGTACCGGTGGAGGCGCAACCGCCCGTCGCCGACGCCAACGACGGGGCCGCGGCACGCCGCGGCCCCCGGCGCTAGTGCGCCCGCAAGCGAATCTGCACGTCCTCCCCGCCGCCAAGCGCGCCGGACGGATCGACGTGGTCGGCGTCCCGATGGACCTGGGTGCCGACCGGCGCGGCGTCGACATGGGCCCCTCGGCGATTCGCTACGCGCGGCTCAAAGAGTCGCTCGAGAAGCTGGGCCTGGTCGTCGTCGACCACGGCAACTTGCGGGTCCCCGTCCCGGAGTCGGCGACGCCGGCCGAGCAGAACGCGAAGTATTTCCCGCTCATCCAGGCGGTCTGCGACGAGCTGGCCGAGATCGTGCGCGCGATCGTCGTCGGCGGCGGCTTCCCGCTCGTGCTCGGCGGCGACCACTCGATCGCGATGGGGACGATCGCCGGCGTCGCCCGCGCGCGCGGCCGCGCGCCGGGCGTGATCTGGGTCGACGCGCACGGCGACATCAACACGCCGCTGACTTCGCCCTCGGGGAACGTCCACGGAATGCCGGTCCACTTCGCATTGCGCGAGCACGTCGTCGATCCGCGCCGTATGGCGTTCATCGGGCTGCGCGACGTCGACGAAGGCGAGAAGGCCGCGATCCGCGAGCTGGGCGTGAAGGCCTTCACCATGGCCGACGTCGACCGGCTCGGGATGAGCCGGGTCCTCGACGAGGCGCTGGCGATCGTCGCCGGCGGCGCCGACTCGGTCCACGTCTCCTTCGACATGGACGGGGTCGACCCGCAGGAAGCGCCGGGCGTCGGGACGCCGGTGCGCGGCGGGCTGACCTATCGCGAGGCGCACCTGCTGATGGAAGGGATCGCCGCGTCGGGAACGCTCGGCTCGCTCGAGATCACCGAGATCAACCCGATCCTCGACCGCGAGAACCAGACCGCGATCCTGGCCGTCGAGCTGATCCTCTCCGCGCTGGGAAAGACGACGCTTTAGTGGGTTCGCCTGCGGCGGCGAACCCTTCACGGTCCTCGCTTCGCTGCGGTCCGTTCTTTCAGACGCGTTCGGCGAGGGCGCTGGCGCGCAGGGCGCGGGGGCCGATGACGCACAGGGCGATCTGGCCCCAGGCGGTTTCGAGCCGCTCCGGCCAGGCGTCGGCGAAGGTCACCCCATCGAGGCCGCCGAGCAGGCACAGCTCCTCGCCGCGGATCGTGTAGCGGAACTCGTAGGTCACGTCGGCCAGGTCGGGGATCTCGACCCCGTCGAGCGGGGCGCCGACCCGGGCCAGGGCGCGGTAGACGCGGGCCGCGTTGGTCTCCTCGGCGTCGTACCAGAGGCACGGGTCGTCGGCGCGGACCGGCAGGCCGTGGATCCGCTTGGCCAGCGAGCCGACCACGAGCACGCGGGCACCCTCGCGAGCGAGGGCTCGCACGAGGTCGGCGTACGCGGCGTGACCGCCCATGGTCCGGCGGTCATTCGGCGCCGGAAGGCCCGATCCGCCCGCGGCGCATAAGCCCCGCCCACCATGACCATTTTCGCTCCGCTGGCCACCCTGAACGCGCGTCAGTGGCGGGCCTTCATCGCGGCTTTCCTCGGTTGGACGCTCGACGCGTTCGACTTCTTCTTGGTCACCTTCGTCCTGGTGAACATCGCCCACGATCTCGGCGTCGTTAAGGCGGACAACACGCCGGACATCGCGACGGTCGCGTGGTTGATCACGCTGACGCTGATGTTCCGGCCGGTCGGCGCACTGATCTTCGGCGTCCTCGCCGACCGCTTCGGCCGGCGCGGGCCGTTGATGGCCAGCATCTTGCTGTACTCGCTCTTCGAGCTGCTCAGCGGCTTCGCGCCGACCTTCACCGCACTGCTCGTGCTGCGCTGCCTGTACGGCATCGCGATGGGCGGCGAGTGGGGCGTCGGCGCGGCGCTTGCACTCGAGACGCTGCCGGCGCAAGCGCGCGGGATCGCGTCGGGGATCATCCAGCAGGGCTACGCCTTCGGGTACCTGATCGCCGCGCTCGTGTTCGGCCAGTTCTTCGGGCTGATCGGCTGGCGCGGGATGTTCTTCGTCGGCGTCCTGCCGGCGCTGCTCGTTTTCTGGATTCGCTCCGGCGTGCAAGAGTCGCCGGTCTGGGAAGCCGGGAAGCACGTGCGTATCGGCGAGCGCGGGAACCTGCTGCGCTCGATCGCCCGTACGCCGCTGCTCTACGTCTTCGCGATCGTCCTGATGGCCGCGTTCAACTTCATGTCGCACGGCTCGCAGGATCTGTACCCGACCTTCCTGCGCGTGCAGCGCGGCTTCAGTCCGCATCTGGTCCAGAACGTCACCGTGACGATGAACGTCGGTGCGATCATCGGCGGGACGCTGCTGGGCGCGCTCTCGCAGAAGATCGGCCGCAAGGTCACCATCTGCATCTGCTGCGTGCTCGGCGCGGCGAGCATCTCGATCTGGACTGGAGCCACGACCCCGGCGCTGCTCGCGGTCGGCGCGTTCATCATGCAGTTCTTCGTGCAGGGCGCCTGGGGCGTGGTCCCGGCGCACCTCAACGAGCTCTCACCGGGCGAGGTGCGTGGGACCTTCCCCGGTTTTACCTACCAGCTCGGCAACCTGATCACGGCCTTCGCTGCGCAGTGGGAGGCGCTGTTCGCGACCAAGCAGTTCCCGCTGCCGCCGCCGGCCAACGCCAACTACGGCCACGCGATGCAGATCATCATGCTCGGCGTCTTCGTGGTCGTGTTCGTCGTCGCGGCGATCGGACCGGAGAAGCGCGGGGTCAGCTTCACGGAGCAGCCGGCGCAGGCGGCCTGAGGGCCAGCGCGTCGAAGGCGTTGAGCTGGTCGCGCTGCCAGGCGGCATCGCGGCCCAGCTCCGCCGCCAGCAGCGCGGCGACCGCCGGCGCGCTCGCGCGCGCGCCGGCGGCGTCGAGGAAGAGCGCGCGGGTGCGGCGCGCCAGCACGTCGTCGACCGTCTGCGCCATCTCGTTGCGCGCCCCGTAGACGACCTGCGCGCCGGTGTACGGCAAGCGCGGGTCGAGCGGCGCCGCCAGCGACGGATCGTCGCGCTCGAGCGCGAGTACCGCCTCGGCGTCGGTGCCGTAGACGCGCAGGCGCTCGTCGAGCGCACCGACGTCGCGCGCACCGTGGAGCGGAAGATGCTCCGTCGCCGGCGGCGTCGGCGGCAGCTCGCCAACGCGCATCGCAGCGTCGACGACGTCGGCCGCCATCTTGCGGTAGGTCGTCCACTTGCCGCCCGCGATGGTGACCAGCCCTGACGGGGCGACGTCGATCAGGTGCTCGCGCGAGAGCGCGGCGGTGCGCGTCGCCCGCCGGTTCACCAGCGGCCGCAGCCCCGCCCAGGCGGCGAGGATGTCGGACTCCCCGAGTGGTCGCGCGAGATAGCGGTTCACCGTCTCGAGCAGATAGGCGATCTCGGCGCCCGTCGGCTGCGGGTCGAGCTCCGGCCCCGCGACCGCGATGTCGGTCGTCCCGATCAGGACGTGTTCGTGCCAGGGGAGCGCGAAGAGCACGCGGCCGTCGGGCGTCCGCGGGACCAGCAGCCCGGCCTGCGCGTCGCCCAGCGCGGCGGCGTGCACGACGATATGCGAGCCGCGGCTCTGCGCCAAGAGCGCCGGCGCCTGCGGCGCGTCGAGCCGCCGCAGGTCGTCGACGAAGATCCCGGTCGCGTTGACGACCACCCGCGCGCCGATCGTAAACTCTGCGCCGCCCTCGCGCTCGTGCGCGCGCACGCCGGCGATGCGCGGCCCGTCGTAGACGAAGGACGTCGCCCGCACGTAGTTGGCGACGGCGGCGCCCTGATCGACGGCCGTGCGCGCCAGCGTGACGGCCAGCCGCGCGTCGTCGAACTGCCCGTCGTGATAGACGATCGCGCCGTGCAGTCCCGCGCCGCGCAGGCCCGGGATCAGCGCCTGCGCGGCACGCGGGCCGACGATGCGGCTGCGCCCGAAGGCGTTGCCCCAGCCGGCCAGCAGGTCGTACGCGGCCAGCCCCGCGCCGTAGTACGGCAGCTCGAACCAGCGGTACGCCGGGACGACGAAGGCGCGGTCGCGCACCAGGTGCGGCGCGTTGCGCAGCAGCGTCGTGCGTTCGTGCAACGCCTCGCGCACCAGGCCGATATCGCCCTGCTGCAGATAGCGCACCCCGCCGTGGATGAGCTTGGTCGAGCGGCTCGAGGTGGCGCTCGCGAAGTCTTCGGCCTCGATGAGCCCGGTGCGAAAGCCGCGCGCCGCGGCGTCGACCGCGGCGCCGAGTCCGGTCGCGCCGCCACCGACGATGAGCACGTCGAAGCGCTCGGCGGCGAGCCGCGCCAGCCCGTCGGCGCGGTTCATGCGCCGGCCCAGCCACGGCTGCGTTCGACGGCGGCGCGCCAGCGGCCGAGCAGCGCGTCGCGCCGCGGCGCCGGCATCGCCGGTGCGAAGCGCTTGTCCTCGCGCCACTGGTTGGCCAGCGTCTGCGTGTCGGCCCAGTAGCCGCGCTGCAGGCCGGCCAAATACGCCGCGCCGAGGGCGGTCGTCTCGATGATCGCCGGCCGCGAAACGGGGACGCCGAGGATATCGGCCTGGAACTGCATCGTCAGGTCGTTCGCCGACGCGCCGCCGTCGACGCGCAGCTCGGTCAGCGGGACGCCGGCGTCGCGTTCCATCGCGGCGATCACGTCGGCGGTCTGATAGGCCATCGCCTCGAGCGCGGCCCGGGCCAGGTGCGCGCGCGTCGTTCCGCGCGTGATCCCGACGATCGTCCCGCGCGCGAAGGGATCCCAGTACGGCGCACCGAGTCCGGTGAAGGCCGGGACGAAGTAGCAGTCGGCGGTGTCGTCGACCTGGCGCGCGAGCGCTTCGATCTGGTCGGAGCGCTCGATGATCCCCAGGCCGTCGCGCAGCCACTGCACCGCCGCGCCGGTGACGAAGATCGAGCCCTCGAGCGCGTAGGTCGCCTTCCCCGGCTCGAGCGCGAAGGCGATGGTCGAGAGCAGGCCTTGCGCGCTGCGCACGATCCGCGCGCCGGTGTTCAACACGACGAACGAGCCGGTGCCGTAGGTGTTCTTGGCCATTCCGGGCGCGAAGCCGGCTTGGCCGACCAACGCCGCCTGCTGGTCGCCGGCGACGCCGCCGATCGCGATCGCGCCGCCGAAGTGGTCGCTCACCGTCATCCCGAAGTCGGCGCTGCACGGGAGCACCTCCGGCAGGACGGACGCGGGGACGTTCAGCGCGCCGAGAAGCTCCTCGCTCCAGCGCAGGCGGTGGATGTCGAAGAGCATCGTTCGCGAGGCGTTGGTCACGTCGGTCACGTGCCGTCTCCCGCCGGTGAGATTCCAGATCAGCCAGGCGTCGACGGTGCCGAAGGCGATCTCACCGGCCTCGGCTCGCGCGCGCAGTCCGGCGACGTGGTCGAGCAGCCAGGCGATCTTCGTGCCGGAGAAATACGGGTCGATCAGCAGGCCCGTCTGGGCGGTGACGATCTCAGCCAGGCCGCGCGCGGTCAGCTCCGCGCAGAGCGGCGCGGTCCGGCGATCCTGCCAGACGATCGCGCGCGCGACGGGCCGCCCGGTCGCGCGATCCCACAGGATCGTCGTCTCGCGCTGGTTGGTGATCCCGATCGCCACGACGTCGGCGGCCGAGAGCCGTGCGTTGCGCAGCGCGTTGCGGGCGGTGGCGAGCTGCGAGGACCAGATGTCGTCCGCGTCGTGCTCGACCCAGCCCGGCTGCGGAAAGCGCTGCGGGAACTCTTGCTGATCGAAGGCGACGATCGTGCCCTGCGCGTCGAAGACGATCGCGCGCGAGCTCGTGGTCCCTTGGTCGAGGGCGAGGATGACGGGCACGCGCTGCCCGCCGTTAGCGCTCGGTGGTGGGGAGGTGGAAGGCGTCGACGCCGCCCGGGTCGGGGAAGATCTTGCCGGGGTTCATGATCCCCAGCGGATCGACGGCGTCTTTGATGCGGCGCATCAGCGCCAGCACGTCGGCGCCGACGTCGAGCTCCATGAACTGCTTCTTGAGCAAGCCGATGCCGTGCTCGCCCGAGAGCGTCCCGCCCAGCGCGACGGCGGCCTCGAAGATCTCGCGCGCCGCGCCTTCGACGCGCCGCATCTCTTCGGGATTTCGCTTGTCGCAGAGCAGGTTCGGGTGCAGGTTGCCGTCGCCGATGTGGCCGTAGAGCGGAAGTTCGAGACCGTACTTCGCGCGGATCTCGGCGATGCGCCGGATCATCGGCAAGATCGCGCGCCGCGGGACGCAGATGTCCTCGCCCAGCCGGTTGGGGCGCCGGCGCGCGAGCGACGGGTTGATCGAGCGGCGGGCCGTCCACAACCGCTCCGCCTCGGCGCCGGTTTGGGCCACCTGCACGTCGCGCGCCCCGGCGGCGCGCGTCAAGCGCGCGATCTCGGCCAAGTCGTCGTCGACGACGGCCGCGTGATTCCCGTCGACCCCGAAGATCAGGATCGCCGCGGCGTCGAGCGGGAGCCCGACCGGCTTGTTGTCCTCGATGCAGCGCATGGTGAACTGGTCGATCATCTCGATCGCGGTCGGCAGCAAGCCGGCGCGCAGCACCTCGGTGACCGCGTTCGCCGCGTCCTCGATGTCGTCGAAGACCGCCAGCGCCGTGCGCGCGATCTGCGGCTTGGTCAGGAGCTTGAGCGTGATCTCGGTGATCGTCCCGAGCGTCCCCTCGGCGCCGACGAACAGCCGGCGCAGATCGTAGCCGGTGACGTTCTTGACCGTCCGGCCGCCGGTGCGGATCACGGTGCCGTCGGGGAGGACGACCTCGAGGGCCAAGACGTAGTCGCCGGTGACGCCGTACTTGAGGCAGCGCGCGCCGCCGGCGTTCTCCGCGACGTTGCCGCCGATCGCGCTCTGCTTGAGGCTCGACGGATCGGGTGGATAGAACAGGCCGCGCCGTTCGACGGCGTTTTGCAGGTCGGCGTTGATCACGCCGGCCTGGACGACCGCGACGCGGTCGATCTCGTCGATCTCGAGGATCGCGTTCATCTTCGCCACGCCGAGCACGATGCTGTGCGCGAGCGGGATCGCACCGCCGGAGAGCCCGCTGCCCATCGCGCGCGGCGTGATCGCGGCGCGGTGCGCGGTCGCGATGCGATGCACGGCGCTGACCTGCGCGGTCGATGTCGGCAGGACGACCAACGGTGGGGTGTCTTCGAAGAACGTCGCGTCGAAGCCGTAGGCGATCAGGTCGACCGGGTCGGTCAGGACGCCGCCCGGCACCGCCGCCCGGAGGGCGGCGACGAGGTCGGGCGCGAGCGCGAGCATCCTACGCGGTTCGGGGCGGCGAGCCGACCGCCCCGGTTCTACGGCGGGGGCGCATCGCGTTCGGGCTTGGCGCGATACATCGCCGCATCGGCGACGGCGAGCAGGTCTTCGGGGGTCTCACCGTCCTGAGGAGCGAGGGCGATGCCGATGCTCGCCCCGACCTGCAGCTGCCGCTCGCCGAGGCCAAACGGTCGGTTCAGGGCGTCGTCGACTCGCTGCGCGACCACCGGCGCCTCCTGCGCATTGGTCAGGCCGCCGAGCAACACGCCGAACTCATCCCCGGCCAGGCGGAAAGCGAGGTCGGGCGGCCGCAGCGCGCGGCCAAGCCGGCGCGCGACCCGCACCAGGATCTCGTCGCCGACGGCGTGGCCGAACCGGTCGTTGACCTCCTTGAAGTGGTCCAGGTCGAGGTAGAGCAGACCGACCATCTGGTTGGCCCCCCGTGCGCGCAGCGCAGCGGCCAGTCGGGCCAGGAACGCGCGCCGGTTCGGCAGCCCGGTCAGCTCGTCGCTGTGCGCCAGGATCCGGTCGCGACGCGCCCCCGCGATCAGCGCCGCTCCGGCGATGCCTGCCAGCAGCAGCACGAGGCCCATGATGCTGGTCAGTACTTCGGCGGTCACGAAGGTCGCGCGCGCCGAAGAGCGCGAGGTCGCGAGGACGGCCTCGAAGGCCAACGCCGTCTCGCGCTCGCTGCGGCGCAGCCGGTCGAACACCGGCCGCGCGAGCCGCAGCCCGGCGCGCGCGCGGTCGGCGTGGCCGGTCCGGACCAGGGCGATCTCGCCGGCGAAGTACGGCCCGAGCGTGTTGGCCGTGCCGAGGAAGCGGCGCAGCGGTGCGGTGATGACCGGATCGGCGGGGCCGAGCAGCCGCCGCCGCATCGCCGCGTAGGTGGCCCCGCTGGCGCCGAAGGAGGCGAGGAAGCTCCGGTCGCCGGTCGCGACGTAGCCGCTGACCCCCGCGTCCTGGTCGAGCAGCACGGTGTAGGCGGTCCGGGCTGCAAAGCGGCTTTCGATGACCGCGCGGACCCGCTTGCCGTCCGAGGCGTTCTGGTTGAAGGCGATCGCCGTCGCGATCGAGGCGCCGAGAACCACGACCGCGCCCAGGGCCAGGCCGGCCACATACCGGGTTCGCCGCTGCGGTACCAACCGGCGCGAGTCCATCTCCGCTCGTCCTTTCCGCTGCGGAGAGCCGCCGAACCCCCCACTTGCCGACCTGGGTCCTACGCACGGCGCGGCGACATCGGGTAGACTACAGGTCATGGCCGACGTCATCACCTCCGAGTACCGTCTTGCTACCGTGCCGGGCTTGACCCGGTTCGTCGCGACCGTCCTGGAACGGGTCGGGATCGCGCCGGAGGACGCCGCGATCGTCGCCGATGTCCTGGTCGCCGCCGACCTGCGAGGCATCGAGTCGCACGGGGTCGGCCGCCTCGAGTCGTACTACGTCAGCCGCCTGCGCGGCGGCCTGATGGCCCCTCACCCGACGGTCACGACGGTCCGCGAGACGCCGACCTCGATCCTCGTCGACGCCGGCAACGGCCTCGGTCATCCGGTCGCGAAGCACACGATGGAAGCGGTCTTGGCGAAGGCCGGCCAGACCGGCGCGGCGTTCGGCGCGGTGCGTAACTCGAACCACTACGGCATCGCCGGCTACTACGCGATGCTGGCGCTCGACCGCGACATGATCGGGATCGCCTCGACCAACACGGTGCGCTACGGCGCGCCGACCTTCGGTCGCGACATCCTGCTCGGCACGAACCCGCTGGCCTTCGCGATCCCGGCGCAGAACGAGCCGGCCTTCGTGCTCGACTTCGCGACGACCACCGTGCCGCGCGGCAAGATCGAGGTCTACAACCGCAAGAAGAAACAGCTCAACCCGGGCTGGGCGATCGACGCGCAGGGCCGCGAGACGCTCGATCCGCAGACGGCGCTCAAAGGCGCACTCTTGCCGCTGGGCGGGTACGGCGTCGAGCACGGCGGCCACAAGGGCTACGGCTTGGGTCTGTTGGTCGAGATCCTGTGCGGCGTGCTGTCCGGTGGGAAGTTCGGCCTCGATCTCCCGCTTCCGTCGGACGGACCGCAGCCCGGTGCGATCTCGCACTTCTTCGCGGCCTTCAAGATCGACGGCTTCCGCGATCCGGCTGAGTTCAAGGCCGACATGGACGTCGAGCTGCGCTCGTTCAAGGATTCACAGAAGGCGGCCGGCCAGGAGCGCATCTACGTCGCCGGCGAGATCGAGTACGAGAAGGCGCTGTACAACCGCGAGCACGGGGTCCCGGTGCACGTGAAAGTGTGGGACGGCCTGCAGAAGCTCGCCGGAGAGCTCGACATCCCGTTCGACTTCGAACGCACCTAAGCCGGTGTGGCTGCAGGACGTTTCGTATTTCTTCGGCGGCGCGTTCCTGACCAACGGCATCCCCCACTTCGTCAGCGGAGTGATGGGTCGTGCCTTTCAGAGCCCGTTTGCGAAGCCACCCGGTACGGGGCTCTCTTCTTCGACGGTCAACGTGCTGTGGGGCTTCTTCAACGTAGCCGTCGGGTACGTGCTCGTCTGCCG
>JBEKLD010000110.1:0-10497 GCA_050010375.1 Vulcanimicrobiaceae bacterium
CCACGCGCAGTCGTCCTGCGCGAAGAGCGTCCTGACGACATCACAGCGATCCGCGAGGTCGTGACGGCTGCGTTCGGGGGGCAGGCTGAGGCGACGTTGGTCGACGCACTGCGCGACGCGACGGGATCGGATCAGCGCTTATTCGCGAGGCCATCAGCCGCGCGAGACCTGATTGGACCGCGATCTTCGTTCTCGGCGATCCGCGCCTCTACGGGCGCTTCGGCTTCGACGTCCGTCTCGCGACGGACTTTGCGTCCCCCTACGCCGGACCACACTTCATGGCGCTCGCGCTCACCGGCACGCTGCCCACGTCGTCGGGAATCCTCCGCCACGCCCCGGCGTTCGCCGCGCTCTCCTAGAAGCGCGTCTCACTTCCGTTTCAGCGCTTCCAGCTCTTCAAGCGTGCGGGGCCAATCGCGGCCTAAGAGGCGCGAGAGGCTGCGGTCGGCGAGAACCTTCCCGCCGGTTTGGCAGCGGGCGCAATAGTTGGTCTCGTTGTCGGCGTAGCGGATGCGCTGGATCGGCTCGCCGCAACGGGGACAGGGCTGTCCGTACCGACCGTGCACGACCATGTCTTTGCGGAAGGCGGTGACCTTCTCGGGGAAGGCGGCGTCCGCTTCGCTGCCGAGACGATCGATCCACTCCTGGAGGACGCTGCGCGTCGCGGCGAACAGCCGCTCCCACTCAGGCGGCGTGAGCCTGTGGGTGAGCGCGATCGGCGAGAGCTGCGCCGCGTGCAGGATCTCATCGGAGTAGGCGTTGCCGATACCGCTCAGGATCCGCGGATCGGTCAGCGCGCGTTTGAGCGTGCGGTTCTCCCGCATCAAGGCGGCGCGAAACGTATCGAGGTCGGCCGAGAAGACGTCGATGCCGCCGGGGTCGAGCGACCGCAGGTCCGCTTCGCCGGCGATGAGGTGCAAGGACGCGCGGCGCTTCGTGCCGGCTTCGGTGACGACGAGCGACCCGTTGGGGAAGTCGAAGGCGGCCAGCTGTTGCCGCCCGGCCAGCATCGCGCCGGGCGGCTTCCAATGCAGCCGGCCGGCGATCATCAGGTGCAGCACCAGCCAGAGGTCGCCGTCGAGTCCGATCGCGATGCGCTTGCCGACACGGCGCAGCTCGCGCACCATCCGGCCTTCGACCGCCGTCAGCGGCGGCTGCGCTGTCCGCAGCAGAAACGGGTTCGCCAGCCGGACGCGTTCGAGCGGCTGGCCGACGATACGGGGCTCCAGCGCACGGAGGTACGCGGCGACGTCCGGCAGTTCGGGCACGGTCCGTCTCGGGTTGCCCTAACCGGCGCAGCCTTCCCCGTCGATACTGCCTCTAAGAGGGGTGGCCCGCGCCGGGATCCCGCGCCCCAGACCCGTGGAGATAGTGGTGGACGACCTCGACCTCGATCGCTTGGAAAGCAAGGCGATCGCCGTGATTCGCGATGCCTACCGGCTCTTCGCCCCCGCCTGCGTGCTGTGGTCGATGGGCAAGGACTCGACCGCCCTGCTCTGGCTGATGCGCAAGGCGTTCCTCGGCCCGGTCCCGATGCCGGTCGTCCTGCTCGATACCGGGATGGAACTGCCGGAGGTCTACGCGTTTCGCGACCGGATCGCGGCCGAGTGGGGGCTCGACTTCCATAACGAGGACTGTCCCTCCGAGGACGCCTGCGACCCGAGCCTGCCGCCGCAGTCGCGGGCGGCCGCGCGCAAGTCCGAGGGGCTGCGCAACGCGATCGCGCGCGGCGGCTACCGAGCGGTCTTCGTCGGCATCCGGCGCGACGAGCAGGCGACCCGCGCCAAGGAGCGGATCGTCAGCCCGCGTGCGCTCGACGGGAACTGGAACGTCCGCGAACAGCCGCCCGAGTTCTGGGGCTATACCCTGACCGACGTCCCGCACGGCGGCCACGTGCGCGTCCACCCGCTCTTGGCCTGGACCGAGCTCGACGTCTGGCGCTACACCCGGCGCGAGAACATCCCGATCGTCCCGCTGTATCTGGCGCGCGACGGCTACCGTTACCGCTCGCTGGGCGAGAAGAACATCACGCTGCCGATTCAGAGCAACGCCGACTCGATCGACGCGATCATCGCGGAGCTCGCGGTGACCCGCGAGTCCGAACGCGCGGGGCGCACGATGGACCACGAGAGCGAGGCGTCGTTCGAGCAGCTGCGCGCCGGCGGGTACATGTGATGGCCGACCCGCGCATCGTCGTCCTGGGCCACGTCGACCACGGCAAGTCGACCCTGATCGGGCGCCTGCTCTACGACACCGGTTCGCTCCCCGAGGCGCGGATCGCCGAGGTCGTCGCCAGCAGCCGGCGCCGCGGCTTGCAGACCGAATGGTCGTTCGCGCTCGACGCACTGCAGGACGAGCGCGACCAGGCGGTGACGATCGACACGACCCGGGTGTGGTTCACGCTGGCCGGCCGGCGCTTCGCGATCATCGACGCTCCCGGACACGAAGAGTTCCTGGCCAACGCGATGACCGGCGCCAGCGACGCCGACGGCGCGATCCTGGTCGTCGACGCCGAACGCGGGGTCGAGGATCAGACCCGCCGCCACGTCTACCTGTTGGGCTTGCTGGCGATCCCGAGCGTCATCGTCGCGCTCAACAAGATCGACGCCATCGACGATCCGCAGCACGTCGCGGCCGTCGGCGAAGCGGCCCGCGCCGCGCTCGACGCAGTCGGCGTCGCGGTGCAGGCGATCGTGCCGATCTCGGCCCGCGACGGCGACAACGTCGTGCAGCGCTCGACCCGCACGCCGTGGTACGACGGCCCGACGCTGGCCGAGCTGCTTGGTGCGCTGGCCGCGACCGAAGACTCGGCCGAACGCGCGCCGCTGCGAATCTGGGTCCAAGACGTCTATCGGCGTGGCGAAGAGCGCCTCGTCGTCGGCAGCGTGCAGAGCGGCGCCGTCGCCGTCGGCGACGTGGTGCGCATCGCTCCCTCCGGCGAGACGGCCCAAGTCGCGGCGCTGCGCGGCTGGCCGACCGATCCGGCGTCCGCGCGCGCCGGCGATCCCGTCGCCCTCGTCTTTGCGTCGCCGGTCTTCGTCGATCGCGGCGACCTGCTCTCGCACGAGACCGATCGTCCGCTCACCGCGCGCTCGCTCCACCTGCGGGCCTGTTGGTTCGATCGCGAGCCGCCGCATCTCGATGAGACGGTCCGGCTGCGCGTCGGCAGCGCCGACGTCGCGGCGCAGATCACCGCCATCCTCGAAGCGGTCGATCCGCGCACGCTCGCCCCGCTCGAACACGGGAGTGCGACGCGCGGGACCGTCTACACCCTCGCGCTGCGCACCGCCGTCCCGGTCGCGCTCGACGAGGGCGCGCGTTGCGCGATCGTGCGGCGCGGCGTCCCGATCGCCGCCGCGCACGCCGTGCAGGTCAGCGCGCAAGGTGCGAACGTCTACGCCTCCTCGCACCTGCTCGGCGCGCAGGAGCGTGCCGAACGCAACGGCTATGCCGGTTTGGTCGTCTGGATGACTGGACTCCCGGGCGCCGGCAAGACGACGCTCGCGATGCGGGCCGAACGCGAGCTGTTCCGGCGCGGCTGCAACGTCTACGTCCTCGACGGCGATACGCTGCGCTCGGGGCTGAGCGCCGATCTCGACTTCTCGGCCGAGGGCCGGCGCGAGAACATCCGCCGCGTCGCCGAGGTCGCGAAGCTGCTGGCCGACGCGGGGACGATCGTGCTGGTCTCGCTGGTCTCACCCGGCGCCCCCGATCGCGCCCGCGCCCGCGCGATCGTCGGCCCGGCCTTTCACGAGACGTTCGTGCGCGCGTCGCTGGCGACGTGCGAAGCACGCGACCCCAAGGACCTCTACCGGCGCGCGCGTGCGGGCGAGATTCCGGGCTTCACCGGCGTCGGCGCACCCTACGACGAGCCTGAGTCGCCCGACCTGCTGCTCGACACCGAGCGGTACGACATCGACCACTGCGTCGCCGAGCTGGTCGGCTACGCCAGCTCAGCGGCACGCATCGCGGCTCTGCCGACGACGCCGGCCCGCAGCTAAGTCGGCGGCTCCATCTCGAGCGTCGCGACCAGGAACGCGTAGCGGTCGGCGACCTCGGCGATGAGCTTCGCGGTCGGCTTCCCGGCGCCGTGACCGGCCTTGATGTCGACCCGCAAGAGGATCGGCGCGTCGCCGGCCTGCGCGTGCTGGAGCGCCGCGGCGAATTTGAACGAATGGGCGGGGAAGACCCGGTCGTCGTGATCGCCGGTCGTGATCAGGGTCGCCGGATAGCGCGTCCCGGCCCGCACGTTGTGGTACGGCGAATAGGCCAACAACGTGCCCACGTCGTTTGGATCGTCGGAGGAGCCGTAGTCCGACGCCCAGGCCCAGCCGATCGTGAAGCGCTGGAAGCGCAGCATGTCGAACACGCCGACCGCCGGCAGCGCAGCGCCGAAGAGTTCCGGCCGCTGCGTGATGCAGGCGCCGACGAGCAACCCGCCGTTCGAGGCGCCTTGGATCGCCAGCTTCGGGGTCGACGTCCACCGTTCGGCGATCAGATACTCGGCCGCCGCGAAGAAATCGTCGAACACGTTCTGCTTGTGCGCGCGGGTGCCGGCCCGATGCCACGCTCGGCCGTACTCGCCGCCGCCCCGCAGGTTCGCCACGGCGAACACGCCCCCTAACTCGAGCCACACCAGCACCGAGCTGGAGAACGCCGGCGTGACCGAGACTTCGAAACCGCCATAGCCGTAGAGAATCGTCGGCGCCTGGCCGTCGCGCCGCAGGCCGCGCTTCGCCGTGACGATCATCGGAACGCGCGTGCCATCCTTCGACGTATAGAACACCTGCTCGCTGGAGAACTGGCCGGGGTCGAAGCGCATCTGCGGGGTGAAGACGCGCGTCGACTTCCCGTCCTCGACGTCGTAACGGTAGATCGTGGCCGGTTGGCTGTAGCTGGTAAAGCTGTAGAACGTCTCGCTGGCTCGGCGCTTGCCGGTGAACCCGCCCGTCGTGCCCAGGCCCGGCACCGCGACGTCCGCGAGCTGCGTCCCGTCGATCCGATTCACCGCGACGTGCGAGACCGCGTCGCGCAAGCGCGTCGTGATGATCCGGTCGCCGAAGAACGCCGCGCTCTCGATCACGTCGGTCGACTCGGGTACGATCTCGGCCAGCGCGCGCGAGACGAGGTCGACCGCGACGATGCGGCCGTACGGCGCATCTTTGCTGGTCAAGAAGTAGAACCGGGTCCCATCGTTGGCGAGGTAGTGCCAGCTCGCGTCGGCGGCAAACAGCTCGATTGGCGGCCCCTTCGCCGCCAGGTCGAGGACGAAGACGTGATTATCGGGCTCCGTCCCGCGGCTGGCCTCGAGGACGAGGTAGCGTCCGTCCTCGGTCGCGTTCGGATGGAAGGTCCAGTCCTTGTGATCGGGGCGCTCGTAGACGAGCAGATCCGTCGACTGCGGCGTGCCGAGCCGGTGGAAGTAGACTTTGTGGAAGTAGGTCGCGTCTTTGAACTTGGTCTCGGCGTTGGGCTCGTCGTAGCGCGCGTACCAGAAGCCGGAGCCGTCGGTCTTCCAACTCGCCGTCGAGAACTTCGCCCAGCGTACGAGGTCGGCGAGATCCTTGCCGGTCGCGACGTCGCGCACGCGCCACTCTTGCCAGTCCGAACCCGAACTCGAGACGCTGTACGCGAGGCGCGTCCCGTCGTCGCTGAACGAGGCGCCGGAGAGCGCGACGGTGCCGTCCGCCGAGAGCGTGTTCGGATCGAGCAGCACGCGGCCGGGTTCAGCCAGGTCGCGGGTGACGTAGAGGACCGCTTGGTTCTGCAAGCCGGTGTTGCGGAACCAGGCGTACAGGTTGCCGATCTTCTCGGGGACCGACCGTCGCTCGTAGTCCCACAGCTCGGTCAGCCGTGCGCGGATCTTCTCCCGCCCCGGCACGCCGGCCAGGAACGACTCGGTGAGGGCGTTCTCGTCGGCGAGCCAGGCCTGCACCTGCGGCGAGTCGACGTCCTCCAGCCAGCGGTAGGGATCGGCGACGCGCACCCCGCCGTAGTCGTCGATCTGGTCCACCCGCGGAGCCTGAGGATACGGAAAGGGTGAAGTCGGTGCCGAGGCCATCCCAAAGTATGCTCGTCGCGAGGCCCGGCCACACCTCCCCGCCGAAGAGAAGGCCGGCCGGGGACGTAGCTCAGCTGGTAGAGCGCCTGCTTTGCAAGCAGGATGTCAGGGGTTCGAGTCCCCTCGTCTCCATTTTCAGACTATGCGCGTGAGATCGGGCGCCGTTTGCGCGCAGCACGCGGTGATGTCCGACGGGCGGGGCTTCTCTCGCCGGCGGATATCGCGGGAAGCGGCTTGATCCGCTGGATCTCCTTCGCCGATTCAGAATGGGCCAGATCGTAGAGATCAACGGCAAGCTGCATGCGAAGCCACCACTCGGCATCCGTGCCGAGCGCGCGGGCCAAGCGCAGAGCAGTGTCGCCGGTGACGGCACGCTTGCCGTGGATTATCTCGCTCAACCGCGCCAGCGTGACACCGATGCGCTCGGCGAAAGCACGCTGCGAAATCCTCATCGGCTTGAGGAACTCCTCGAGCAACATCTCGCCTGGGGTGGTCGGCCGCCGATGCGTCGGCACGGTGATTGGGATATGCATAGTCTGACTTTCAAGGGTGAGCAGCGGGCAGGTGCGAGCAGCGGATTGGTACGGCCTAATGGTAGTCGACGATCTCGACCTCGGTCGCGCCCGCCTGGGGATCCCAGCGGAAGCACACTCGATACTGGTCATTGATTCGAATCGAATGCTGACCGGCCCGATTCCCCCGCAGGGCCTCCAGGCGATTTCCCGGCGGCACGCGGAGATTTTCAAGCCGCGAGGTGGTCGCGAGCTGATCGAGTTTCAGACGCGCGACTACCCAGAGCGCAACTGGGCAGGCCAGGCGCGCTGCGCGCGTGTCCCGCCCCATCACCGCGTCCCGGGTCCCCTCGCCGCGGAACTCCACCTGAAGATAGTATCGCTATTCGATAATATCGTCAAGCGATAACAGGGTCAATGGGGCAAAGCGCAAAAGTGCCGGAGAACGGCTTGGAGGAGTGCCTTGGAGAAGCTCCCGCCGCATGACGGCACTTACCCTCGGGCTCGGGTTTCTCGTCCTGTTCTGGTTCATTCCGGGGATCGCCGGCGCCGCCGGCTGGCACAGTGGGCGCACGGAACTGGAGTTCGCCATCTTCGGTACGTTGGTCATGACGGCCCTCGGCTGGATCGTCGACCTTCTTCGCGAGGTTCGCGACCGGATGCCGCGCCCAGAGATCGACTGACATTCTACCCGGCTGTGGGCGTCACCGAGACGTCCAGCGCTGCGCACGCCAGGTGCGGGCGGCGGGATCGTAGCTGAGCACGACGTCGGCGTCGGCTGACTGCGGGAGCAGGCGAACCCGCGCGTGCGCATACGCATAGAACAAACCGCTCGACGAGATCCCATCCGGCCCCTCACCGTCGTCAGCGATCCAACCGACTGGTGGCTGGAACGTTACCGTCGCGCCGTCCGGGATGCCGCGCAGTAGACCGTGCTGCAACGCCTGCTGCAAGGCGAGTTGCGCATCGCGCTCGGGCGCCAGCGCCCGCGCGACGTGGACGTTCGTCGCCTGGGTCATCGCGGCGACCAGGCCAACCGCGAGCGCGCAGACGAGCGTCGCCGTGCGCCGCGCGCGCAGGCGCCGGAGCGCGAGCATTCCGGCGACGATCAGCAGCGCCACGCCGAAGTATTCGACGAAGACCGGCAGGTAGCCCAGACCCGGCCGCAGCTCGTCCTGGTACTTCGCCAAGAGCGCGACCGGGAACGCGGGCAGCACGACGATCAGCGCGCCGATCGTGCACAGCGGCGCGAGGCGGATGCGCTCGCCCGCGACCTGCCGCAGCGCGAGCCAGGCGGCCACCGCGAACGTCGCGCCGACCAGCGGGTCGAGCGGCGCGTTCCGCAAGAAATCCTCGAGGTTCACGCGGCCGAAGATCCCGTTCGGGTCCGCCGCCCAGTAGACGAGCGGGAACGCCGCGGCGATCTGCTCCAGGCCGGTGCGCAGGACCGGCAGCGGGGCAAAGCTGAGCGCGTAGAGGGAGTGCACCGGGAAGGCGACGTGCAGCGCCGCGGCCAGGAGAATCAGCAGCACGCTGATCCCGAGAAAGGGCGAGGACGCCCGTAGCGCCGCGACCCACGTCCGACCTCGTGCTTTCGCGAGCGCGAGGTAGAGGAGCCCGAACGCATAGACCTCCTCATACGTGATCGCGGCGAGCACGAAGCA
This sequence comes from Vulcanimicrobiaceae bacterium, assembly GCA_050010375.1. Classification (GTDB taxonomy): domain Bacteria; phylum Vulcanimicrobiota; class Vulcanimicrobiia; order Vulcanimicrobiales; family Vulcanimicrobiaceae; genus Vulcanimicrobium. The sequence goes on from JBEKLD010000110.1 coordinate 8,238, forward strand.
CCCAAGGGCGAGGGCGCGCGCGCCGAGGCGGCCTCGGTCGAGCACGTCGGCGAACGCGAGCAACGAGAGCAGCATGGCGATCGCGACGAACTGCGGCATCGCGTTGTAGGCGAGGATCGCATCGTGATAGGCGCGTTCCTGAAGGATCGCGCAGGCGGCGAGGGCCGCGAGGTTCCCCGTCGCGAGGCTGGTGTAGCGGGCGACGCAACGGCGGAACAGCTCCAGCGTGACCAGCGTGGTCGCGATGAGGAATGCTTTGTACGCCAGCAGATTGGTGAACGTCGCGAAGACCAGGTACTTCTCGACGACGAGCCCCGGATAGAAGCGCGCGTTGCCGACCAGCCAGAGCACGATCGCGTGCTCTATCGCCGCGAGCAGCGACTCGTGCCGAGCGGCGAGCGTCCCGGGCAGCGCCCAGTAGAAGGCGTCGTCGGCATACCAGCCGGTCTGCAACGCCGGTGCGATGACGATGAAGCCCAGCAGCGCGATGACGAACGGAAACGCCCTCACGCGTCGCCTTGCGGCGCGAGCAGCCGCTCCAGGAGCGCGTCGATCGCGCGCTGCGCTTCGCGTGTCGCCGCCGTCCCGTCGTGGGCGCGCGCGGCGACGAGCGCGACCTCACCGAGCGCGGCGAGCAGTATGTGCGCGAAGCCGTCGACCAGCGTCGGGTCGAATCGGCCGGCCGCGGCGAGTCGGCGTAGCGGCAGGCGCAACAGCCCCATCCCATAGCGCTCGTCGATCGCGCGCCAGCGCTCCCAGCCGAGCACCGCCGGCGCGTCGATGAGGGTCACGCGCCGCACCGCCGGATCGCGCACCAGCTCGAGCCAGGCGCGGCAGCCCGCCCGCAAGGCGGCCTCGGGATCCTCGACGCTGCGCGACGCCGTTACGAGGCGCTCGACCCCGGCTGCCTCGACGGCCTCGACGACCGCCTCGAAGAGGGCGGCCTTGCCGGCGAAATGGTGGTAGAGCGCGCCCCGGCTCAGGCCGGTCGCACCGAGGACGTCTTCGATCGAGACGTCCTCGTAGCCACGCTCCGCGAAGAGCCGTCCCGCCGCGCTCACCAGCGCCGCCCGGGTCCCGGCCCCGCGCTCTTCCTTAGGCTCCGCGGGGGTCTCCATGGGCTGTAGGATTTGACAAACCGACTATCGGTCCGCTAATCTCGGACAAACAGACCGACAGTCGGTTTTATGGAGGACCGCCATGGAGCACCGCACCGTCACGACCGCCTTCGGCCCGATCGCCTACTCGCAGGTCGGGAGCGGTCCACCGGCGCTCTTCGTCCACGGCGTCTTCGTCCACGGCGGGCTCTGGCGGCACGTCACCGAGCGCCTGGCCGACACCCGGACCTGCATCGCGATCGATCTGCCGGCGCACGGGCGCACGCCGCCGCAGCCCGGCGCGGCGTCGACCTTCACCGAACACGCGGCCGTGCTCGCGGCCCTGTGCGACGCCTTGCGGCTCTCCGCGGTCGATCTCGTCGCGAACGACAGCGGCGGCGGCATCTCGCAGATCTTCGCGGCGCACCATCCGACGCGCGTGCGCACCCTGACGCTGACGAACTGCGACGTCCACGACCGCTGGCCGCCGCCCTCGTTCGCGCCGGTCGTCGCGCTGGCGCGGGCAGGCAAACTGCGCCGCCGCTATCCAGCCTTCGCCGAGGTCGCCAACGTGCGCGCGCTGCTGGCCGAATTCTACGAGGACGTCGGCGCGATCGACGACGCGACGCTGCTGAGCTACGCCGCCCCACATCTCGATCCCGAGGGAGCCGTCGCGCTCGAACGGTTCATCGCCGCGATGGATTGCACGCATACCGTCGTGGTCGAACCGCTGCTGCGCCGACTCGAGGCACCCGCGCTGATCGTGTGGGCCAGCGCCGATCGGGCGTTCGAGCGTAGCGACGCCGACTGGCTGCGCGCGACGCTGCCGAACGCGCGCGACGTCGTCGACGTCCCCGGCGCCCGCCTCTTCTTCCCCGAAGAGCGCCCACACATGCTCGCCGACGCCCTCCGCGCGCACTGGGCCGCGGCGTAGCAGCAACCGCCGGCACCAAGACTCTCGAGAGCGGGCGCGAAAAAAGGACGCATGCACGCGCTCGTCACGTCGCCACAGACACCGGGTCGCCTCATCGTCGTCGATCTTCCGCCGCCCGAGCCGGCGCCCGGCGTTGCGGTCGTTCGAGTGCGCGCCTCGTCGATCAATCGTGGCGAGACGCGTTTGATCCCGGCCCGGCCGAACGGTTGGGCGCCGGGTCAAGACCTCG
>JBEKLD010000111.1:0-10471 GCA_050010375.1 Vulcanimicrobiaceae bacterium
CCTACAAGAGCGACCTGGCCAAGGCGAACCAAACGTTCGACCAAGCCGGCCTGACGATCATCCAGAACAGCAACACCGTCGACCAGGCTCGCGCCGCCGTGCGCGCCGCGCAGCACACCTTGGCGATCGACACGCTCAACCTCAAGCGCGACGCCGAGCTGCTCAAGAACGGTTACGTCGCGCAGCAGACGTACGACGAGCAACAGGTGACCGTGCGCAACGACCAGGAGACGATCTCCCAGGACGAGGTCACGCTGGCCAACGACATCAAGCAGGTGCAAGCCAACGGCACGACCTCGACCGGGCTGCAGGGCGCGACGGTCGAGACGGCGCGCGCCGCCGCCGTAGCGGCTCTGGCCTCCGCCGACCAGATCAAGGTCTCGATCGCCAAGGCCGTCATCTACTCGCCGATCGACGGCGTCGTCGTCAACCGGAATCTGAATCTGGGCGAGTACCCCGGCACCCGCCAGATCTTCACCCTGCAGGAGACCGACCGCGTCTACGCCGTGCTCAACGGCGCCGCCTCGCAGATCATCGGTATCCGCACCGGGAGCTCGGTCCAGATCGCGAGCACCTTGCTCCCCGGCAAGCACATCCCCGGCAACGTGGTCGGCGTCCTCAGCCCGGTGCAGCCGGGCGCGACGAACTTCATCGTGAACACCGTCGTCGACAACGCGCGTGACCTGCTCAAACCCGGCATGGTCATCACCGGCATCGCGAAGCTGCCCGGCGCCAGCGGCATCCGCATCCCGTCGACGGCCTTCCTCGACACGACGGATTCGACCGTGCAGATCGTCAAGGGCGGGGTCGTGCACACGGCCAACGTCGTGCTGATCGCGCAGGACGACAAGAACGCGATCATCCGCGGCCTCGATCCGGGCACCACCGTCGTCGCGAACGGACAGCTCGGCCTGCTCGAGAACGAGCCCGTCACCCCGCAGCTCCAAGTCGCGGAGAAGTAGCGCGCCGCGATGTTGACCGCCCTCTTCGTCAAGCGCCCGACCTTGGTCTTCGTCCTGTTGGCGCTGATGCTGCTCGCCGGCGCTCGCGCCGCCAGCTCGCTGGTCCAGCAGCAGTTCCCCAACGTCTTCCAGCCGACCATCAGCATCAACGTCCAGTATCCCGGTGCGTCGACGACCGTCATGCGCGACGCCGTCGTCGCGCCGATCGAAGACGCGCTCGCCGGCGCCGCCAACCTGCAGACGATGAGCTCGAACATCCAGCAGGGCCAGGCGACGGTCGTCGGTACGTTCTACATCCAGTCCGACGAGAACACCGACCTCACCAACAGCCAGACCGCGCTGACGCAGGCCGAGCACAACCTTCCGACGGCGATCCAGCCGCCGACTATCGCGATCCGCGACCCCTCCCAGGCCGTCGTCGTGACGATCTCGCTGACGTCCTCGAAGATGACCGCGGCGCAGCTCAACCTGATCGCAACCGGGCGCATCGTGCCCGACTTCGAGCAGGTCCCCGACATCTCGAACGTCACCATCGGCGGCCAGGTCACTCCGGCCTTCGAGGTCGTCACCGACCCGAACAAGCTCAACGCTTACGGTCTGACGCTCAACGACGTCTTCAACACCGTCGCCTCGAACAATCTGCGCGCACCGGGCGGCATCGCCTATTCGTCGAACCGCGAGACGCAGATCGACATCCGCGGCGATATCATCACGCCGGAATCGATCCTCGGCCTGCCGATCGCCGCGCCGAGCGCGCCGGTCAACGCGGCATCGAGCGGACTGAACGGTGCGATCGACCCCTGGACCTCGGCCCCGCAAGTCGTGCGCATCGGGGACGTCGCCAGCGTCGTCGACGGCTTCGAGACGCGGCGCCAAATCGCGGGCGTCAACGGCATCAACGGCGTTTTCCTGCAGATCCAGAAGGCCTCGGACGCCTCGGAGGTTACCGCCTCCGACAACGTCCTCACCTACCTGCCGCGCATCCGCGCCCAGTTTCCAGACATCAACTTCAGTGTCGTCAACGTCCAGTCGAAGTACACCGCGCAGCAGATCGACAGCGTGATCCGCACGCTGACCGAAGGGATCATCCTGACCGGCATCGTGATGCTGTTCTTCCTGGGTTCGTGGCGCAACGCGATCGTCGTCCTGGTCGCGATCCCGTCCTCGCTGTGCGTCGCGCTGTTCTTCATGCAGATGATGAACCTGACGCTCGACACGATCTCGCTGCTCGGCATGACGCTGGTGGTCGGGATCCTGGTCGACGACTCGACCGTCGTGCTGGAGAACATCGAACGGCACTTCGAGCTGGGCCAGCCGCCGGCCGAGGCGGCGGTCACCGGGCGAACCGAGATCGGGACGGCCGCCGTCGTCATCACGCTGGTCGACGTCGTCGTGTTCTTGCCGATCGCGTTCTTGCAGGGCCAGGTCGGGCGCAACCTGGCCGAGTTCGGGATCGTCGTCGTCATCTCGACGCTGACCTCGTTGTTCGTCTCGTTCACGATCACCCCGAGCCTGGCCGGCAACTGGGCGCTCAAGTCGAAATGGAAGGCGCCCGGGATCATCCGCGCCTTCACTCGCGGGTTCGCGAACGTGCGCTCGTGGTACGCGCATCGCATTCTGCCATGGGCCCTCGACCACCGGCTCGTCGTCGTCGCGGTCTCCGCGGCCTCGTTCGTCTTCGCGATGGCGCTGGTGCCGCTGGGGATCGTCGGCTCCGAGTTCATCCCGCCGGTCGACCGCGGCGAGATCTTCATCCAGGTCACCTATCCCGTCGGCACGCCGTTGGCGAAGACGTCGGACGCCGTGTTCGGGCTCGAGCGCGCGATTCGCCGACATCCGGACATCGACGCCGACACCGTCGTCGCCGGCGGCTACTCCTCACCCTTCGGTGGCTTCCTGCTCGAGGGCAACGTCGGTCAGGTCCACCTGTTCCTGAGCGACAACCGCAAGCATTCGACGACCTATTGGGTCGCCTTCTACACGAAGCTGGCCAACACGCTGCTCCCCGACGCGACGATCGTCTGCATCCCGGCGACCGGGACCGGCGGCGGAAACGCGCAGCCGATCGACGAGCTGGTAACCGACGTCGCGGGCGGCGATCCGACCCCGTACGCGCAGCAGGCCTTCCAGGCACTGCGCGCCACGCCCGGCGCGACCAACGTCTACAGCGCGGCTTCGCAACTCGAGCCGCAGGTCGAGCTGCGCTTCGACCGCGCCCGGGCACGCGCGCTCAACGTGAGCATCGGTAGCGCCGCGGTCGCGGCCGAAGCGGCGTTCGGTGGCGCGATCGCGACGCAGTTCAACACGGTCGACGGCCTCGAACAGGTTCAGGTGATCTACCCGATCGAGGACCAGCAGAACCTTTCCTCGATCGCGGCGGTTCCGGTGCGCGCGACGAACGGCGCGATCGTCCACCTCGGTGACTTCTCGACCTTCGCCTGGGCGCCGGCGCCGCCGCTGATCACTCGCGTCGACCGCAACAGCGTCATCGACATCAGCTCGAACGTGGCAGCGACCTCCTCGCTCTCGAACGTGCAAAAGGCGTTCTACGAGCGCATCGCCGCGCTGCATCTCCCCAAGAACATCATCGTGCGGCCGCGCCCGCTCGGCCAACAGGACCTCATGGGCCAGACGCTCACCGGCCTGGGCGGCTCGCTGATCCTCTCCGTCGTGCTGGTCTTCCTGTTGATGGTCGCGCTCTACAACAGCTATCGTTCGCCGCTGATCATCCTGTTCTCGGTCCCGGTGGCGGCCTTCGGCGCGCTGGGGGCGCTGGCGATCACCCACGAGACGCTCAATCTGTTCTCGTTGATCGGGACGATCTTGTTGGTCGGCATCGTGAGCAAGAACGGGATCTTGCTGGTCGACTACGCCAACACGCTCCGCGAGCGCGGACGCACGAAGCTCGACGCCATCAAGGAGAGCGCGTTCACGCGGTTCCGTCCCATCATCATGACCAGCATCTCGGTCGTCGCGGGGAACCTCCCGCTCGCGCTCGCGCTGGAACCTGGGTCGGGCGTTCGCTCGAGCCTGGGCGTCGTCGTAATCGGGGGCATCCTCAGCTCGCTGGTGCTGACGCTGGTCCTGGTCCCCACCATGTACATGTACCTGGCGCCGGAACACTTCGCCGGCAGCCATCACATCGAGTCCACCGACGACGACCAGCGGCCCATGGTGCCGCACGGGATCGTCGACGGACACGAGTCGTTCCCCTCGCACGTCTGACCCGGCCTTTGACAAGCTTCAGAGCAACGCGCGTAGACCCGCCTCATCGAGGATCGGGATGCCGAGCTGCTCGGCCTTCTGCAGTTTGCTGCCGGCCTCGTCGCCGGCGACGACGTAGCTCGTCTTCTTCGAAACCGCCGAGCTGACTTTGCCGCCGGCGGCGACGATCAGCTCCGTCGCCTGCTCGCGGGTGAGCGCCGGCAGCGTCCCGGTCAGCACGAGCGTCTTTCCGGCCAGCGCGCCTACCGGCTCGCGCGGGCGTAGCGGGGCGGTCGCGTCGACGCCGGCCGCCTGTAGGCGGCGGATCATCGCGCGATTCGGTCCCTGCGCGAAGAACAGGACGACGCTGCGCGCGATCTGCTCGCCGATCCCCTCGCTGCGCAGCAAGTCCTCCTCGCTCGCCGCGACCAGGGCGTCGATCGTCCCGAAGTCGCCGGCCAAGATCGCCGCGTTCTGCGCGCCGACGTAGCGGATCCCCAACCCGTACAGCAGGCGGGCCAGCCCGCGCGGCTTCGACGCGGCGATCGCCGCCAGTACGTTCGCCGCCGACTTCTCGGCCATCCGCGGGAGCCCCAAGAGCTGCTTGGCGGTGAGACGGTAGAGGTCGCCGGCGTCGCGCACGAGCCCAGCCTCGACCAATGCGGCGGAGAGCTGATCGCCGACGCCTTCGATGTCCATCGCGCCGCGCGAGCAGAAGTGGCGAATGCGCTCGACCAGTTGTGCCGGGCAGGTCGCGTTCGTGCAGCGCGCCATCGCCTCGCCCTCGGGGCGGTCGATGTCGGCCCCGCAGACCGGACAGCGCGTCGGCAGCGCGTAGACGGGGAGCTTCTTCTTGCGTAGCGCGAGGACCGGTCCCACCACCTGCGGGATCACGTCGCCGGCCCGCCGCACGATCACGACGTCGCCGACCCGGATGTCCTTGCGCCGGATGTCGTCCTCGTTGTGCAGCGTCGCATTGGTCACCGTGACGCCGCCCAGCCGCACCGGCTCGAGCACGGCATAGGGGTTGATCGTCCCCGTGCGGCCGACGTTGACCTCGATCGCGAGCAGCTTCGTCTGCGCCTCGCGGGCGCGGAATTTGAACGCGACCGCCCAACGCGGGTCTTTGCCGACGCTGCCGAGCTTCGCTTGCAGCGCGAGGTCGTCGACCTTGACGACGACGCCGTCGATCTCGTAGTCGAGCGCGTCACGCTCGTCCTCCCACCGCGCGACGTAGGCCAGCACGTCGTCGATCGAGGCGCAGCGGGTCGCGTGCTCGTTGACCCGGAAGCCGAGCCCTTTGAGGTACGCCAACAGCGTCGACTGGGTCGCCGGAGGATCGTCGGCGTCGATCTCGCCGACCGCGTAGGCGTAGAACGAGAGCGAACGTTCCGCCGTCGCCTTGGGATCGAGCTGACGGATCCCACCGGCGGCGGCGTTGCGCGGGTTCGCGAACGGCGGCAGCTCGCGCGCCTCGCGGCCGGCGTTCAGCCGCTCGAAGTCGCTCTTGCGCATGTACGCTTCGCCGCGGACCTCGATCCGGCGCGGCAGGCCGCGCTTCGATCCGCGCAGCGCGAGCGGGATCGAGCGGATCGTGCGCAGGTTGGCGGTGACGTTCTCGCCGACGTTGCCGTCGCCGCGCGTCCCGCCCGCGACGAGCCTCCCGTCGACGTAGTGCAACGAGACGGCGAGTCCGTCGATCTTCAGCTCGCAGGTGTAGGCGACGTCGCCGCTCAGCGCGCCGAGCTTGCGCACCCGCGCGTCGAACGCGCGCAGCTCATCGGGGTCGAAGGCGTTCCCGAGCGAGAGCATCGGCCGGGTGTGGACGTAGGGCGGGAAGCCGGACGCCGGCGTGCCGCCGACCCGCTGGGTGGGCGAGTCCGGCGTGCGGACCTCGGGATTGCTCTCTTCGAGATCGAGCAGCTCGCGCAGCAGCGCGTCGTAGTCGGAATCGCTGAGCTGCGGGTCGTCCAGGACGTGGTACCGGTAGTTCGCCTCGTCGAGGCGAGTCCGCAGCTCCGCGGCGCGCGCGGCCGCGGCCTTCGGGGCCATCGGCTACGAGGCGAGCCTGAGCTTGGCGATCTGGATCGGATAGCCGTCCGGGTCGGCGATCACCGCCAGCCGGCCGAAGCCCTCGTCGTGGGGCTCCTGCAGGATCGTCACCCCGAGGGTGCGGGCGTCGGTGACGAACCGGTCGACGTCGTCGACGGCGAACCCGAGCTGGAGCGAGCCCGGTCGGACCGGCAGGTTGGGGCCGGCGGGGTGCAGGCCGAGCACCGTCCCGTCCCCGAGCGCGAAATCGACCCAGTGCGGGATGGCGTCCGTCCCGAGCTTGAGGCCGAGGACACTCCGATAGAAGCGCTTCGAGCGCTCCAGGTCGGCACAGACGAGCATCGCGAGCGCGAAGGAAGCCACCGGCGCGAGCTTCGACGGGGCGGACGGCTTCCTTGTCGCCCCGCTCGCGGACCGAATAACGAGCGCTTGCCTGCCCTCATTCGGCGAAATAGCCGAAATTAACGCCGACTTGGCGATGCCTTAACGGTGAGCAAACAGCAATCGCTCGTCCCGAGCGCCAGCTTGCCCGACGGTATACCAAGAGGGCGCGCACCCGCGCGTCGAGCCGTGTGAAAGGGTCAAAACGATGTACCACGCACAAGACATAAAATCGATGGTAGTAGTATTCGCCGCCGCGATGATGCTGGGCGTCTCCGCACCGGCCGTCCCTGCGACCGCCTACGCGCCGACCGCGGTGCACGCCGATGCGCTGGGCTGGTACCTGGCCGCACTGCCGGCCGCCATCCGCGCCTCGGCCCCGACCGTCGGCGTGCCGGACGCTCTGCCGGGCCCGCAACGGTGAAGATCCGGATCGGGCTGCAGATCGCGGTCGCGTTCGCTGTCCCGATCATTGCCCTTGCGGTGGTAATGGCCGGGGTGTGGCTCTCGTTCGGGCACATGCAGTCGCTCAAGAACGGCGTGCTGAACAAGACCTCCTACCGTGCCAAGGCCCGCGACATCCTCTTACAGCTCAACACCGGCAAGGCGGCGATCCGCGGCTACGCGCTGACCCGCGATCGGGGCGAGCTGGTCGTGCGCACGACCGCGACGGAGGGCGCCGCCACCGACATCGACTACCTGCAAAAGCACCAGAAGACGCTGCCCAAGGCCGCCGACCAGATCATCCAGATCGCGGCCTTGCTTACCGACATCGACGCGCAAGAGACGTCGGCGATCCAGGCGATCGACTCCGACGCCTCGGCCGCGGCCGCGTTCGCCGCGTACGATCGCGATATGACCGCGTTGACCACGGCACTCGACGACGTCCTGAAAGTCGCCAATGCGGCCGCCGAAAAATCTTCGGCCGAGTTCGACGCCCAGGTCCTCCAGATCGAGGGGCTCATGCTCGCGATCGGGTTGCTCGCCCTGGCGCTGACCATCTTGGTCACCTGGCGTCTCGCGCGCCGGACGACGCGCCGCCTGACGACCGTCTCAGAAGCGATGCGCGACATCGTGCGCGACGACTTCACCGCGCTCTCGGCGATCCTCACCCAGCTCGCCGCCGGCGACCTGCGCGGGGAGTTCGCCTCCAGCCGCACGGCGCTGGGCGACCGCGGTACCGATGAGATCTCCGAACTGGTTCACAGTTACGACGAGCTCGCTGAAGGGCTGAGCACGATCGGCGCGCAGCTCACGACCGGGATGGGCTCGCTGCGCGAGCTGATCGGCGGCGTGATGGGTGCTTCGCGCAGCCTCGCCTTCGCCTCCGAGCAGACCTCGACGGCCGCCAACCAGTCGGCGAGCGCAGTCGAGCAGATCGCGCGGTCGGTCGACAGCGTCGCCGGCGGTGCCAGCGATCAGGCCGGCCAGATCACGCAGGCCGGGACCGCACTCGAGGAACTCTCGCGCTCGGCCGAAGCGATCGCACGCGGCGCCGAGCACCAGGCCGAGGCGATCCAGGCCGCGACCATCGGGCTCCAACAACTCGACGACGGCATCGAATCGCTCTCCGCTCACGGCAGCGAGCTCGCTCGCACGGCACGTGAAGCAACCGAACAGGCCACCGGCGGAAACGCCGCCGTCGACGAGACGCAACAGGCGATGCGCAAGCTGCGCGACGTCTCGGCGAGTGCGGCCCAGGCGATGGTCGCGCTCGAAGAGCGCTCCGTCCAGGTCGAAGAGATCGTTTCGACGATCGAAGAGATCGCCGACCAAACGAACCTGCTCGCCCTCAACGCCGCGATCGAAGCGGCCCGGGCCGGCGAGCACGGCCGCGGTTTCGCGGTCGTCGCCGACGAAGTGCGCAAGCTGGCCGAACGCTCGGCTCACGCCACGCGAGAGATCTCCTCGATCCTCTCGTCGATCCGGCGCGAGACGGTCAAGGCGGCCGACGCGATGCGCGCCTCGGGCACCTCGATGGACGGCGGCCTGCAAGTCGCCGAACGCGCCGCATCGGCGCTGGCCGGCGTGCGCCGCGCGATCGACACGACGCGCGGGGTCGCCGAGGAACTGGCGGGCCGGGCGCATGCGATGCGCGAGGCGTCGACCCGAGTGACGGCGAGCGTCGCGCTCGCCGCGACCGGGGTCGAAGAGAATGCCGCCGCCGCCGGCGAGATGCGCACGACGACCCACTCGGTTACGTCGACGATCCTGCCGGTCGCCGTGGCGGCCGAACAGCAGTCGGCAGCCGCCCACGAGGCCGCCCGGGCGACCAGTGAGCTGGCGACCGGGGTTCAGGAGATCGACGCCACGGCGCGTGCACTGCGCGAGCAGGCCGAGCGGCTCGACCGCCTCGTCGCCCGCTTCCAGATCGACGAGAGCTCCCTGCAACACGACGAGGACGTCGTGCAGCTCCCGTCCTTCACGCGGGGCGCGCGGACGATGTTCGCGGTTACCTCCGCGGCGTAGACCCGACCTCGACCGCGACGCGTCCATTCTGGACGAGATCGTCGAGCTGCGCGCGGTTCGCCCGCTCCAGCTCGGCGATCCGAGCCGGATCGACGTGGATCCGGCCCAGCGCGCGCTCGTCGCTGAGCACCCCGCGCAGGTACGTCCCGGTGTACGAGTCCGGATTCGCCGCGACTTCTTCGGGCGTCCCGGTCGCAACGATCTGGCCGCCGCGGTCGCCACCCTCCGGCCCGAGGTCGATCAGGTAGTCGGCCGTTTTGATCACGTCGAGGTTGTGCTCGATCACCAGCACGGTGTTGCCCATCCCGACCAGCCGCTGCAGCACGTCGAGCAGCTTGTGGATGTCGGCGAAGTGCAGCCCGGTCGTCGGCTCGTCGAGGACGTAGAAGGTGCGGCCGGTCGCGCGCCGTGAGAGCTCGGTCGCGAGCTTGATCCGCTGCGCCTCGCCGCCCGAGAGCTGCGTCGCCGGCTGGCCCATCTGGATGTAGCCCAGGCCGACCTCGCAGATCGTGCGCAGCTTGTTCGAGATGCGCGGGATCGTCGCGAACAGATCGGCCGCTTCGTCGACTCGCATCGCCAGGACGTCGGCGATCGACTTGCCCTTGTACTTCACCTCGAGCGTCTGGGCGTTGTAGCGCCGGCCGTGACAGACCTCGCACGGGACGTAGACGTCGGGCAAAAAGTGCATCTCGATCTTGACGATGCCGTCGCCTTGGCAGCCCTCGCAGCGACCGCCCTTGACGTTGAACGAGAAGCGGCCCGGCGTGTAGCCGCGCACCTTCGCCTCGGGGACCTGTGAGTACAGCTCGCGGATCAGGTCGAAGGTGCCGGTGTAGGTGGCGGGGTTCGAGCGCGGCGTGCGGCCGATCGGCGACTGGTCGATCACGACCATCTTGTCGAGCGCCTCGGCGCCTTTGACCCGGCCGTAGGTCCCGCCGGCGGGTTGGTGGTGCAGATGCTGGTCGAGCGCCTTGACGACGACCTCGTTGACCAGCGTCGACTTGCCCGAGCCCGAGACGCCGGTCACGCAGACGAAGGTGCCGAGTGGAATCTCGACGTCGACGCCGCGCAGGTTGTTGGCCTTCGCCCCGAGCACCGTCAGCAGGCTGCGCGCCTTGCGGCGGTGTTTGGGGATCGCGATGAACAGGCGGCCCGAGAGGTACGCGCCGGTCAGCGACTCGGGATTCGCTTCGATCTGCTCGATCGAACCGACGCTCAGGATGCGGCCGCCTTCGGCGCCGGCACCCGGCCCGATGTCGACCACCACGTCGGCCGAGCGCATCGTGTCCTCGTCGTGCTCGATCACGATCAGCGTGTTGCCGATGTCGCGCAGCGTCTCGAGCGTCGCCAACAGCCGGTCGTTGTCGCGCTGGTGCAGCCCGATCGACGGTTCGTCCAGGATG
>JBEKLD010000112.1:0-10321 GCA_050010375.1 Vulcanimicrobiaceae bacterium
CTGGCCGCATCCTGAGTTCGCGATCGTGTGCGACCTACCGACAGAGATCCATCGCCAGTCTCCGGCGGAGGCCGGCGGGGGCGTTCGGCGTCTGCACCATGTTGGTGGCCCGGCGATTCGGTGGGCCGACGGCTCGGCTCTGTGGTTCCTGCGCGGCGTCCAGGTCGGTCAGCACGTCGCTGAGAGACCGTGGGAGATCACGGCCGACGACATTCGGGCTGAGAAGAACGCCGAAGCCCGGCGCGTCATGATCGACTGCTTCGGCGCCGCGCGCTATCTGCGCGCGATCGGGGCGGTCGAAGTCCAGCGAGACGAGGCCGGCCGGCTCCTTCGCGCCGACATTGACGACGTCGAGCCGCTCGTGATGGTCGAGCTCATCAACTCGTCGCCCGAGCCGATCGGCTACCGCCCAGGCGAAGGTGAAGCCGGCGAGTGGCGCGGCGCCCGCTGGCACAAGCAATACATCCTGCGTGTCCCTCCGACGATGCGTACGGCGCGCGAGGCCAAGGCCTGGACGTGCTACACGACCCCCGACCGCTACAAACCGGCGATCGAGACCTAAGGAAAACTGTGGGCCTACTAGACCTGATCCCGACCGATTGCCCACTGCGGCCACAGCTGCAGCGCGTCATCGCGCGCTGCGCGCTCGTGTCGTGCAGTCGGCCTCTACCGCGACGCCGCCGGCGCTGGTGCTCTGACGTTTGTTCGAGCCTAGCGCTCGCGATCGCAGCCACCAACCACGAGTGGAACAGCGCGCGCGCCGCGGCCCTCGAGCGCGACAGCTTCCGCTGTGTTCGGTGCGCATCTGACGGGACGATTCCGCCCGAAGCACTTGGGCGGCTCGGCCCGATCCCGGAGCTTCCGCCGGCGTCTCGCCGCGACAACGCGTGGCGCCAGACGCCCGAGGCACTGAGGCTCTGTCGGGCGGTCGCGGACTGGCACGATCGCCGCGCGGCGCTCCAGCGGCTCCATCAGCTCGAGGTCAACCACATCGTTCCGGCCGACCGGCGTCACCATAGCATCTCGTGTATCCACCACCTCGACAACCTCGAGACGCTCTGCCACGGATGTCACGCGGAGACGACGGGTGCCCAGGCGCGCGAGCGCGCGAGGCAACGTGCAGAAGGGGCGGCAGCCTGATGGGCGAGACAGATATCAGCTGGGCTCGATACACGCTGAACCCGTGGATCGGCTGCGCGCACCGTTCCGAGGGGTGCAGAAACTGCTACGCCGAGACGATGGCGCACCGCTGGGGCTGGGCGAAGTGGGGCGTCAACGCCGAGCGCAGAGTGACGGCGCCTTCGACCTGGGCGAAGCCGATCGCCTGGGATCGCGAAGCCGCCGAAGCCGGTCGACGTGAGCGCGTGTTCTGCGCGTCGCTCGCCGACGTCTTCGACGAGCATCCCGGCGTCGTCGAGCCGCGTGCGCGCTTGTGGGTTCTGATCCAAGCGACGCCGCATCTGGACTGGCTGCTGCTGACGAAGCGCCCGGAGAACATCGCCGCGATGCTGCCGCCCGACTGGGACGGCGGTTATCCCAACGTCTGGCTCGGCACGACAGTCGAAGATCAGCGTGTCGCCGAACGCATCCCGCTCCTGCGCACGGTGCCGGCAGCGGCGCGGTTCCTGTCCTGCGAGCCGCTGATCGGCCAACTCGATCTCCACGGGCGCCTCGAGGGGATCCACGAGGTGATCGTCGGCGGTGAATCCGGCGCGCACGCGCGGCCGATGGACCTTGCTTGGGCACGCGACGTCGTCGCCGCTGCGCGAAATGCCGGCGCCGCAGTCCACGTCAAGCAGCTCGGCGCCGTCTGGTCGGGCGCCACCGGCGACGGCCGCGATCGCGCGGATCCCGCCGGCACCGAGATCGACCGATTCCCCGTCGACCTTCGCATTCGCGAGTACCCGCAGATCGGAACGGCAGCGTGACGGGCTCGCCGTTCGCCTACGTCCGGGATTCCTACGGCGTGCCAGCTCACCGCGGCGCGCGCGTATGGTACCGCGGGACACCGGGCCGGATCGTCCACGCCACCAACTACGTGTACGTCAAGTTCGCCGCCGAGGACATGCGCGCGAATTCGATGCTGGCGTGCTATGTGCCGCGCGACGAGCCTCCGTCGCACATCACGGTCGTGCTGCACCCTTGCGAGGACCACCTGGCGTACGACCGCGAGACGCCGCTTCGGCATCGGCCAACGGGGTTCGGCTACTTCGTGTGGTCAGAGCTCTGCTTTGGGTTCGGGATCGCCCACCGGTCGCCACTCTCACAGCATCCGGCGCTGCGCGAGCCGTGGCCCCGCGACCCCCGCGAACAGATTGGAGCAGCAGCGTAAATGCCCCACCCCTGCGCCGCCCCCGGCTGCAAGATCCTCGTCTCGGACCGCCTGCTCATGTGCGCTGCCGATTGGCGGCTCGTTCCGCTGGGAATTCAGCGAGACGTCTACCGGGCCTACGCGAAGGGCGCCGGCATCGGGACGCCCGAGCTTGCGGAGGCGCATCGGCGCGCCATCGAGGCGGTCGCGGCTGCGAAGGCGAGGGTCGCTTGAACAGACGACTCGCGCCGCGCAAGACGTTCGACATCGCGCAGATCGCGGCGCTCGGGCCGGCGCCGGCGCCACCGTTGCGCACTAGCGCGCGAGGGCACCACGGGAAGGTTCACGGCGTCACGATCTGGACCGAGCCGATCAAGGAGCGCCTGCGGCGCGCGCATGCGATCGGCTCTCGGGAGGGCGTTGTCGCAGCGTTCCCCGGCTGGGATCCCGTCGCGCTCAACTGCGCGATCGTCCGGTACGTCGGGGCCACCGGGGAACCCACGCCGTTCGATCCGCAGGACTTCCGGCGGCGCTTGGAAGCGATCGATCTCGACCAGCTGCTCGACCGCGTCGGCTCCCTGCTGACCTGGGGGCCGCTCCGCACTCGGGAGACGAGCGCGACGGAAGGGCGGTTCGCGTGACGCAGCTCCTGCGGGCCGCGAACATCTACAGCGGCGCCGGCGGCGCGGCCGAAGGCTTCGCGCGAGCGTGCGCGCAGCTCGACGTTCCTTGCGCTCTGACGTGCGTCAACCACAACGCCGATGCCGTCGCCTCAAACGAAGTGAACCACCCCAATGCGCGTCATCTACGGATGAACGTCGACAACCTGCGCATGCGCGACCTCTCGCGCACCGGGCGGCTCGACATTCTTCTGGCCGAACCTGCCTGCACCGAGCACAGCTACGCGAAGGGCGGCGCGAGTCTCGACTACCTCAACCGAGCCTCGGCGTGGGCGATCGTGCGCGAAGTCGAGCGCTACCGCCCGCGCATCGTCATCGTCGAAAACGTCCCGCCATTCCTCAACTATGGACCCGTCGAGGCTGTCTTCAACGGCGACGGTTCGCCCAAGCTGACGAAGGGTGGAGAGCAGCTCGTGCGCCCGATCAAAGCGCGCCGCGGCGAGACGTTCCGCATGTGGTTCGGCGCGATGGAATCGGCCGGCGGTGGCTACAAAGGGCAGTGGAGGATCGTCAACGCGGCGGACTACGGGGCGCCGCAAACGCGCCGGCGCCTCTTCATGGTCTTCACGGCGCCCGGCGTCGACTACGTATTTCCGGAGCCGCAGTTTGGACCGCCGGACGCGCCGGAGGTACTGAGCGGCAATCTCAAGCCGTACACGCCAGCGCGCTCGGTCATCAAGCTGGGCCTGGCGTCGAGGTCGATCTTCAGGCCGCTCTTCGGCCCCAACGGGCGCGACTATCTCGCCGAGGAGACGATCCGGCGGCTCGCTGCCGGCGTGCGGCAGTTCTGCGGCGAGGCTTTCATCTCGCCGTTTCTTGTCGTGCTGCGCAGGCATGCCACGGCGCGATCGCTGGACGGCCTCCTGCCGTCGGTGCTCGCCGGTGGCCGCCACATCGCGGTCGCCGAGCCGGTGGCGGTCCCGCTCATCCTGGGCCAGCATGGCGGCAGCGTCGCGCGCGACGCCACAACGCAGCCGATGCCGACGGTCCCCACCGCGGGTTTCCTGCGCGTTGCCGAGCCGTACTTGGTCCGGGTCAACCGACAGCGAGGCTTGTTCGAGACCGCGGGCGCCCGCTGCTACAGCCTCGGCGGCCTGATCCCGCCGGTCACGACCAAGAACGGGATGGGGCTCGCGAATCCCGTTGCCCGCGCGATGGAGCGCCAGCGTGGCTTCTGGGATCGCGAGGATCCGCGTATCGTTAAGGTTGGCGACGATTACTGGTTCGTCGACGTGCTCTTCCGGATGCTCGACATCGACGAGCTGCTGCTCGCGCAGGGTTTCCCGGCCGGCTACCGGCTCGTCGGAGGCCGCGGCTCGCAGACGATGCAGGTCGGCAACGCCGTCGAGGTCCTCACGGCAACGGCCATCTATCTGCGGGCGCTCGTGGCGCTCGGCCTCGGTGATCAGCGCGAGGGCGCAGCGTGACCTCAGCCGCTCAGAACGCCCTCGTCGAGGTCTTCCGCACGCTGGAGAAGCTCGGCGGCCGCGCGCTTTCGAACTCCGCCGTCTTCGACCGGTTGCGCCCGCCGTGGAATGGCTCGCGATACGGGTCTGCGGTAACGGTTTGATGGCCCAGCCCTACCTGGCGCTCTACACCCGCGACTGGCGCAGCGACCCGCGTCTGCGAGCGTCGTCGCTCGCCGCACGCGGCCTCTGGGCCGACCTGCTCTCGCTGATGCACGAGGCGACGCCCTATGGCTACCTGGTGGTCGCTGACCGGCGCTGCGGGCTGCGAGACGCCGCCTTCATCGCGGCGCAGGTCGTCGCGCCCAAGGCGGCCGTCGTCCGCGCCCTCAAGGAGCTCGTCGCCAAGAACGTCTGCAGCGTCGACGACGACGGCACGATCTTCTCCCGTCGGATGGTCCGAGACGAGAAGAAGCGGTCGACCTACGCCGCCAACGGGAGGGCTGGCGCGAGGGCGACCAGCGAGCGATATTTTGCCGCGGCAAACGCCGCGGCAAATGGCCACGGCAACCCCGAGCAAGAACAGCCGCGGCCTAACGCGGGCGCGCGATCGCGTCCAAGCCAAGCCAGACCAGAGAGTTCTCCTACGGCGAACTCCGGGCGATCACGGATTCGCCCCGCCCCGCCTGACGTCGCGCCCGTCGCATTCGACGATCCGGCCGACGAGGCGCTCGTGGCGGAGTTCCTGGTGCTCGTCGCCGCCCACGGCGACGGCAAGATCGCCGAGAGCCGCGTCCAGCGGATCCGGCGTGTGCTTCACGACGCGCTCACCGAGTACGGGCGCGATGCGTGGCGGCATGCCGGCGACATCACGATCGAAGCGAATCCGAACGGAAAACGGCCCGAAAACTACTGGGTTACGGTGGCGAAGAATCGCGCCGCGCAGGTGCCGCTGATCCCCGCCGGCGCACCACGGGACCGCGCCCGCGCGGGTGCAGGCGCCCCCTCCAACATCGGTCCGGTCGACTGGGAGAAGCTCGAGTGAGCGTCACGCCGCTCGCCCGCGATCGCGCCGGCGTCGACCGCATCCCGCCAAACGAGCTCGAGGCCGAGATGGCCGTGCTGGGCTCGGTTCTGATCGACCACGAGATGATGGACGTCGTCGCCGAGATCCTCGAGCCCGGCGACTTCTACGCCTCGCTGCACGAGACGATCTACATGGCGCTGGGCGCCCTGTGGCGGCGCGGCGAGCCGCTCGACAAAGTCGCGCTCGCCGGCGAGCTCAACGTACACGGCATGCTCGACAAGATCGGCGGTATCGCGTACCTCGGGTCGCTGATGGACACCGTCCCGACGGCGGCCTCGGCCGCCCACTACGCGAAGCGCGTGCGCGCGACAGCGATCGGCCGGGGCTTGATCCACGCCGGTACCCGGATCACGCAGCTCGGCTACGAGTCCTTCGGAGACGAGGCCGCCGGCGTCATCGCCGCCGAGCGCACCCTGGCCGCGGTCACGGAGCGCGGCGTCGCGCCGGCACCGATGCCGGAGCCCGGCGCCGTCATGGACGCCCTGGTCGAGCGAATGATCCACGGCGAGAAGGTGCGGATCGTGAAGTCGCCGTGGCGCAAGCTCAACGCGCTGATTGGCGGCTTCGGCCCGGGCGAGCTCATTGGCGTCGTCGCGCCGGCGAAGGTCGGCAAGACGGGCTGGATGCTCACCATGGGCGAGTTCGCAGCCGACGAGCAGGGCCCGTTCGTCCTCTTCGCCCTCGAGATGGGCGACGAGAGCCTCGAGCGCCGGCGCCTGGCTCTGCGCACCGGCGTGTCGGCGCGGCGCCAGCGGACGGGCGACCTGCGCGAGAGCGACATCTCGCTGATCATCGCCGCGCGCGACGCGCTGCGGGTTAAGCCGCTGGTCATCGTCGGGAAGAAGCACCGCTCGCTGCGCGCGTTCTGGCGAATCTGCCGCGAGGTGCGCAACCGTTTCGGAGCACTCTCTGGTATCGCCGTCGACCACGTCGGGTTCGTCGACGAGGCTCGCGACTTCGGCAAGGAGCGAACGGAGACGCAGGCGCTCGACGAGGTCTACCGCGGCATGATGGACCTAGGGGCGGACTTCGAGTGCCCGGCGTTCGTCGTCGTCCACCCGAACCGCGATGGCGCGACGGAACGCCCGTCCCGCGCGACGCTGCAGAAGATCCGTGGCGGCGGCGCGCTCGAGAACCACGCCCACACGATCATCTGCCCCTGGCGTGCGGATCCCGTGGCGAAGCCGCACGAGGCCGAGTTGATCGTCGTCGCCGCACGCGACGGCGGCGAGGGCGCGATCCCGAACTACTACGACGGCGCGCGCGCCGCATGGTACGACGTCGACAAGAACGGAGACTCCATCCCGCTTTGGTTCGAACCGGGCGTTCGGCGCCAGCGCACCGAGCAGCTCGGCTTCGCGGCGCCCGGCGAGAGCGGGCTCGACGAGTACGCCGAGAGCCGCCTTCCACGCATCTATACGGGCGACATCGACGGCGCGCCCGCGCACATCGTTGCGCCGCCGACCCGCGACGGCTTGACCGATCGCGACATCGACGACCTACGCGAGACCTACGGCTAACCATTTTTCAACCTAAGCACCAACGACGATGAGGAGTGACCCGACCATGGCGACCGGACCCAGGACCTACAACTGCCGCTTCAAGTGCGGCCACACCGAAACGCAGATGGCGCACCTGCGCCCGCACTACAAGTCGAATCACAAACGCGCCTACGAGAAGTGGCAAGAGGAGAAGCGCGCCACGCGCGCCGACTCGGCCGAATCGGGGGGGGGGGGCGAGAGCCCGGAGGACCGCGAGTCCGAGCTGCTCTTCCAGCTCAACGCGGAGTTCGCAGCGGCGAGCGAAGCGGGCCTCGACGCCGCGGCGTGCGGTCGCGTGATTTCGTACCTGGCGCAGCGCTACGCGCCGACGTCGCTCGCGGGGGTCGCGTAGCATGAGGCCGAGCGACATCAAGCCAAACACGAACTACGTCGATCTCAAGGGCGTCGTCTATCGCACCGGCGAGATCGACGGCGCCGGCCGCGCGGCGCTGGTCCCCTGGGAGATCGTCCGCTTCGAAGACGAGGCGCCCGACGGGCTCAAGGTCGGCCAGACGGGCTCGTGGTCGCGATCGGTCTTCGCCGGCGCCGCGTTCTCGGTCGCCGATGAGCAGGAACAGGTCGAGCGCACGATCACGGTCGAGGGGCGCGAGTTCACCGCGCTCGTGCACCCGGTGCCCGACGGCGGCTTCAATGCGGTCGTGAAGACCGGGCGCCGCAAGGCGATCGAGGCGTACGGCGACACCGTCGAGATCGCGCTTGAGAGCGTCACGGAGAAGCTGACGGCGCATGCCGCCGAGCTGCGCGACCCGATCAAGGAGGTCTTCACGACCGACGTCGAGGTCGCCGGCACGGCTCACGTCGTCACCGTCACCAGGCGCAAGAGCGGGAGGATCCAGATCAAGCCCGAGGCGTTCCCGCTGATCGAGTGGGACGGCGACGACGAGGACGCGGGGCTCTCCGCGATCGCTACGCTGATCGAGGCGCAGACCGTCAACGGCGAACGGGCGAACGTCGTCCAGGGCGGTCGGCGGGGTGAACCACTCGTTGAGGCGCCCGCACGCACGCCCGAGCAGTGGCTCTGCGAGATCACCGAGCGTCAAGCCCGCGTCGACGCCGCCGATCGCGCGCTCCGCCCGTACAAGCGCGCGCTCAAAGAGGCCGAGGCCGACCTGGAGTTCATTGTCCGCGCGGCCGCGGAAGCCGGCGCACTCATCCGCGAGCCGTCCCTGCCGCTGGGAGCAGCGGTGTGATGCCGGCGAGCGGGTCGCGCATCGCCGGGCTCTTCGGCTACACCGGCGAGCTCGGCACCGACGGCGTGATGGTCGAGCGCCCGACCTACACGCTCGGGTGCCGCTGCCACGGGCAGGAAGCGACGGTCACGGCGGCCTTCAGGACCGCGGACGGTGCCGAGCTGCGGCCGACCGTGCGGCGCGTCGAGCCGTGGTGGCGGCGGGCGTGGGCGGCGATTCGGGGCGCGCGATGACGAGTGCCAGGGAGAGCGCGGTCGTCCCCGTCAGCGAGTGGCGCTGGTTCGGACGCGCCGCGCATTTCATCTGCGCCGGTTGGTGCCGCTTTCATCTGGCGACCGAAGTGGGGGACTTCGTCGTCTCGACTGTCGGCGAATATCTCCCGATCGATTCGGTGCAGACTGTCTTTGCTCGGGTCCGCGGCTTCCCGCTGACGCTGGCCGGCGAAGCCCGAGAGGCCGAGTTCATCGAGAAGAACGGCGGCTACGAAGACATCGGGCTTGGGCGCAAGTTCGAGACGGGGGTCTTCCGCGCCGGCGAGCCGTGCACCGCCAAGGGCTGCGACTGTGGCCAGCGCCGCATCGTCGTCACGCCGTGCCTGCACGCCGAGGGCTACAGCGACGCGAAGGCTGCGACCGAAGGTCACTACCGAGTGTGCGAGATGGCGGCGCGAGGAGAGATCGTCGTGCCACCGGACGCCGACGATGGGGACGACGATGACGAGTAACGCCGGATGGACCGGCGTCGATCTGGATGGCACGCTGGCCGAGCACTACTGGCCAGAGAAGGGCGCATTCGCCATCGACCGCATCGGCGACCCGATTGCGCCGATGGTGGAGCGTGTCAAGGCGTGGATCGCCGAGGGAATCGAGGTCCGCATCTTCACGGCGCGCGTCGGCCCGCAGCCGTGCGACTCTGGGAGATCGTGCGGGCCGTTCACCTTCGGCCGCTGCCTGATGTGCCACAAAGAAGACGTCAGGGAACGAGCGTGGGTCGCGATCGCAGCGTGGACCCGCGAGCACATCGGCGTCGAGCTGCCGGCGACGGTGACCAAAGACTTCGGCATGGTGGAACTTTGGGACGATCGGGCGGTGCGCGTGGTGACGAACACCGGGCACCGGTGCTGCAACGTAGCAGCGGCCGAGTCGCACGACACCGCGATGCTGACCTGGGCCTTCGTCAACATGCCCACCGAGTACGGTGCGATCGCGAAAGCCTACGAGGCTCGAGCCGGTGCCGCATGACGATCAACGCCTGCCGCGCAGAGGATGGACGATGACGGGGAGCAGACCGCCGACTGATGACGACGATGTGGCGGCGCTGCGCAGATGGGCGGCCGACGAGGATATGGATCCTTCGGATCATGCCTGGGCGCGGGCACTTCTGGGTCGGGTCGCGGATCGGCTCGCTTCGCGTGCCGCGCCGCCATCGCCGACGCCGGAGGTGGCGAAGCTGACGCCGCGGCAGCAGGCGGCGATAGAACTTGCCGCCGAGTGGTGCGCGGGCGACTTAGACTACGAAGTAACGCGAGAGGCGCTCCGAAGAGCCGCAGCGACCCTCCGAGCCCTCCTCGCTGCCTCACCCCCGTCGGAGACCGCGCGGGAACCCTGGGACTCCGACAAGCACGGCCGCTTCGGCATACTGCCGCCCTCCGACCCTAACGAAGCCGCCCTCTCTTCTCAGCCGCCCGCCCGGCAAGCCCTGCCACTGACGGACGAACAGGTCCTCGTGATCGCCGAGCGGACGGGCCAAGGCAACGCAACGCTGATCCGCGCTATTGCGGGCGCCATATCCGAAGTCCGGCAAGCCCAGGAGGCCAACGATGGCTAAGTTGCAGGTCTTCGTCACGCCATTCGACGGGCCACCCGACAAACGGCGCGCGATCGTTACGGTTACTCGCGGTTCTATCATTAAACATGAGGTCGCGATCGCGAGCCAATGGTTTGTCGAGGAGGCGGCGGCTTTGAAGGCTGCTCTTGATAAGGCGACGGCGGCTCTACTCGCTGCCGAGAAAGCCGAGGTCAACGATGGCGATGCAGAGTTGCCGAAGCAGTCGGCTGCGCTCGGGGCATACCACGCCGAGCCAGG
>JBEKLD010000113.1:0-10315 GCA_050010375.1 Vulcanimicrobiaceae bacterium
CCACAGGAACATCTTGTGCGCGCAAAACGCGCGGGCAACGCGCTCGTCCTCGAATGTTGCGAAGTCGACCTCGTGAAACCTGACAATCACCGGTGATGGGCTCGGGCCCGCGAGCGCCACCGCCCCCGTGAGCCCAAGCGCCAACATGATTCCGCAGGACACAGCCTGCACCACCAATGTCCTCACAGCGCCTCCTCGTCCTGGCCGCGATGACACTTCCTGGGTACTGACCCGCTGCGACTCCTGAACGCGACTCGGCGCGCACCTTTTCCGTTTGCGCACTCCCGACCCTAGCCGCGCGCGCGACCTTGCCCGCTCCCTTTCGCAGCTTCTTCGCCTTGGACTTCTTGCCCGACTTGATCCCCTTAATCTTGTGCATGATTTTCTCTCCTGCAGGAAGGACGAGGTGCGGGCGACTATGCCCAAAGCGAAAGGGTAGACGATGCGAGGGCGGCTGACGCATCTGCATACGAGACCTCCCGAACGGTCCGCCGACGACGGTCGCGAAGGAAGTCTACCAACTGATGCGCTGCGTCGACACGCGCACCGTGGCTGTCTGCGCGGACGAGGCGCGTGACAAAAAGCGTCGCCACAGGAGACACCTGTGCGAGGACCGCCGAATCGTCGGGCCTCTCCCGCGACCATCTCGCGTTCTTTGCGAGCACGACCTCGATCGCGATTGCCGCCAAGGCGTGGGCGAGCATCTGCTCGACCAGGTCTTCATCATGCCGCGTTTCCAGACGGCGAAGAAGGTCCTCCGGATCATGCCGCATTCGGAGCGCTTTTGATCGCGGTATCTTGGGCGGATCGCGTACGAGCGACTGCGCGAGCCGAATCACTTGGTTCCCAAGCTGCGCGTCGCCGATCAGAACCGAGCTGCGCGCGGACCGCCAAAGCAGATCGGGAAGACGCCCTCGCACAAAATCGCGGCGCAGCGTCTCAGCGCTCTCAACGTAGACGTTCACCAGGCGTCCAGACAATTCGCGTCTTGCTTCGCGCCGGCCACGACGTCCTGTGAGAAGCAACAGTAGAGGCAAGCGCACTACTGCTCACCGCACCTACGAGGGTGGCGCGTTTGTGCTCCCCGTCACGCTTCTCCTGCTGCCAACTAGTCTTTTTTTGCCAGTCCTCGGGACCCGGGCCCAGGGCTTTCCGCCTCGACCGGCGGATTCGTCGGGCTGGAGAGGCGTCGCCCTTCGGGCGACGAACTGCATTGTATCTTGGATTCCAGGATACAAAATCCAGTCGGCACGCTGACGATCCCAGGGCTCGTGGCGTCGGCCGCGGCCCGCTTCGGCGACGCGCCGTTCCTCACCAGCGCGAGCGAGGCGCATAGCTTCGCCCAGGCCGCCGACCACGTCGCGCGGATCGGCGGTTGGCTGCGCGCGCGGGGGCTTGGCCCCGGCAACCGAATCCTGATCCGCGGCGGCAACACGCTCGCGACGATCGAGGCGTGGCTGGGCGCGATCCACATCGGCGCGGTTCCGGCCGCCACCAACCCGGCACTGACCAAGCCCGAGCTGCTGTATCTGCTCGACGACCTGCGGCCGTCACTGGTGTTGCTGGCGGCGGGCGACGATGCGATCGGCTTCGGCGAAGGCCGGGCCGGCACGGTGATCCCCTACGGCGGGCTCGATGCCGAGATCGGCGTCGGTCGCATCGGCGAGGACGCCGAGCCGATCGCTGCGCATCCCGCCGAGCCCGAGGACGTCGCGGCGATCGTCTACACCTCGGGGACGACCAGTCGCCCCAAAGGCGCGCAGGTGCGGCACCTCGCCTACGCCGGCGCCGGCGAGTCGATGCCGACCTGGCTCGGCCTGTTCGGGCCGCAGCGGCTGTGGTGCGTGCTGCCCTTCTTCCACATCAACGCCGAGGCGTATTCGCTGATGACGGCGCTCGCCAACGGCTACCCGATGCACGTCGGCGCGAAGTTTCGCGCTTCGACGTTCTGGCGCGATGCGGCGGATCTCTCGGTCACGGCCGTCAATCTGATCGGCGCGATGCTGGCGATCCTCGCCAAGCAGCCGGAGGACTTGTTCGTCCCCGGCACGCTGCGCACGATCTACGCCGCGCCCGCGCTCGAGCCGCCGGCGAACCGCGCCTTCGAAACGCGCTTCGGCGTGAAGATCGTGACCGGCTTCGGGATGTCGGAGACGACCTTCGGGACGATCGAGAGCCCGACGTCGCGCGCGAAGGCCGGCAGCATCGGCCGCGCCCGCCAGCATCCGGCCGGTTTGGTGCCCAACGAGCTGCGGATCGTCGCGGCCGACGGGACGGAAGTCCCCGATGGTGAGGTCGGCGAGCTGCAATTCCGCAACCCGGCGATGACCCCCGGCTACTGGAACGCCCCCGAGATCAGCGCGCGGACGCTGGCCGACGGCTGGCTCCACACCGGCGACGCGGGATACGTCGATCCCGACGGCGACGTCATCCTGGTCGGCCGCTACAAAGAGATGATCCGCCGCCGCGGCGAGAACATCGCGCCGCGTGAGGTGGAAGACGTGCTCACCCTGCACCCGGCGGTCCGCGAAGCCGCGGTGATCGGCGTGCCGTCGGAGCTTTCGGAGGAGGACGTCGTGGCGTGTGTGATCCTCGAGCCCGGCCAGACGGCCGACGAAGAGTCGCTGCGCGCGTGGTCCGCCCAACGACTCGCGCCCTACAAGGTGCCGCTGCGCGTGGTCTTCCGCGACGCCTTCCCGCTGACGCCGACGATGCGTGTCGCGAAGGACCGGTTGCGCACCGAGGTGTTACCGCTGCTCGCCCAAGGAGCCCCATCATGAAGCGTTCGCCAGTCGAGGATATCGGCACACTCGACGTCATCACGCCGATCACCATCGGCCGCGCCCCGCGGATGAAGGAGGGGATCGTCGACCAACTGCGCCGGCTGATCCTCGAGGGCAAGCTCGCGCCGGGGACGGTCCTGCGTCAGGAACACCTCGCGCGCCAGCTCAGCGTCAGCCGCACGCCGTTGCGCGAGGCGCTCGTCGCACTCGAGCAGGAAGGCTTCGTCACGATGGCGCCGAGCGGTGCGGCCTCGGTCGTGGCGCTGGACGACCGCGACGCGCGCGAGATCATGGACGTGCGCGAGATGGTCGACGGCCTGGCCGCGCGGCTGGCCGCCGAGCGCGGTCTCCCCACCGCGCTCGAGCGCGAGCTGCGCGCACTGGCCAAGGAGATGCGCGCGCTGGCCCCGCTCGACAAGCATCGCTACCTGGTCGCCAATGCCGACTTTCACGTCAAGATCGTCGAGGCGACCGGCCACGCGCGCCTGCAAAGCTTCGTGCCGCTGGTGCGGATGTCGTCCGAGGTCGTCTACATGCGGATGCAGGACCAAGGGCGACGGCTGACCGTCTCGGCGAGCGAGCACGCGCGCATCCTCGATGCGATCCGCTCCGGTGACGCCGTCGCCGCCGAGCGACTCGCGCGCGAGCATGTCCGCAACGCCACCGCCCACTGGCTGCGGGGAGAGGAAACCGACGGATGCCCTTCGTTCGAGTCGACGATCTAGTCGTCCACTACGAGCTGACCGGACCGGCCGATGCACCGGTCGTCGCGTTCGGCAACTCGCTGGGAACCTCGTATCACCTCTGGGACGACAACGTCGGGGCACTCGTCGATCGCTTCCGCCTGCTGCGCTACGACATGCGCGGCCATGGGCTGACCTCGGTGACGCCGGGCGAGCGCCGCGCCTCAGTCGACACGCTGACCTCGGACCTGGTCGGCCTGCTCGACGTCCTCGACATCGGACGCGTTCGCTACGTCGGTCTGTCGATCGGCGGGATGGTCGGGCAGCGCTTCGCCGCCACCTTGCCGCAGCGCGTCGAGGCGCTCGCGCTGTGCGCGACGGGCAGCCAGCTCGGCACGGCCGAACTCTGGAACACCCGGATCGCGGCCGTCGAGAAGGACGGGGTGGCGAGTCTCGTCGACGGCATCCTGGCCCGCTGGTTCACCGAGACGACGCGCCGCGAACGGCCCGATCTCGTCGCCGGCTTCGGCACGATGGTCGCGCGCACGCCGGACGCCGGCTACATCGGCGGCTGCATCAGCGTGCGCGACGCCGACCTGCGCGCGGACGACCGGCGCATCATCGCGCCGACGCTGATCATCTCGGGGCGCGACGATCTCGCGGCGCCCCCCGCCGCGGGCGAAGCGATGCACGCCGCCATCCCCGGCGCGCGGCTGGCGCTGCTCGACGGCGCGGCGCACATCCTCAACGCCGAGCGCCCCGCGCAGTTCAACTCCTTGCTGGCCACGTTCCTGACCGATCCGGCGCGGCCGCTCGCCGAGGCGATTCGATGAGCGCGAGCGAGAAGTACGAGCGCGGGATGGTCGTACGGCGAGCGGTGCTCGGCGACGCGCACGTCGACCGTTCGCTGCGCAACGTCACCGACTTCACCCGTGACTTCCAGACGATGATCACGGAGTACGCGTGGGGCGAGATATGGACCCGGCCGGGGCTCGAGCGCCCCGTGCGCAGCCTGCTGACCCTGGCGATGACGGCCGCCCTCGGGCGCTGGGAGGAGTTCCGCCTGCACGTGCGCGCCTCGCGCAACACGGGCGCCACGCGCGACCAGATCAAGGAGACGCTGCTGCAAGTCGCCATCTATGCCGGCGTCCCCGCCGCCAACACCGCCTTTCACCACACCGTCGAGGTCTTCGCCGAGCTCGACAAGGAGCACACTTCGTGATCGCACGCAGCCGCCGCCGGTTCGGACCGGAGATTCCGGGCACGCAGCCGCCGTACGACTGGCCGGACTATACCAGCACGATCAAGCGGCATCCGACGCGCGAACCGCTCGCGATCGCGCACACGCTCTCCGAAGTCACCGGCCCGGCCTTCGAGGACGGTTGGGCCGGCGCCGACCTGGTCGACCTGACCCGGGCGCGCCCCGGCGGGCCGGAGGCGGTCGGACAGCGGATCATCGTCACCGGCCGCGTGATCGACGAAGACGGACGACCACTGCGCAACACGCTGGTCGAGATCTGGCAGGCCAACCCCGCCGGCCGCTACCATCACCGCGACGACCAGCACGACGCGCCGCTCGACCCGAACTTCACCGGCGGCGGTCACTTCCTCACCGACGACGAGGGCCGGTGGCGCTTCCTGACCGTTCGCCCCGGCGCCTATCCGTGGCGGAATACCTACAACGCCTGGCGCGCGGCGCACATCCACTTCTCGATCTTCGGCCCGGGCTTCGCCTCGCGGCTCATCACGCAGATGTACTTCCCCGGCGACCCGCTCTTGGAGACCGATCCGGTCTACCACGCGATCCCCGAGCGCACCGCCCGCGAGCGGCTGATCTCGACCTACGAGGCCGACCTCAGCGAGGCGGAATACGCCCTCGGCTACCGCTGGGATATCGTCATGCGCGGCCGCTTCGAGACGCCGATGGAGGGGCGCTGATGCCGATCCCGACCGGCTCGCAGACGATCGGACCGTTCTTTCGGGTGGAACTCGACCGGCCGACCTGGAGCGACTTGACGCGCGAGGGCGCGAGCGGGACCGCGATCGTCATCGAGGGGACCGTGTTCGACGGCGACGGCACGCCGGTCCCCGACGCGATGCTCGAGCTGTGGCAGGCCGACGCGAACGGCCACTACGCGCATCCCGACGACGACCGCCCCCTTCCCGCCGATCCGCACTTTCGCGGCTTCGGCCGCGTCTGCACCGACGACGCCGGGCACTATGCCTTTCGCACGGTCCTCCCGGGCGCCGCACCGGAGGCGGACGGCACGACGCAGGCACCGCACGCGAACCTGACGATCTTCGCGCGCGGCCTGCTCAAGCGGGTGGTGACGCGGATCTACTTCGCCGACCAGGCCGCCGCGAACGCGCACGATCCGCTGCTGCGCTCGGTCAGTGACGAGCGGGTCCGGCGCACGCTGATCGCGCAGCCGGTCGAGTCCGCCGACGGACTGATCGTCTACCGCTTCGACGTCGTGCTGCAAGGCGAGGGCGAGACGGCGTTTCTTGCCGTCTGATCCAGTGCCGCAAAGCGAGCTGTTCGACGAGCTGTACGGGACGGCGGCGATGCGCACCGTCTTCTCGGCCCGCCGGCGGCTCGCGGCGATGCTCGCCTTCGAGGTCGCGCTGGCGCGCGCCGAGGCGTCGGTCGGCGTCATCCCGGCCGAGGCCGCCGCAACGATCGCCGCCGCGGCGGACGTCGAGCGGCTCGACGTCGAAGCGATCGCCGCCGGCGCGCAGCTCGTCGGGTATCCGGTCGTCCCGCTGACGAAGCAGCTCGCGGCGCTCGCCGGCGCCTGGGCCGGCGGCTTCGTCCACTGGGGTGCGACGACGCAAGACGTCCTCGACACGGCGACCGTGTTGCAATTGCGCGAAGCGGTCGCGCTGCTCGAAGCCGACCTACGCGCGACGATCGCTGCGCTCGCCGCCCGCGCGCGCCGGCATCGCGACGACGTGATGGCTGGGCGAACGCACCTCCAGCACGCGCTGCCTGTCACCTTCGGCTACGTCTGCGCCGTCTGGCTCGCCCCGCTGCTGCCCGGACTCGAACGCCTGCAGGCTGCCGCCGCGCGGGCGCAGACGCTGCAATTCGGCGGCGCGGTCGGAACGCTCGCCTCGCTGGGCGCGCGCGGCCGCGCGGTAACGGTCGCTCTCGCGCGCGAACTCGACCTGGCCGTCCCCGACGCACCCTGGCACGTCGACCGCAGCCGCTTCGTCGAGCTGGCGGCGGCGATCGCGACGCTCTGCGGGAGCATGGCGACGATCGCCACCGACGTGATGCTGCTGATGCAGACCGAGGTCGCTGAGGTCTTCGAGCCGCACGCGCCCGGCCGGGGTGGGTCGAGCGCGATGCCGCACAAGCGCAACCCGATCGCCTGCGAGTACATCTTGGCGACGACGCGCGGTGTCGACGCGCTGCTACCCGCGCTCTTCGCCGCCATGCCCAGCGACCACCAGCGCTCGACCGGCCCCTGGCAGAGCGAAGAGATCGCGCTACCGCAGCTGGTCGTGCTGGCTTCGGCCGCCTTCGCGCAGACGCGCGCGCTCGCCGAGGGGATGACGGTCGACCCGGTGCGGATGCGCCGCAACCTCGACCTGACCGGTGGCCTCATCCTCTCGGAAGCGGTCGCGATGGCGTTGGCGGAACGGATCGGCAGCGGCCCCGCCCACACGGCGGTTGAACGGGCCGCCGCGCGCGCGATCGATGAGAAGATCCCGTTTCTCGACGCGCTCGCCGCCGACGCGGCGCTCGCCGCCCGCCTCGACCGCGCCGCGCTGGCGCGCCTGCTCGATCCTGCCGGCTACGTCGGCGAATCCGGCGCGGTCGTCGACCGCGTCCTCGCCGCTGCTACGCTTCGACGATCACCTTGAGCGCCCGCGTCTGCGCGGCGTGTCCGAACGTCTCGTAGGCGTCGAGGATCTGGTCGAGCTTGAAGCGGTGCGTGACGAGCAGCTTCGGGTCGAGCTTGTGAGAACGCAGCACCTCGAGCAGCATCGGCGTGCTGACGGTGTCGACCAAACGCGTGGTGATGGTGAGGTTGCGGTCCCAGAGCTGCTCGAGGTGCAGCGTCACCGGCGTCCCATGGACGCCGATGTTGGCGATCGTCCCTCCCGGCGCGACCAGCTGTTCGCACAATTCGAAAGTGGCCGGAACGCCGACTGCCTCGATGGCGGTGTCGACGCCCCGGCCGCCGGTCAGCTTCATGACCGTCTCCCGAGCCTTACCGTCGGCGCTGTTGACCACCGCCGTCGCGCCGAAGCGCTTGGCCACCTCGAGGCGATTGTCGTCGAGATCGATCATGATGATGTCGGCCGGCGAATAGAACTGCGCGGTCAGCAACGCGGCCAGGCCGATCGGGCCCGAGCCGACGATCGCCACCGTGCATCCGGGCTGAACTTTGCCGTTGAGCACGCCGCACTCGAAGCCAGTCGGCAAGATGTCGCTGAGCATCACCAGCGCCTCTTCGTCCCCACCGGCGGGAAGGTGATACAAGCTCGTATCGGCATGCGGGATACGGACGAATTCGGCCTGGGTACCGTCGATGCTGTTGCCGAGGATCCAACCGCCGTCGGCGCAGTGCGAATACATCCCCTTCCGGCAGGCGGCGCATTTGCCGCAGGCGGTGATGCACGAGATCAGTACCCGGTCTCCCACCGCGAACGCCGTCACGGCCGCTCCGATCGCCTCGACGACGCCCACGCCCTCGTGGCCCAAGATGCGCCCGGGCTTACAAGTCGGGACGTCACCCTTGAGGATGTGCAGGTCGGTACCGCAGATGGTCGTCTTCGCGACCTTGACGATCGCGTCGGTCGGCGCTACGATCCCAGGCTTCGGTCGTTGTTCTAGGGCCTTCTTCGCCGGGCCCAGATAGACGAAAGCCTTCATCGTTGAGACGCCGGTTCCGGCTGGTACGGACCGCTCCAGGACCGGGAGGTTGAGATTCATGAGATTCCTTTGCGTGCTAGGTTCGACGAGCGATGATCGCTTCGGCGATGAAGAAGGCCCATAACGAGGTCATCAGCACCAACGACAGGATGTGTCGCACCGCGACGTTCGTGATCCCCGTCTCGATGAGCGTCAGGGCGAGAAAGACCGCCGCCGTCACCGTCACCATTCGGCGCATCCGAGCGTGCTGGCGCAGCAGGACGGTCTCGCCCGGATTGCCGTCGCTCGTGGGCGACGCTGCGTCGGCGACGATGTGCGCGCCGACCCCGGCCCGGTGGGCGGCGGCGACGAGGGAAGCGGTGGGGACGGCGGCATCGTGAGCGACGATCGCGCGGTCGCTGGCGGCGAGGTCGGCCAGCAGGACGCCCGGCACTCGTTGCAACGTTCGGACCATCTCCCGCACGGCGTCGGCCGAGACGCCGGCATCGAGCTGCAGCGTCGTGCGCGTCAGCAGATCGGTACCGATTCCCCGCGGCCCGCCGACGGTCACGACAGCGGCACTTTGAGGCCGTTCGCCGCCGGTGGCGCCGCGTTCTTGCCGAGGATGTCCAAGAACGGCTTAATGATGTCGATCGGCATCGGGAAGACGACGGTCGAGTTGTGCTCGCCGCCGATCTCCGTCAGCGTCTGCAGGTAGCGCAGTTGCATCGCCGCCGGAACCGAGGCCAGGATCGTGGCGGCGTTGACGAGGGTCTGCGAGGCCTGGAACTCGGCCTCAGCGTGGATGACCTTCGCGCGGCGGTCGCGCTCGGCTTCGGCCTGCTTGGCGATCGCCTTGACCATGTTCTCGGTGAGCTGGACGTCGCGAATCTCGACCGCGCTCACGTCGATCCCCCACGCCTTGGTGCGAGAATCGAGAATGCTCTGAATGTCGGTGTTGAGTTTGCTGCGCTCAGCGAGTAGCTCGTCGAGCTCGTGCTGCCCCAAGACCGATCGTAGAGTCGTTTGGGCGAGCATATTGGTGGCCGCGATGAACTGCTCGACCTGGATGATCGCCTTTTCCGGATCGATCACGTGGAAGTACAGGACGGCGTCGACCTTTACTGAGACGTTGTCCCGAGAGATGAGGTCCTGGCTGGGGACCTCCATCACGATCGTCCGCAAATCGACCCGCACCATCTGCTGGATGAGCGGGATCAACAGGATCAGCCCGGGACCTCCGACGTGCGAGAATCGTCCGAGCGTGAAGATGACGCCTCGCTCGTATTCGCGCAGCACCTTGATCGTCGCGTTTGCCAACGTCGTGACCACGATGAACACGACGAAGAGTCCGATGAGTCCGCTGAGCGCTAGCATTGACGACCTTCATTGTCGTGCTCGACGGTGCGGTCGCTTGCGCCCGACGACGGGCATCGGCGATACGCCGTGGTAACCGGATCCCGAGCAGCGGCAGAGCGATTGTACCGCAAGGCCGACGCTCGGCGATATCGTGGAATACATGGAAGGCGTCCCGAAATGAAACCGGAGTCCGATCGAAGCCGCCAGGCGCCTTGCAGCGGCGGTCCCGATACGACGGCGCCGCGACAGTGATTGGGAGCGCTCGCAGGGTAAGAGCTTTACAGGAGGTGCGTACTATGAACCAACAACGGCATTCGAAGAGCGCTGAGCTCGCCAGATTGAGCGACACGGGTCTCGCTCTTTCGGATCCGAGTCAAGACATTCGGGGCCGCAAGATAGTCGACCGGCACGGCGCGGACATCGGTCATATATCCGGCCTCTTCGTCGACGAGGACGAGCGCAAGGTCCGTATGTTAGAAATTCGCGCGGGCGGCTTCCTGGGTATCGGTGAGCGGCACTTCCTTCTTCCTGTCGATGCCATAATGAAGATCGACAACGACGAAGTGCGCGTGAACGAGACTCGGGAGCGCATCGTACGTTCGCCCGTGTACGACCCCAAGCTGGTC
>JBEKLD010000114.1:0-10227 GCA_050010375.1 Vulcanimicrobiaceae bacterium
GAGCACGGCGGCGGCCGGACGTCTCATTGCGGCTCGACTTCGACAACGCCCGCACGCTCCCCGGGCGCCAGCGCATCGCGCAGCGAGGCGAAGCGAGCGTCGATCTCGGCCAGCGGGACGAGCGCGAAGGCGCGCTCGCGCAGCCGCGCGTGCGGGATCACCAGGTCCGGGTCCGCCAGCTCGAGGTCACCGTAGGTCAAGATGTCCAGATCGAGCACCCGCGGCCCCCAACGAAAGGTCGCGACGCGACCTTCCTCGGCCTCGATCCGCTTGAGCGCCGTCAGCAGCGCCTGCGGCGCGAGCTGGGTCTCGACCAGCGCGACCGCATTGACGAACGGCGCCTGCTCGGCGACGCCCCACGGCGCACTACGGTACAGCGACGAGCGCGCCACGACCGTCCCAACCTCGTCGAGCCGTGCGAACGCGCGCCGCACGTTGGCTGCCGCGTCGCCGACGTTCGACCCGATCCCGATCGCCGCGCGCGCCATTTTAAAGGCGCTCCGCCCCTGGCTCCGCGCCCCCCGCCGCTTCGCGGCGGAGCCCCCACGCAGCGAGCGCGCTCACCATGTGCGCACGTCACGATTCCCCGAGGGCGCGCTCAACAACCCTCCCGTGTCCGCTCCACGGTCACGACCGGCGTCGCGCCGGCGAGCAGCTTCGGCTTGGCGAGTGCGACGCGTGCCCGCACGATGCGCGGATCGCGCAGGACGGCTTCGAGGATCGCCTCGCCGAGGCGTTCGAGGAGGGCGAAGCGCTCGCGCGCGACGGTGCCGACGACGAGCAGGTGGAGGTCGGCGTAGCTGACCGTGTCGGCCAGCGCGTCGCTCGCGCGCGCGGCGGCGAGGTCGAGCTCGCAGACGAGATCGACGTCGATCGGCTGCGCGACGTCCTGCTCGCCGGGATTCGCCCCGTGGTGTCCCCAGGCGCGGATGCCGCGCAGCTCGATCGTGTCGAGGCGCGCCGCGCGCCTCACGGCAGCTTTTCGGTCCAGCCGTCGGGACGCCAGCCGCGCACGACGGCGTCGGTCACGCGCACCGCGTCGCGTTGTCCGGCGACGTCGTGGACGCGCACGACGTCGATCCCCGCCGCGATGGCGAGCGCGACGGTCGCTGCGGTGCCAAACTCGCGCGCATCGACCTCGCGGCCGGTCAGCTTGCCGATCGTCGACTTGCGCGAGGTGCCGATCAGGGTCGGGAAGCCCAGCGCGACCAGGCGCGGCAGCGCGCGCAGCAGGGCCAGATTGTGTTCGGGCAACTTCCCAAAGCCGATCCCCGGATCGAGGATCACCTGCTCGGGCGGGATCCCGGCCGCGACACAGCGCGTCGCCGCCTCGTCGAGGAAGGCGAGGACTTCGTCGACGACGTCGCGCTCGTAGACCGCGACGGCCTTGTTGTGCATGACGACCAGCGGCGTGCCCAGCTCCGCCGCGGCCGCGACGAGCGCCGGCGGCGCGCCCCAGATCGAGTTGAGCAGGTCGCCGCCGGCCGCGACCGCCGACCGGAACACGTCGGGTTTGAACGTGTCGACCGAGACGATCGTCTCCGGCAGCGCGGCGCGGATCGCCGCCAGCGCCGGGAGCAGTCGGCCGCGTTCGGTCGCCTCGTCGATCGGCGGGTGACCCGGCCGCGTCGACTCGGCGCCGACGTCGATCAGGTCGGCGCCCTCCGCCAGCGCCGCCACCGCGCGCGCGGCAGCTGCGGCGGAATCGGGGTTGCCGTCGCCCGAGAACGAGTCGGGCGAGACGTTGACGATCCCCATGATGTACGTGCGCGCACCCCACGGCACGACGTGGCCGCGCGCGCGCAGCGCGCCGCGCACCGCGGCGCTCGCAGGGTTAGACATTCGAGGCGACGTTGGCGACCCACCAACCGCGCAGCGTCGCGACGACGAAGGTCGAGCCGGTCACGACGATGATGCCGTCCGCTTCGGCGTTACGCCGCGCGATCGAGAACGCTTCGACCGGATCGGCGATCGCGCGTCCCCAGGCGCCCAGTTCGCCGGCGATCGAGGCGAGTCGCTGCGGTCGCGACGCCTGCCGCCCGGGAACCGAGAAGCTGGTGAAGATGAACGATCCGCCCAACGCGACGAACGGACGGATCACCTCGACCGCGTCCTTCGACTCGCCGATCGCCATGACGAAGGTGAAATGCCGGTCGGGGAACGTCTGCTGCAAGGCCTGCGCGAGCCCGGCCGCCTTGTCGCCGTTGTGCGCGATGTCGAAGACGACGCCCGGGTGCGAGGGGAAGAACTCCATCCGGCCGGGGATGATCGTGCGCGCGAGCCCGGCCTCGATCGCTTCGCGCCCCGGCCGCAACGGCGGCTCGAGCTGTTCGAGCGCGCGGATCGCGGTCGCGGCGTTGCGCTGCTGGAACTCGCCCAGCACCGGCAACGCGATCTCGTACCGATCGACCGGCGTCACCACGGCGAACGACTGGCCGTAGCGTTCGCCGCGCTCCGGCAGGACGCGGGCTGTGTCGGCGACCGAGATGAACGGCGCGCCGGCGTCGGCGCAGGCGCGCTCGATCTGCTCGCGCGCCGGACCCGGCCGCACGTCGCTGACCAGCGGGACGCCGGGCTTGGCGATCCCGGCCTTGTCGCGCGCGATCTCCTCCAGCGTCGAACCCAGGATGTCGACGTGGTCGAACCCGACGTTGGTGATGATCGCGACCTGCGGGAGCAGCACGTTGGTCCCGTCGAGCCGGCCGCCGACGCCGGCTTCGATCACCGCGATGTCGACCGCTTCGCGGGCGAACCACAGGAACGCCAGCGCCAGCAGCGTCTCGTAGTAGGTCGGGTTGCCGTACTCGTAGGCGATCTTGCCGACCGCGGTGAGCAGCTCGCCGATCAGATCGCCGAACGTCTCCTCGGAGATCGCGACGCCGTCGATGCGCGCGCGCTCCGTCACGCTCTCGAGGTGCGGCTTGGTGTGCAGGCCGGTGCGCTTCCCGGCCGCCTGCAACGCCGCCGCGGCCATCGTGGCGGTCGAGCCCTTCCCGCTCGTCCCGGCGACGTGGATCGTCGGATAGTAGTTCTGTGGGTCGCCCAACGCCGCCAGGAAGGCGCGGAACCGTTCGAGCCGGTTCGGCATCCGCCCCGAGGCGCTCTCGTTGATCAGTCCGAGGAGGTAGGACTGCGCCGCTTGGAAGGTCACTTCGTATCCAACCCGGTTGGATGGCGGTCGGCTTCGTCGCCGGCAAGCAAGTCGAGCGCGTGCGGGAGTGCGGGCAGGATCGCCGCCAGCGTCTCGCGGACCGCCTTCGGGCTGCCCGGCAGGTTGACGATCAACGAGCGGTTGCGCACGCCGGCGATCGCGCGCGAGAGCATCGCCCCCGGGGTGATCCGCAGCGAGGTCGCGCGCATGACCTCGCCGATCCCCGGCACTTCGTAATCGAGCACGGCCGCCGTCGCTTGCGGCGTGCGGTCGCGGGGTGCGACGCCGGTCCCGCCCGACGTAAGCACCAGCCGCGTCGGGCCGTCGCACAACTCGATCAACGCCGCTTGCAGCGCCGCGGCGTCGTCGGCCAGGATCCGTTCGTCGTCGACGCACAGCGGCGTGCCGGCGAGCGCCTCACGCACGGCCGGCAGACACGCGTCGGGGCGCACGCCGCTCGCGGCGCGGTCGGAGAGGACGATCACGGCCACCGGGCGATCGGCTGTAGCGCTCACGTTGCCTGCCAGGTCCCGGATTTGCCGCCCGTTTTCTCGAGCAGCCGCACGCTTTCGACGACGATCCCTTTGTCGAGCGCCTTGCACATGTCGTAGATCGTCAGCGCGGCGATGGTCGCGGCGACCAGCGCCTCCATCTCGACGCCGGTCGGCCCGAAGGCGCTGGCCCGCGTCTCGATCCGCAGCGTCGTCGCGTCGTCCCAGCCGAAGCTGACCTCGACCGCCCCGACCGCGAGCGGATGGGCGAGCGGGATCAGCTCGTCGGTGCGCTTCGCCGCCATGATCCCGGCGAGTTGCGCGGCCGCGAATGCGTCGCCCTTCGCCAGCGTCGCCGCGCGCAGTGCCTCGGCCGCCACCGCCGCCATCCGCACGCGCGCCACCGCGCGAGCGCTGCGCGCCGTCGCCGCCTTCGCGCCGACGTCGACCATCGTCAGCGAACCATCCGCGGCGACGTGCGATAGGCCTGGCTTCAGTTTCACGGCGCTCCGCCCCAGGCTGCGCGCCCCCCACGCTGTGCGTGGGGCCCCCGGGTCCGACCTCGCAAGAAACATGTAGACAGCGCTCGATGGTACTGCGCTCGGTCCATCAACGCTATCATAAAAACTCCAGGCCGTTCGCCTCGACGGTGAGGTCGTTCTCGGCGAGCCAGGTGGGATCGTAGAGTCGCGAGCGGTAGCGGTCGCCGCCGTCGGAGAGGATCGTCGCGACGCGGCTGCCGGCGGGGAGCGTACGGGCATAGCGCGCCGCGCCGGCGACGTTGAGCGCGGCCGAGCCACCGACGAACAACCCCTCCTCGCGCAGCAGCCAGTGCGCCATCGCGACCATCGTGCGGTCGTCGACGCGCACCGCGTCGTCGACCATCGCGCCGGCGAAGTTCGCCACGATGCGCTTGATCCCGATCCCCTCGACGACCGAATCGCCTTCGACCGCCAGCGTCCCGGTCTTCACGTAGGCGAACAGCGCCGAGCCGTACGGATCGCACAGGACGACCCGAATCCGCTCGTCGGCGGCCTTGAGCGCACGGCTGACGCCGGCGATCGTCCCGCCGGTCCCGGCCGAGCTGATGAAGGCGTCGAGCCGTCCGCCGGTCTGCACCAGCAGCTCCGGCCCGGTCGTCCGTTCGTGCACCTCGCGGTTCGCCGTGTTCTCGAACTGATTGGCCCAGACCGCGCC
Organism: Vulcanimicrobiaceae bacterium; assembly: GCA_050010375.1. Lineage (GTDB taxonomy): Bacteria > Vulcanimicrobiota > Vulcanimicrobiia > Vulcanimicrobiales > Vulcanimicrobiaceae > Vulcanimicrobium. The sequence goes on from JBEKLD010000114.1 coordinate 4,840, forward strand.
GGGCGTCTTCGCGGCGATCCGGCGGGCGACGTGATAGTAGTTGTTCTCGTCGGCGAAGGGGACCGCGGCGAGGACGTGCAGCTCGGCGCCGAAGGTCCGCAGCAGCGCGTATTTCTCGGGGGCCTGGTCGTCCGGCATGACGATGATCGTCCGGTAGCCCCGCGCGTTGCCGACCAGCGCGAGCCCGATCCCGGTGTTGCCGGCCGTCCCTTCCACCACGACGCCGCCCGGCTCCAAGGCGCCGCGTGATTCGAAGTCGCTGATGATGCCCAGCGCGGCGCGGTCCTTGACCGATCCGCCCGGGTTGAGGAACTCCGCCTTGCCCAGGACGGTGCGGCCGAGTGCCGCCGAGAGCTTCGGGAGCGCGATGAGCGGCGTGCCACCGATCGCTCCTACGAGGCCTTCACGTACGCCGGGATCGCTCGCAGGTGAGGGTTTCAGCACGGTGCGGTGAACGTGGTCCGACAAAGATGACGGTTCCTGTTCCTCTGACGGTCGGTCTGCGATGAACTCCGCCTCCGACGGCGCCGTGGGACTCTATAGCGCCGTCGGCGACGCCTTGGCTGGGCGGTCGCTCGGTTTCGGGCGCCGCCGCGCCGCGCTGGCGGCGCGCTTCGCGCTGCACCGGGGCGTCGGCGAGGAGCTGGTCGCCGCGGCCTGGGTCGCCGGGGCGCTAGCCGACATCGGGTTGCTCGGGGTCGTCCCGCCGCCCGGCGCCGACCAGCACGTGCGACTGCTCTTCCAGGCCGATGCGCCGCTGCACGGCGCGCGCCTGGTCGCCGGGATGGCCGGCCTGCCGGCGCGGGCCGCCGACACCCTGCGCTGGCACTCCGAGCACGACGACGGGACCGGCATCCCCGACCGCTTGCGCTGGGACGGCATCCCGACCGAGGCGGCGGCGCTGGGGATCGCGCACGCGTTCCTGGCGGCGATGGAGGATCCCGACGGACCGCGCGCCGCCCCCGAGGCGCTGTTCACCGTCATCGGCGAGAGCGGGCGGCTCTATCGGGTCGAACTGGTGCGTGCCTTCCGCGAGTTCGTCGGCGCGGCGGCCGACTGGGACCAGCCCTTCGATCCCGACGTCCGCCCGACCGACGAAGCGGCCTTGGTCGCCGACCTGGCGCTTCGGCTCGACGCGCGAGACCACCGGACGATCGGCCGCACCGCCCGGCTCGCCCACGTCGCCGCGATGCTGAGCGAGCGGTTGCCCGTCGACGGCGAGCAGGCGGCCCGATTGGCGCAACTGGTCGCGCTGGGCCGAGCGACCCCTGAGTCCGACCCCGACGACTTCGACCCGCTCTCGCGCTTCGCGCGCGAGCGGCGCAGCAGCGAGGCCAACCGGGCCGCCGCGATCGCGGCGTCGGTCGCCGGTTTCGCCGCCGACGCGCCGCATCTGGCCGCCTCGGGCGCCTGGTACGAGGACGGCGGCGTCGAGCCGCTGGGCGGGATCCTCGGGTTGGCGCTCGCCGTCGAGTCGCTGCCGGCGATCGACGCGCCGCGCCGTGTCGCCGCCGCGTCAGGTTCGCAGTTCCATCCGGAGGTCGCCCGCGAGTACCTGGCCGTCATCGGAGTGCCGACGTGATCGACCTCCCGGCCCGGACGCGGCGCATCTCGGGGAGCCGACTGCTCGACCTCTGCCAGGCGCGCGGGATCGGCAGCGTCATCGATCCGTTCATGGGCCTGCCGATGCACCTCAACGCGCTCAAGCGACACGGGATCGCCGTCCACGGGGCCGATCTGCTCGAGTGGTTCGTCCGCGCCGGCGAAGGACTGGTCGTCAACGACTTCACCATCCTGCGCGACTCCGAGGTCGCCGAGGTCGTCGAGATGTTGCCCGGCCGCATCTACCCGACCGACCTGTTCCGTGCTTGGGACGGCGTCTTCTTCAGCGAGGACCAGTGCCGGTATCTGGGCGTGTGGCACGCCAACGTCCACGGCTTGCGCAGCGACGGGCAGACGGGCTTGGCCGTCGTCGGACTGTGGCACGTCCTCTGCCACTGGCTGCTCAAGTCGAAGTATCCCGACGATCTGGTCGACGTTCCGCCCAGCGAGCTGGCCTGGCACTACATCCGCGAGACCGAACGCTGGGTCGTCGGCAACGGCAAGCGCAACACGGTGCGGCGCGGCGACTTCCACTCGACCTTGGGGGCGGTCCGCACCGACGCGGTGTACTTCGCGCCACCCGGCCGCAGCGGCGCGAAACGCATCGACGCGCGCGTGTGGATGTGGGAAGCGTGGTGGCAAGGCGATCCCTACCTGAACGTCGAGCGGCTCTATCGCGATACGGTGTTCGGCGGCCGCGTCAACGACGACGCCAGTTACGACCGCGCGATCGGGGAGGTGCTGACCGCCTCCGAGGCGGCGCCCTTCGTGATCCTGCAATCGAATGCGCGCGAGGCCGCGCGCTTCGAGCGGCTCGTCTCCGCCTTCCGCCCGAAGGTCGAAGTCGTCGCCCCCAACGACGACGAGATCTACATCATCGGCACGAAGTAATAACCGGCCGCTACCGAGTCGGCGAGGCGCTCTGGAAGCGGAACCAGACCAGGCACAGGAGTGCCAACGCGGCGGCGACGATGCCGTGCTTGGTGTGGACGCCGGTCGGATAGAAGTGGCCGGTCCAGTACAGGACGGCGATGATCAGAAACGCGACGGCGAGGATCACGGCGAGCTGCTTCATGCGATGTCCTTCGTGACGAGGAGGGCGAAAGCGAGTGTGCCGGCGACGATACAGTACCACGCGAACGGCCGCAGATCGTTGTGCCGGAACCAGCGGGTAAGGAAGGCGACGGAGGCATAGGCGGTGACGCCGGCGAGCACGGCGCCGGCCAGCGCTTCGACCAGCACGACGTGCGCGTCGGGCGCGAACAACTTGGGGATCTCCAGCGCGGCGGCGGCGAAGATCACCGGGGTCGCCAGCAAGAACGAGTAGCGGGCCGCGTCCTCGTGGCGCAGGTCGCGCAACAGCCCGGCGACGATCGCCGCGCCGGAGCGCGAGATCCCCGGCAGCAGCGCCAGCGACTGCGCTAGGCCGACCAGCACGCCGTCCCGCATACCCAGGCGGTCGAGGGCGCGGTAGGGGTGCCCCGCGTTGACGTGCTGCCGGCGGCGCAGTCGCTCGCCTAGGAGCATGAGACCACCGTTCGCGACCAGGAACAGCGCGACCGGGAGCGGCGCGGCGAAGAGGCGCTTGACGCTCGATTCGAGCAGGACCCCGAGCACCGCGACCGGGACCGTCCCCGCGACCAGCAGCCAGGCGACACGCTCGTTCGGGTCCTCGCCGATGCGGCCACGGACCAGCGACGCGAGCAGCCCAGCGCCGAGCGCGAGCCACTCGCGCCCGTAGAAGGCCACCAGCGCCAGCGCGGTCCCCAGATGCAGCGCGACGACGAACGCCAAGAACGCGTCCGAACCCTCGTCGACGTTCCAGTGGAACAGCGCCGGGACGAGCACCGTGTGGCCGAGACTGCTGATCGGGAAGAGCTCGCTGACGCCCTGCAGCACCGCGAGGAGCATCGCCTGCACGAACGTCACGACCGCGTCGGTTCGCACGCAGGGGAAGCTTTCCCGCTGGCGGTGAAGCCGCGCGGCAGTGAGTGAAGGACGCGTGCACCGCCGTCTCAACGACGCCCCGCTCCTCGTTTCGTACACGATCGGCGGCGAGTTTGCCCCGGCGTACACCGAGACGTACGACGTCGGTTTGGGCGGCCTCGCGATGCTCTCCGATCCGGAGTTGCCCTCCGGTCAGGAACTCCAGCTCAGCCTGGAGTTGCGCGGCGATCCGCGGCCGGCGCTGCGCTTGATCGGCTCGGTCCGCTGGTGCCGCTTCGATCCGGCGCTGGGGAAGCACCGCATCGGCGTCGAGTTCACCGAACGAACCGACGAACAAGACCAGCAACTGCTGGGCTACATCGACATGATGTACAAACTCCGCGACCTCGGCGTCCTTTAGTCGCGCACGCGGTTTACTGGGAGTCGAACTCGACGCTGAAGAGGTAGTCTTCGGCGATCGGTTTGCAATCCTTGATCTCGGTCTGGAAGGTCGACTGGCGCGCGGCCGCGAGCGCCGCGGGGTTGAGCAGAGAGCTCGGCGAGCTGTAGATCTTCAAGCCGATGATTTTGCTGTGCTCGTCGAGCGAGACCTGGACCTGAACGGTTCCGCTGATCCCTTGCTGCTGCGCCATCGCGGGGGTGTCGGGCTCGACGGTGTGCACCGTCCCGGCGGGGACGTTCGGGCGCGCGCAGGCGAGCGGCGTCGGGGTCGGCACGGGCGTCGCCGGCGCCGGCGTGGCCGCGACGGCGGCGACCGGCGGACCGGTGCCGTTCCCCTGCGGGATACCCGCCGTGTTGCCGGTCGTGTACTTGTTCGCGACCTCGCTCGGACCGCTGCTCTTCGAGTTCAGCTTGAGGGTGTTGATCTTGATCTTCGGTTGTGGCGGCGCGGGGGTTTGCGGCGGCGGCGTGTTGGGCGGCGGCGTCGGCGGCGGCGTTGGATGCGGCGTCGGCGTCGGCTTGGGGGTCGGCGGCGGCGTCGGCACGTGCACGACCGTCACGTGCTGGGGCGCCTCCTCGGTGGTCTGGGAGTTCTTGAACTTGACGAACGGGCCGAACACGAGGTGCAGCGCGATCGAGATGATGAAGCCGTATGCGAGGAAGTTCCTCGTCCGCACGACCGTCGGGTTCGGCGGCTGCTTCGGCGGCTTCGGCGGCGTCGGAGTCGTCGCCATCTAGCTCCCCGATTGACCTTCGGGCGTCCCTTGGATGTGGTTGGCCAGCCCGAACGTGTCGAGGTGCGCATGCTGCGCCGCGTCCATCACCCGCAGGATCGTGCCGAAGCTCGCCTTCGGATCCGCCTTGATGATGACGGTCTTGAGGCCGCTCCCGGTCGTTTTGACCAGCTCCGCGAACTGCTCTTGCGCCTGCATCTCGTCGACGGTGCTCGACCCGATCTGCACCTGATTCTTGGCGTTGACCAGCACGACGATCTGCGACGGATGGACCTTGTCCTTGTTGTAGGCGTCGGGCAGCTTGGGCTCTTTGATGACCGAGGCGAGGATGATGAAGATGATCAACAGGACCAACAACACGTCCGTAAAGGGCGTGATGTTGATCGTCGACATCACTTCTTCTTCGCCTTGCGAGGTGGAGACGGCCACGGGTGGAGTTCCTTACTTACGAGGTGACGAACCCGACGTCGCTCAGACCGGCCATCTTCGCCGCGTCGAGGATTCGGATGATGGTGCCGTAGGGCGCTTTCACGTCGGCGGTCAGCGCGACGTGCTTGTTGCCCTTGGTGCGTTCGGCTTCTCGCATGTCCGGGTAGATGCGGGTATCGTCGGTGCGCTTGCCGTCGACGTAGATGACGCCCTTCTCGTTGACCAGCACGACGAT
>JBEKLD010000115.1:0-10054 GCA_050010375.1 Vulcanimicrobiaceae bacterium
CCGCCGTCGATGTCGGCGACGATCTTCACGCCCGGGCAGCCGGTCGCGAGCGCCGCCTTGAAGCCGCGCACCCGATCCTGCACCGAGGTGACCTCGGGCTCGTCGAGGATCGCGACCGCGCCGCTCGTGCCGACGACCTTGCACATCAGCGCGCCGGCTTGCTGGCCACCCTGGACGTTGTCGCTGGCGATGTGGGAGATGACGGTGCCTTGTTTCGACTGGCTGGCGATGTCGGCGGTGAAGACCGGGATGTGGGCGTTGTTGGCCTCGACGATCGCGCTGCCGATCGCCTGGGAGTCGTACGGGGTGAGGACGATCGCGTCGACCTTCTGGGAGATGAAGTCCTCGACCTGACTCTGCTGCTTCACGTTGTCCCGCGCGGCATCGACGACGTCGACCGTGTAGCCGTACTTGGCTGCCTCGGCCTTCATCCCGGCCTCCATGTCCTGGTAGAACTGCGCCTCGCGGTTCTGGATGGAGACGCCGATCGTCTTCCCGCCGGCACCCGAGCTGGTGCTCTGGTCGGACGGCTTGGCGCAGCCGGCGGCGAGCAACGCGAGCGCGCACGCAAGGAAAACGGGGGAATTCATACCGTCGGACCGGATGCGGGGAGGGCCGGCGGAACCCCTGCGAGCGTGGACTTTGCCGTCCGATCGGTCGGCTTTTGAGAACTTTTCTCAACTAGAAGATTCGGCGAGAGCCGTTTCCACCGCCGCCCGCCACCGGGCCCCGCAGCTGGGAATCGGGTCGCTGGACTGGATTTCGGGGGTCCTCGCAGGCCGAAAGGCGCGACTTCTGTCCGAACTGCGAGAACCGTCGCAGTAGACTGCGCGCTTGGTATTCAGCGTTTCGCGAGCCGTTATCCACAGTAGCGCCGATCACAGCTGTGCACCGTGTGGAATCGCCCGCCCTTCGGCCGAGCCACCAAGCGAGAGGATGGCGAACTCCTCGTCGCTCAGCGCGATCTGTGCCGCCTCGACGTTCTCCTCGAGGTGCGCCACCGAGGAGGTGCCGGGGATCGGCAGCATCACCGGGGAGCGGCGCAGCAGCCAGGCGAGCGCGATCTGATTCGGCGTCGCACCGTGCGCCTGCGCGACCGCCGCGATCCGGTCCGACGAGAGCTTCCCCGCCGCCAACGGCCCCCACGGGATGAACGCGAGCCCGTGCTGCGCGCAGTAGTCGATGACCGCGATCGTCTGGTCATCGGTCACGCCGTTGAACTCCTCGTCGCCGCCCGAAGCGTAGTTGAAGCGGTTCTGGACCGAGACGATCGGCGCGATCCGACGCGCCTGCTCGATCTCGGCGAGGCTAACGTTGGAGAGGCCGAGGTGGCGGATCTTCCCCGCCTGGGCCAGCTCGGCCAGCGCTCCGACCGACTCGTCGAACGGGACCTTCGGATCGGGCCGATGGAACTGGTAGAGGTCGACGCGCTCCAGCTTCAGCCGGCGCAGGCTGCCTTCGAGCGCCGCGCGCAGATGCTCCGGCCGGCCGTCGGGGACCCAGCGGCCCGGGCCGGTCCGCAGGAAGCCACCCTTCGTCGCGATCACCAGGCCGGCCGGGTACGGCCGCAGGGCCTCGGCGATCAGCTCCTCGCTGACGTTCGGCCCGTACGAGTCGGCGGTGTCGATCAGCGTGACGTCGAGCGCGACCGCGCGGCGCAGAACGGCCAGCGCCGCCGCGCGGTCCGGCGGCGGTCCCCAGATGCCGGGCCCGGTGATGCGCATGGCCCCGAACCCGAGCCGGTGGACGGGCAGGTCGCCGCCGATGACGAGCGTCCCGGCGGCGGCAGCGGAGCGTGTTTGCGTAGCCATGCCGCGAGTATACTGCGCCGCGTGGGCCGGAGCGAGGGCAAGCAACGAGGCGAGGGCCGCCACTCCAAACGCGATCAACAGTGCGCCCGACGCCAGCCGAACGATCGTCATCGTGCGCGGTCGCAGCGCGGCGCGCATCCGCCCGACGACCAGCCCGAGTACGACCCACCAGGCGGTCGAACCGAGGAACACGCCGAGCGCGAACATCGGCACACCGCCGGCTGAAAGCAAGGTGCTCCGTTCCAGCACGCCGGCGACGATGCCGGCGAAGGAGACGATCGTCGCCGGGTTGACCAGCGTCAGTCCCAGCGTCGAGACGAAGGCGACGAGATGGTCGCGCGGCGTCGCACTCGGCTTTGCGTTCGCCGCGGCGTCGTCGCGGAGCGCCCGCACGCCGAGGGCGATCAGCGCGATGCCGCCGACGACGTGCAGCGGCAAAGCGAGGCGCGTCACGACGCGCAGCGCGATCGTCAGCGCCGTGCCGGCGACGTATGCGTACACCGCATCGGCCGTCGCGGCGCCGAGACCGGAGCAGATGCCATTCGCGCTGCCGTTCGCCAGCGTGCGGCGAATGCAGAGCAGCCCGATTGGGCCGATCGGCGCGGCGACGGCAAAACCGATCGCCACGCCGCGAACCAGCGTGTCCATGAAAACCTCTCGGAGAGGGAAGCGCGAAAAGAACGGATCGCCGCGCGGGCGATGCCGTTAGCGCTGTCGCTGTCGACGAGAGAGTTCGTGGCTCACAAGGCCCCGATAATAGCACCCGGCCCGGCGGGCCGTCAAGGTCAGCGCCGTCGAGAGAACGGGACCTGCATCTCGCGTTGCACGACGCTGCGAAGTGCCAAGAACACGTGCGCATCGTGGCGCACGCCGACGAGCCTGCCGACCGCATCGAGCGCGGCGCTCGGCTCGATCGCCGGCCGCGGCGGGCACGGTCGCAAGAACGCGTCGAACTCGTCGGCGATGACGACGATCTTCGCGAGCAACACCGGCACGACGTCGTCGTACAGCATGCTGATGAGCGGGGCGAGAGCAGCCAGCGCGGGATGCCGCTGCACGATCGCGACGGATTCGCGCCGCATCCGGCTCTGCGCGTGCATGAGTTCGCTCGCACGCGCCCAGCAAAGGTCGTGTAGCTCTGCTTGGGGCACGTTCAGCGCGCCGATTTCGTGGAGCAGGCCCGTCACGTACGCGGTCTCGATCTCAGCCTCGTCGAACCCCAGCGCCTGCGCGATACGCGCCGCCAAACGCGCCGTCCCAAACGAATGCTCGACCAGGTCGGGATCGACCGCGGCCAGCCGGTTCACGAGATCCCCCGCGACGTCGACCGCCGCCTGATCCCACGAGCCAACCACGGCAAGCGAAACGCCCACACCGACCCCCTGTCTAAATTGGAGAGTGACCTTTAGGGTATCGGCGCTTGGTTGCCGACCTTTACGTTCGGCAAACAAATACTTTTGCTCGTTTGCGTTGGGGGGCGGCGAAGGAATGGCCCCCGACGCTCGCTAAACGGAGCAGGCCGAGCGTTCGGAGAGCGGGTTGCCTCGCGGGCGCGGCGGAGCGAAGGGTGGGCGCGTGCGGTCGAGCAGCCGTCTCGTTGGTGCCTCCGTCGCGGCGGGCGTGCTGCTCGTCGCGGCGCAAGTGTGCCCGCCGGCGTGGCCGGCGCATGCGGTCGGGGCGGAGCTCCCGCGCGCCTTCGCCAGCCTGCCGCCACTGAGCGCCGCGCAGACGGTTTCGCCGGTCAAGCCGGTAACCGTCATAGGCCCGCTGCTGACGCTGTTCGGGCCGACCTTGCTGTCCGAGTCCTTCGCCGAGACCGCGGTGCCGGCGAACGCGTGGTTCGCCGCCGGCGCCGCCTGTCTGACCGCCGGGAGCAGTGCAGCGCCTTCGTCGATTCCGGCCTGTTCCGGGACGCCCGACGCGGTTGGCCAAGGCGTCCTTCGGCTGACCACGCGCACCGCAAGCCTGGCCGCGATGGTCGTCTCGACCTCGGCCGTCTCGACGGTGGGCGGTCTGCAGATCACGTTCAGCGACTACGCGTATCCGTCGCCGGCGGCCGACGGCATCGTCCTGTTCCTGGCCGACGGTTCCGGTGCGGTGCCGAAATCGGTCGGGCAGAACGGCGGCGCGCTGGGGTATGCGAGCGGCGCGACGACGGCCGGGATCCCCGGCGCGTACCTCGGCATCGGCCTCGACGAGTTCGGCAACTTCTCCGCGCCGTCCGAGGGCCGGCAAGGCGGCCCAGGACGCGTCCCCGAGACGATCGCCGTGCGGGGCGCGGCGAGCACGGGCTACGCCTATCTCGGCGGCGCGCAGAACGCGGAGCATCAGCCGGCGAGCTTGCCGTTCACCCTCGACCAAACCTCGACGAGCCGCCCGGCCAACGGGCGGACGATTCGCGCGACCCTGAGCGCAGCGGGCGATCTCGACGTCGCGATCGATCGCCACGATGGCAACGGCTTCGTCACCTACTACACGCAGCACGTCGTCGGCGTCGCCGGTCAGCCGGCCCTTCCCGCGACGGTCTACATCGGCGTCGCCGCCGCGACCGGCTCGCTGAGCGCGGTCCACGCCGTCGGCGGGCTGGTCGTCTCCTCGCTCGCAGCGACGGGGACGTTCACCCCGCCGAACGTGCCGAACCTCGCCGCCTGGTACGACGCCTCCGATACCGCGACGATCACGCAGAGCGGCGGTACGGTCAGCGCCTGGCAAGACCGCAGCGGCAACGGCAACACGCTCGCGCCGCCGGTCAACGTCCCGGGTCCGACCTTCACGGCGGCCGGGATCGCCGGGTTAGGCAGCGTGACGTTCAACGGAATGGTGTCGCTGGTCGGTTCCAACCAAGGTTTCTCGACGCAGCTCTTCAACGCGTCGACGGTCTTCGCCGTGTCGAATCAGACCACGACGAGCAACAGCACGCTGCTGTGGTCGGGCACCCCGGCGAACCCGCACTGGGCGTTGCAGCCGAGCGCAAGCGGCAAGATTCTCTACGACCTCAACGACGGCAGCGCCGGCCGGTTGGCGGCGAGCGGCGTCCCGACCGGCGCCGCGCAGTGGACGGCGTCGGGCAGCGTATCTGCGCATGCCCAAGTGCTCGCGAAGAATGGGAACGTCATCGCGAGCGGCTCCGGCCCGACCGCGGCCGCCTCGGGGAACTATCCGCTCGTCGTCGGCGCGACCTACGTCCCCAACGGCGCCAGCGCGCTCTTCACCGGTCAGATCGGCGAGATTCTGGTCTACAACCGGGCGCTGACGACGGGCGAGATCGCCGAAGTGCAAGGCTATCTCGGCTGCAAGTGGGGCTTGCAGAATCTCTTGCCCGCCAACCATCCGTACGCGCACAGTTGTCCGCAAGGCGGCGCACCGGCGTCGCCCGCGCCGACGCCGACGCCGGTGAGCGGCGCGCTCGTCGAGCCGCCGCAGCTGTCCAGCACGAACGGGACGCTGACCCTCAACGTAACCGCGAACAACTCCGCCGGCGGCACCCCGCAATTCGTCTACAACGGGCAACCCGTGCTCCCGACGCTGCGGCTGAACCCGGGCGACACGCTGGTGGTGAACCTCGTGAACGCGCTTCCGGCGCCGCCGTCGGGCGCGACCTACCGCAACGACGTGAGCCTGCACTACCACGGCCTGCACGTCTCGCCGAACGCGCCGGCCGACGACTCGATCGACATGCTGGCGCAGCCGGGACAGACGCTCCACTACCAGCTGACGATCCCGACCACGCATCCGCCGGGGCTGTACTGGTATCATTCGCACGCGCACGGCGAGGCCGAGCGGCAGAACCTGGCCGGGATGTCGGGGGCGATCGTGATCGAGGGGATCGCCGGGATCGTTCCGGCGGTCGCGCAGATCCCCGAGCGGATCTTCCTCGTGCGCGACGCCGTACCCAGCGGTCAGGCGCTGCCCGGCGCGAACGCGCTGCAGCTCAGCGCGATGGATTGGGCGATGGCGAACGGGGCCCGGATGTCGCCGCTCGGCGCGATGGCGCCGCCCAACTTCGTCGCCGACATCCGTCCGCAGGCCAAACCCAATCCGTTCGTCGTGATCGACCCCAACTTCGCGCATTTCATGCCGCCCTCACTCCCCGACTCGCACTGCAACGGCAGCGAGACCGCGGCGAAGGTCTGGACCGTCAACGGGCAGACACTGCCGTCGATCGGGATCCGGCCCGGCGAACAGCAGTTCTGGCGCATGGTGAACGCGGGCTCCGACACCTATCTCGACGTCGCCGTCGACAACGCGCAACTGCAGATCGTCGCGGTCGACGGGATCGCGCTGGCCAGTACGGGCGTCACCTCGCCGATGACGGAGAGTCATTGGGTGCTCCCGCCGGCCAGTCGCGTCGAGTTCCTCGTCACCGGCCCGGCGGCCGGGACGACGTCGTACCTGCGCACGAACTGCTTCGATTCCGGGCCCGCTGGGCCGGCGATGCCGGCCGCGACGCTGGCGCCGCTCGATCCCACCCACTCCCCGACCGATCTGGTGGTGCGGCGCGCGGTGCAGCAGCCGAGCCCGCTCATGACGCCGGTCGGGATCGTCAACGTCGGCAACATCCTCAAGCTCACGCCGGCGCTGACGCAGTCGGTCAGCTTCAGCGACCAGAACACGATCAACGGCGTCTCCTACGACCCGAACGCGCCGCCGCTGTTCTACGCGCAGAGCGGCACGACGCAGGAGTGGACCGTCTACAACATGTCGAGCCAGGTCCATACGTTCCACATCCATCAGATCCACTTCGTCGTCGAGACGATCAACGGGGTGAAACAGTCGCCGCAGCTGATGATGGACAACGTGAACGTCCCGCCGGCGACGGCGAACGGACCCGGAACGGTCACCCTGCGGATGGACTTCTCCGACCCGCTGATCATCGGGACGTTCCTCCTGCACTGTCACATCCTCGCCCACGAAGACGGTGGGATGATGGCCAAGATCCGCGTCGGCACCGCGCCACCGATCGGCTTGAGCCCCTCGAGCGTGACCTTCGCGAAGCCGACCGCACCGGCGCAGCAGGTGACGATCTCCGGCGGCCAGGCGCCGTACACCGTGACGGGCTGCGGCAGCATCGCGACGGGGTCGATCTCCGGCAGCACGCTCACCGTCAAGCCGACCGCGCCTGGCGGCTGCGTGCTGGTGGTCGCCGACAGCAGCGGGATCACCGGCCCGCTCAGCGTCACGGTGACCGCGCTGCCTTCGCCGATCGCCGTCTCGCCGAAGAGCATCGGCTTCGCCGGGAGCGCGGCGGTGAGCCAGCCCGTGACGATCGTCGGCGGGACCGCGCCGTTCACCACCTCGGGCTGCAGCGGGATCGCGTCGGCTGCAGTGAGCAGTTCGACGGTGACGGTGACGCCGAGCGCGGTCGGCATCTGCGCGCTGACGGTCAGCGACGCGGCGAACGATCAGGCGACGCTCGACGTGAGCGTGAACGGGACCGCCACCCCGCAGCCCGGCGACAACGTGACGTTCCATCGGAACACGGCGCGCAACGGCTGGTACAAGGCGGAGACCACCCTTACGACGACCAACGTCGCGTCCTCGCACTTCGGGCTCGTCAAAACCTTGAGCGCGCCGAGCACGCTGCCGGCCTTCGGCAAGGTGTACGCGCAGCCGCTCTACGTCACCGGCGAGACGGTCAGCGGAACGAGCCACAATCTGGTCATCGTGTCGACCTCGACCGCCCAGGTCTACGCCTTCGACGATGCGACCTACGCGGTCGTCTGGCACCGCGACTTCACCAACGCGGCGAGCCAGATTCGCCAGCAGGAGTGGGGTGACACCGGCTGCTCGGACGTCAATCCCGACGTCGGGATCATCTCGACGCCGGTGATCGATCGCGCCCTCGACCGGATGTTCGTGGTCGTCGCGACGATGGAAGGATCGACGCCGACGCCGCACCTGCGGCTGCACGCGATCGCGCTCACCAGCGGCGACGACGTCACCACCGCGACGGAGGTCAGCGGTTCGGTAACGGTCTCCGGAACGACCTACAGCACCTCGCCGCTGAACAGCTTCTCCCGCTCGGCGCTGCTGGAGGCGAACGGAAACGTCTACGTGGCGCTCGCATCGCATTGCGACTACCAGACCAGCACGACCCATGGCTGGCTATTGTCCTACAACGCCAGCACGCTCGCGAACACGGGGAATCTCCTCAACACGACCAACCAAAACGACGGCACGGACTACTTCTTGGGCTCGGTCTGGATGGGCGGCTTCGGGCCGGCCGCCGACCCGCAGGGGAACGTCTACTTCGCGACCGGGAACGGCCCGTACAACGGCACGACCAACTTCGCGATGTCGGTCATGAAGGTGCCGGGGAACTTGGACCTGCAGGCCGCCAACGTCTTTACGCCGGCGACCGCGGCGCAGGACTCGGGCGCCGACGCCGACCTGGCCTCGGGCGGCGTCATGCTGTTGCCCGATCAGACCACTGGCTCGTATCCGCGTCTGCTCGTGCAAGGCGGCAAGTGCAGTGCCGTCAACAACAACTGCTTCAAGTACCTCCTCAACCGCGATCTGCTCGGCGGACAAGAGCCCAATGACTCCGGCGCCGTGTGGCGCGGCAACATCGGCGGCGGGACGTGGGGCGGGCCGGCGTACTTCGCCGACGCCAGCGCGCAATACATCGTCTACGGCGGTGGGACGCCGCTGGCGACCTACACCCTCGCGCTCTCGCCACCCTCACTGACGCAACAGAGCGCGATCAGCGGCACGATCGGGTGCCTCGAATGCCGCGACTCCGGCTCGCAGCCGGTCATCTCGTCGAACGGCACGACCACCGGGACCGCGATCGTCTGGGCGCTGAAGACCCCAGGCGGCAGCGGCGGCACGATCACCTTGTACGCCTTCGATGCCCACAACATGGGGACGACGCTGTTCAACGGTCCCGCCGGAACGTGGAACCAGACGCCCGGAACGGCGTGGATCGGTGGTGCGTTAGTATCACCACTGGTGGCCAACGGGAAGGTCTACGTCCCGAGCGACGGCAGCGTCGCCGTCTTCGGACTCCACTAGGCGGAGGGAATGCGGATGCTGATGCGAGCTTGGTCGGCCGTCGTCGCGACGGTCATGGTGGCCTCCGCCGCGCCCGGGGCCGCGCAGGCACAGGCGGCCTCGCCGGCGCAGGCAGCGGCCCGCGCAGACTTCGTGCAAACCGTGAACGCACACGCGATCCTCGCGCACGCCCAGTACGGCACGATCGAATCGGTCAGCGGGACGCAGCTCGTGCTCCGACTGCGCAGCGGCAAGACGTTGGCCGTCGACGCGAGTCAGGCGGTCGCAAGTGGGGAGTACTCGGCTCCGCTGGTCGCCGGGAAAGTGGTCGTCGTCGAGGGCAGTCTACGTGCGGACGGCGTCTTCGCGGCGCAGCGAGTGACCCGCCTGACGCGCCTGGACGCGCAAACAGCGGCCGACCACTGACCGCCGTCGCGCGCTACTAGCCGGCGCGTCGAGACAGAGGCAGCGGCAGCTCGCGGTTCACGATACCGCGAAGCGCCAAAAACACGTCCGGATCGTGCCTCACGCCGACGAGTCTGCCTACCGAATCGAGCGCGACGCGCGGCTCGATCGCCGGCCGCGACGGACACGGCCGCAAAAAGGCATCGAACTGATCCGCGATGAGGACGATTTTGGCGAGCAGCACCGGCACGACGTCGTCGTACAGCATTCCGATAAGCGGCGCGAGGGTAGCAAGTTCGGGATGACGCTCCACGATCGCGACGGATTCGCTCTGCATCCGCCGTTGCACGTGCAGAAGCTCGCTCGCACGCGCCCAGCAAAGGTCGCGTACCTCCTCGTGTGGCACAACCAGCGCGCCGATTTCGTGGAGCAGGCCCGCAACGTAAGCCGTTACCATCTCTGCCTTGTTGAACCCCAGCGCCTGCGCGACAAGCGAGGCTAAACGTGCAGTCCCGAAAGAATGCTCGACGAGGTCTGGATCCACCACGGCAAGCCGTTTCACAAGATCCGACGCGACGGCTAGCGCCGTCTGATCCTGCAAGCCAACCGTGGTAGGCGAAGCGCCCACACCGACCTCCCAGTCTTTTGTAAAGTAACTGTTACGCTGTCGGCGCGTAGCACCTTTACCTCAGCTGGACAAATCTTCTTTGACGTACTAGCCAAACGGTCGCCGCAGCGTGAAGGACGGGCGATGCTCGCGCTCGCCTTGTCCGCCGCCGTCGCCGGCGTCGATGCGCATCTCGTGCGGGTCGAAACGGACTCCGCCGCAGGCCTCCCCGCCTTTG
>JBEKLD010000116.1:0-10019 GCA_050010375.1 Vulcanimicrobiaceae bacterium
TTGCTGTCGTACATGCGTTGGTCGGCCAGGCGCAAGAGGGCGGCGGCGGTGGTGCCGTCCTCGGGGGCGCGGGCGATTCCGATACTCGCGGAGAGCGTGATCGAGAGATCGCCGTAGACCACAGGCTTCGCGAAGGCCGCATGAATCGTCTCGGCGATCCGGTTGGCGTCGATCTCGACCTGCGCGGCTCCGGTGCAGAGGACGACGAATTCGTCGCCCCCGATCCGCGCTACGACGTCCCCGCCGCGCACCGAGCCGGTGATGCGCCTGGCAGCGGCTTGCAGGGATTCGTCGCCGACTTTGTGACCGTGGGCGTCGTTGATCTGCTTGAGTCCGTCGAGATCGAGAAACAGGACCGCGAGGATGAACGGGCCGGCCCGGCGATCGCTGCTCAGACGTTCGAGCTCCTCGTCGAACCCGCGACGGTTCGTGAGGCCGGTGAGACGATCGATCCGTGCCAAGAGGTACGCGCGCGATGCGTTCAGCCGTGCCGCTCCCAGGGTGGCCTTCAGCTCGGTCAGCAGCCGGCTCTCGCGTTGCAGCAACGCGGCGCAGATCACCACCGCGCAAAAGCCGACCGCCATGATCGCCGTGTTCAGCGGGAAGCTCGCCGCTTCGAGGCGCGCGCCTGAGCCCGGGTCGAAGTCGATGTAGCCGAACACTCCGGCCGCGACGATCGCGAGGCCCACGCCGGGCCAAAAGCCGCCGTAGTAAGCGATGACGAGCAGCGGGATCGCCACTATGGGGGCGAGCGCAATGCTTGAAAACTGGTAGTCGACGACGGCGATGGCAACCAGAAACGCCACCGCGTACCAGACGAAGAGCCTATGCCGAAGCAAGCCCATGGATGCAGCTCTCTTGCTTACTCGGTTCAACACGGTGTCGTCCTCAGTCGTACCCCGAGTGCGGCACGACCAGTCTTTCGGCGGCCGGGTGGCGCGTTAACTATTGGCCATACGCGGCTGTGAGGACCGCTCGCACGGTTGGCTCGTCGACCTCGGCAGGGTTGTTGCGCAGCAGCGGGCTGGCCAGCACGCGCGGGACGGCGCGCTCGATCAGACTGGGCGGAGCGCCGAGCGCCGCGAAGCTGCGCGGGAGGTCGAAGGCGCGCGCGATCGCTTCTGCTTCTGCGGCGAGGTCCGCGATCTCGAACGCGTCGGCGACGGCTTCGACGGCTTCGGGTGCCAGCCGCGCGTTGGCGCGGACGGCGTGCGGGAGGACGACCGCGTTGACGATCCCGTGCGGGATCTGCGTCAGTCCGCCGATGACGTGGCAGACCGCGTGGTGCAGGCCCATCGAGCGCGTGTCGAGCGCGTAGCCGGCCAAGTGGGCGGCGCGGAAGAGCGCGTCGTTCAGCGTTGCGTCGCGGATGCGCGCGGCGGCGCGCAGCAGCGGCGGGAGACGGCTACCGGCGGCGATCGCGGCCGCGCCGCCGGTCGCGTGTTCGGTCCGCGCGTAGGCGGCCTCGATCGTGTGCGCCCACGCGTTGATCCCGATCGAGCCCAGCTCGCGGCGCGGAAGCGAGATCAGCAGCGCCGCGTCGTAGATGACGACCGGCGCCGGCGTGCGCAGCCGGCCACCGCCCTTCTCGTCGCCCTCGAGGAAGCCGTACCCGCGCGTCATCTCGGCGCCGCCGAGTGCGGTCGGGATGAGGATCAACGTCGCGCTGCGACCGTCGGAGGCGGCCTTACCCAGATCCATCGCACTCGAGCTGCCGATCGCGACGATGCTCGCGCAGCCCTGCGCGTCGATCAGCGCGCCGGCCTCGCGCACGGTTGCGCGCGGGTTGTGCAGCCGCACCCCGTCCCAGCGGTGGACGACTTGCCCGGCCAACGCGTCGGTCGGGACAGCGGCCAGCGAGCGCGGGGTGCCGAGCAGCGCGATGGGGCCGACCGGCGCGACGGCGCGCAGGGCCTCGTCGAGCGGGCCGAAGACGATCCGGCGGGCGTCGATCCGTTCCTCGTGCATCCTCTTCTCCTTCAGCCGCCGGTCCGAGCGATGAGCGCGCGCAGCCGCTTCGCCGCGATCTCCGCGGCACGCGCCCAGGTCCACTCGGTGCGCGCACGCTGCGCGCCGCGCGCGGCACGCGCGCGCGCTTCGTCGGGGTGGGCCGCGACGTGGCGCAGCGTCGCGGCGAGCGCGGCGACGTCGGGCTCCAGCCACCAGCCCGGCCCGGCCAGCACGTCGCTGCGTCCGGTACCGCGCAGCGCACGGCGCTGCGCGGGGACCCGGTACGCGACCGTGTCGTCGAGAAACGCGTCGGCGGCGCCGCCGGCCGTCGCGATCACCGGCAGCCCGCAGGCCAGCGCCTCGAGCATCGGTAGCCCGAAGCCCTCGCTGCGATATGGAAACGCCAGCGCGTCGCAGGTCCGATAGAGCCGCACGACGTCCTCGTCGCTGATCTCGGCGTCGACGATCTCGAGCTCGGGCGCGGTCGGGTCGGCGGCGAAGGCGCGCAGCGAGGCGCCCTCGTCCTCGAGCGGGTAGAACGAGCGCGTCCCGAAGATCTTCAGCACCAGCGTGACGTCGTCGTCGCGCCCAAACGCGAGGCGGTACGCGGTCAGCAACACGTCGACCCCTTTGCGCGGGAGCACGCCGCCCAGATACAAGAAACGAAACCCCTTGCGCGTGGCGAGCGGATAGGGCTCGATCGGGCGCTCCGGCGAGAACCGCTCCGGGTCGATCCCGTTCGGCACAACCGCGACGCGCTCCGGCGCGACGCCGGCCGCCAGGAACATCTCACGGCAATACGCCGACGGGGTCCAGATCTCGTCGGTGCCGCCGTCGCGCAGTCCCTCGACCCACGCGCGCGGCAGCGCCCCGTATTCCCAGGGCAGGATCTGCACGCTCGCCCGCGCGGCGGCGACGGGTGCGAAGTCCGGCACTCCGTTCGACTGCCGGATCAGCACGTCGCAGGCGGGGACGCCGCGGCGCGCGGTCGTTCGCAACTGCGCGTAGCGCGGATCGCCGGCGACGGACGGCTCGGGCGCCGGCTCGTCGGGGACGATCGCCGGCGCGACGTCGGGATGCGCGAGCAGCGCGCGCGCCAGCTCGCGGTTGACGACGGCCATCGAATTATACGCGAAGAACTCGCCCTGGAAGGCCACCGCGATCCGGGCCGCGTCAGGCGGCGGCGCAGCCGGCGCGCGACCGAGCAGGTAGCTGTGTTGCCAACCCTCGGGCTCGTTCCCGGCGCCGACGATGCGCAGGCCCAGATCGCGCAGCACCTGATGCACCGTCTCCAAGGGCCACGGACGCAAGTTCAACGGCTCGAGCCGCGACCCGGCGTCGCGCACGTGCGCATTGCGCGGGTTGAGCGTCCGCACCACCAACAGACCGTCGGGAGCGAGCAGCGCGACGAGGTCGCGCAGCGCCGCGGTTCCGGTCTCCGCGTCCATCGTCTCGAGCACGAAACCGAGGTGGATCCCGGCGAAGCGTTCGTGGAGCGACGGCAACGCGCGGAGCGCATCGAGGACGCGGCCGTCGTGCCCGCGCGCGCGCGCTGCTTCGATCAGCTCCGGGTCGCGGTCGACGCCGAGCACGCGTCGCACGCCGCGTTCGCGCAACAGGTCGAGGAACAGTCCGCTGCCGCAGCCGACGTCGAGCACCGAGTCGAAGCCGCGGAAGACTTCCACGAACGCATCGTGCGCCGCTCGGCGCTCCGCATCGTCGGCGGTCGAGCGCTGCATCACCGAGAACCACTGGTGGCCCGGCGGGCGGTCGCTCACGTCGCCGCATGCTCCCTCACGTCTCCGCGCGCCCACAGGTGTCTCGAAGGCCGATCGGGGTACACTCGCATTCGATGTTCCGTGTCGTCGCCGGGGTGCTCCTGGCCCTGCTCGCCACCGCCGGCGCCGCGCTGGCACTCGCGCCGGCCCAGCGGCTCGCCGTCGACCTGAGCTCGGGGACGCCGCAGGTCGAGCGCCAAGCCGCCTACGCCAGCTCGCAGGCGATCCGCCTGCACGTGCGCGCGCCGCAGGCGACCGCCGCCAGCCTGATCGGGGTCGGCCCCGACGGGACGAACCTGCGCCTCCCGCTCGTGCGCGATGCGGACGGCGCCTTCGGCGCCGAGCTGCGCCTGCCGGCAGCCGGGACGTGGTCCCTGGCGGTCGCGACGGTCTTCGGCGAGGACGTGAGCACGACCCAGAGCTTCGCCGTCGACGTCGCCGACGGCGCGGCCCTGTTCGGCCGGGCGTCGCTGTTCCTGGTCCTGGCGGCCGGGTCGATCGCCGGCGGGATCGGCCTGCTCGCCGTCGCCCGGGCCCGCCCCACTCCGCTCGCCTAGGGTCCTCGGGCAAGACGCGGAACACTCGGGCCCATGACGTGCCCGAGTTGCCAAGCGCCCGTCCCAGACGGGGCGCGCTTCTGCCCGAGCTGCGGCGCACCCGCAGCGACGCCGGTCTCCGTCGGAGCCTGGACCGAACCCGTCGCCGAGAGCGACAATCCACGCACGCCGATCACCATCGGCGACACGACCGTGCGGATCGAGGGCGAGCTCGTCCCGGTCGTCGACGTCGAGCTCGGGCCGCGCACGTCGGTCTACTTCGAGCACCACATTCTGCTCTGGAAGCAACCCGATGTGCGCCTCGGCTTCATGGGCGTGCGCAACGCCGCCAAGCGCTTCTTCTCCGGCTTGCAGATCTTCATCTCGACCGCGCAGGGACCCGGCAACATCGCGTTCTCGCGCGAGGCGCCCGGTCAGATCGTCGCGCTGCGGCTGCGCCCAGGCGAAGCGATCGACGTGCGCGAGCACCAATTCTTACTCGCCACGCAGAGTGTCGATTACGATTTCTATTGGCAGCAGGGCCTGGCAAACGTCATCTTCTCGCGCACCGGACTGTTCATCGATCGCTTCACGGCCGGCAAAGACGAAGGGCTGCTGCTGCTGCACGGGTACGGCAACGTCTTCGAGAAAACGCTCGCGCGCGGTGAGGCTATCGACGTCGAACCCGGCGCGTGGCTGTGGAAGGACGCGAACGTCGCGATGGACACGGTCAGCGTGTTGCAGTCGGGCGGCAGCGGTGGCGGGCTCATGGGCGCGCTGGGCGCGTTCGTCGGCGGCGCCTCGCTCGTGCTCAACCGGTTCGTCGGACCGGGACGGATCGGCTTGCAGTCGATGACCTATCATCCGCCGGCGGTCGAAGGTCCGCAGCAACAAGGCGGAACGAGCAACATCAGCGGTGTGCTGGGCTCGCTCTTCAACCCCAAACAGTAGTGGGTTCGCCGTAGCGAACCCGTCGCGTTCGGCCTTCGGCCGATCCGCCTTCAAAAGGTTTACGAAACGTAGCTGACGTTGACGCTGAAGCCGCCGGCTTCGGCTTGGCGCAGCACGCCCAGCACGGCTTCGATCTCGGCGTCGATCGCGATCATGTCGACGGCGCTGATCCCGACCGGCCCCGCGTTCGCCCACAGCAATCGGCGCGCGGTCTGGAACGCTGCTCGCAGCCGCTGCGGCGTCGCCTCGAGCACCGGCCAGTCCTCGTACGAAGCGGCGGGGACGATCCGCCAGCCGTCGCCGGCACAGCCTTCTTCGTCGGCGTACGCGTGCGGAACCGCGGCCAGCACCTCGAGGTGCGTCCGATCGATCGCGCTCACCGCGACCGGCGCTTCCGCCAGGCGCAGGACGTAGCGGTAGAACGCGGGGTTCGCAACGCTGCACATCCCGGCCGGCGAACCGACGCTCACGCTGATCACCCGTCACCCCTTCTCTTGGGCCAGGGCAGCCCCTTTCGCAGGCTCGCTCGGCTCGCCGCCCAGGACGCTGACGCCAATGGTCGCCAGCGCCGGCGTGAGCACGACGGCGGGCAAGCCGTGTGCCGCGAAGATCGCGGCGAGCGCCTCCCCAATCCGCGCGGCGTCGCCGCGCACCAGCGCCAGGACCGAGGGCCCGGCCCCGGAGAGGGCAAGCGCAACCAGCGCCGGATCGTCGAAGGCTAAGATCTCCTTGAGGCCCGGGATCGCGTTCGCGCGGTACGGCTGGTGCAGCCGGTCGCGCACGGCGGCGCGCAGCAGGTCGAGCCGGCCGCCGGCCAGCGCGGCGCCGAGCAGCGCCGCCCGCTGGATGTTGTAGACCGCGTCGGCCCGGATGTACGCGCGCGGCAAGAGCGCTCGCGCCTGCGAGGTCGGCAGCGTCAGCGCGGGGACGACGACGACCGCCTCGGCCTTCGGCGCGGGGAAGCGCACCGAGGTCAAGCCGTCCTCGCCCATCGCGGCGACGACCGCACCACCGTACCAAGCCGCCAGCGCGTTGTCGGGATGACCTTCGAGCTCGGCGACCGCGAGCGCGAGCGCCGCATCGTCCGGGCTGGGATCGGCGAAGCGTCCACCCAAGGCGACGCCGATCGCATAGGCGGCGGCGCTGCTCCCGAGTCCCGCGCCGAGCGGGATCGCGTTGATCAGCGTGACCGCCAGCGGCGGCGCATCCGGCGCGACGCGCGCGAGACCGGCCTCGACGCAGGCGCGGATCCCATCGTGCGTCGGCGCGTGCGGCCCGGCGTAGGTCCACTGCGCGGCCGAGCCGCGCGGCAGCACACGCACGCGCGCGGTCATCCGGATCTCGATGCCGAGGCCGACCGCGTCGAAACCCGCGCCGAGGTTCGCGCTCGACGCAGGCGCCGAGACGACGAGTTCGGTCACGCGGTCGCGGCCAGTAAGGAACCCAGGTAGGCGGCGAGATCGGTGCCGCGCACGATCGCGTTCGCCAGCGGCGCGCTCGACGCGTGGTATCGCGTCGCATACGCGGTGTCCTTGAGGACGTGGCCGGTCAGCACGCAGACGACGTCGGCATCCCGCGGCACCTCGCCGCGCTCGACCAGGACCTTCAGTCCCGCCAGCGATGCGGCCGAGGCCGGCTCGCACCCGACGCCGTCGCGGCCGATCACCGCGCGCGCCCAAGCGATCGCCGCGTCCTCGACGTCGAGCACCGTCCCGCCCGAGGCGCGCACTTCGGCGCGGGCCTTCTTCCACGACGCCGGCGCGCCGATGTTGATCGCCGTCGCCTCGGTCTGCGCGCGCACCGGGATCAACTCGCCGCCGTCGCGCCAGGCGCGCGCGAACGGCGCGGCACCGGCGGCCTGCACGACGCCCAGCCGCGGCGATCGCGTCGTCAAGCCGATGGCGACCGCTTCGCGAAACCCCTTCCCGAAGGCGCTCGCGTTGCCCAGGTTGCCGCCGGGGAGCAACACCCAGTCCGGCGGCTCCCACCCGCGCTGCTCGAGCAGCACGAAGGCGGCCGTCTTCTGCCCTTCGATGCGATACGGGTTGACGCTGTTGACGACGGCGACGGTGCTGGGGTCGAGCGCGCGCACCGCGCGCAGCGCGTCGTCGAAATCGCCGTCGACGCCGACGACGTGCGCGCCGTAGTCGAGCGTCTGCGCGACTTTCGCCTCGCTGATCCCATCGACGGGCGCGACCACGACCGCCGTCAGTCCGGCGCGCGCCGCGTAGGCGGCCATCGACGCGGCGGTGTTGCCGGTGCTCGCGCAGACGGCGATCCGCGCGCCGCGTTCGCGCGCGCGCGAGATCGCGACCGTCATGCCGGCGTCCTTGAACGACGAGGTCGGATTCATCCCCAGGTGCAGGTACGCTAGTCGGCCGACGCCGGCGTACGCCGCGCCGCGCGGTCCGTCGTAGAGCGGCACGTCGCCTTCGCGCAGCGTCACGATCGCCGACTCGGCGACCGGCGGCAGCAGCTCCCGAAACCGCCACACGCCGCTGCGGTCGATCGGCGCGAGTGAGGCGCGGCGCACGCGCGCATTCGCCTCGAGCGCGAACCGATCGACGCCCGCGACGTCGAGCTCGAAGGCCAACAACTCGCCGCAGGCGGTGCACACCAGCGCGTCGGGATCGGCAGCCGCGCTGGCGCAGGCGCTGCAGCGCAGGATCATGCGGGTGGCCGGGTCACGGCGCCTTCGGCCGCCGACGAGACGAGCGCAGCGTACTTCGCGAAGACGCCCTCGGCGTAGCGCGGCGCCGGCTGCTTCCAGCCACGCATTCGCGCCGTCAGCTCGGCCTCGCTCACGTCGACCGTGAGCGAGTTGCCGTCGACGTCGATCGTGATGTGGTCGCCGTCGCGCACCGCCGCGATCGGTCCGCCGGCGAAGGCCTCCGGTGCGACGTGACCGACCATGAGCCCGCGAGTGGCACCGCTGAAGCGTCCGTCGGTCACCAGCGCGACGGACTCGCCGAGGCCCTGGCCGACGATCGCGGCGGTCACGCCGAGCATCTCGCGCATCCCCGGCCCACCCTTGGGACCCTCGTAGCGGATGACCACGATGTCGCCCGGGACGATCTCGCGCGCGTCGACCGCGTGCATCGCGTCCTCCTCGCGCTCGAAGACGCGCGCGCGCCCTTCGAGCAGCGTCGGTTCGTGGCCGGCGACCTTGACGACCGCGCCGTCCGGCGCGAGATTGCCGCGCAGGATCTTGATCCCGCCGGTCGGCTTGAACGGCCGCTCGACGGTCGCGACGACCCGTTGCCCCGGCGTCTCGACGGCGCTCGACGACTCGTCTCCCAGCGACCGGCCCGTCGGGGTGAGCGTCGAGCCGTCGACTTTCCCACCTTCGATCAGTCGCTTGGCGATCAACTGGATCCCGCCGGCGGCGTCGACGTCGAGCGCGACGAACTCGCCGCCGGGACGTAAGCTGGCCACGATCGGGGTGCGCTCCGAGACGCGCTCGAAATCTTCGAGGGTCAGCGGAACGTGCGCCTCGCGCGCCAGCGCCAACAAGTGCAGGACGCTGTTGGTCGAGCCGCCGGTCCCCGCCGCCGCGGCGATCGCGTTCTCGAACGCGGCACGCGTCGCGAGCTGGCGCGGCGTGCGCCCGGCCCGCAGCATCTCCATCACCGTCGTCCCGGCGCGGTACGCTTCGCGCTCTTTGCGCGGATCGGTCGCACCGGGACTCGCGCTGCCGACCATCGACAAGCCGAGGAACTCGAACACGGTCGCCATCGTATTGGCGGTGAACTGGCCGCCGCAGGCGCCGGCACCGGGACAGGCGGCCCACTCGATCGCCCGCAATTCGGCGTCGTCGATCTTGCCGGCGGCGTGCGCGCCGATCGCCTCGAAGACGTCTCCGACGGTCAGGTCGCGGCCGCGGTAGCGGCCGGGCGCGATCGAGCCTCCGTACAACACGACGGCGGGGATGTCGAGCCGCAGCAGCGCCATGCCGGCGCCCGGGATCGTCTTGTCGCAGGCGACCAGCGCGACGATCGCGTCGAAGCCGTAGCCGCGCGCGACGAGTTCGATCGAGTCGGCGATCACCTCGCGCGAGACGAGCGACGCCTTCATCCCCTCGGTCCCCATCGTGATCCCGTCGGAGATCGCGATCGTGTTGAACTCCATCGGCGTCCCGCCGGCATCGCGTACGCCGGCTTTGACGTGATCGGCGAGCGCGCGCAGACCGAAATTGCACGGCATCGCGTCGGTCCACGTGTTCGCGATCAGGATCAGGGGTTTGGCCAGGTCCTCGTCGCCGTATCCGGCGGCATGGAAGAACGAGCGGGCGGCGGCGCGGTCGCGACCGTCGACGACGACGGAGCTGCGGGCGCGGGTATGGTCGGCGGGCATGGGCGACGTTTCGCGTTCGCGAACCGAGGTTCATCGTGATCGACCCGACGCCGCTCCGCGGCTTCGCCGCCCCGGATATCCCGCCCGACGACGTCTACGATCGCTGCGTGCGGTGTGGGCTCTGCCTGCCGACCTGTCCGACCTATGTCGAAACGCTGGTCGAGACGTCGGGGCCGCGCGGTCGGATCGCGCTGATCAAAGCGGTCGCCGAGGGGAAGCTCGATCTGACCTCGGCCGGCTTCGTCCACCAGATGTCGGAGTGCTTGGATTGCCGCGCCTGTGAGGCGGTCTGCCCCTCGGGGGTGGCCTACGGGTCGATCCTCGAGCCGGCCCGCACCCAGATCGTCCGGGCCCAGGCGCCGACGCGGCCGTGGCCGGCCCGCCTCGCCCGTGCGGTGCTCCTCGGCCAGCTCTTCGCCCGGCTCGGGCTGATGCGCGCCGCGGCCCGGCT
>JBEKLD010000117.1:0-10018 GCA_050010375.1 Vulcanimicrobiaceae bacterium
AGAGAACCCCGACAACATCGCAAAACTCGTCAAGCTGTGGCTGGCGGAGTAAACACCCATGATTTCCGATAAGCCGATCTTAACGCTCGGCGATGAGCCGATCGGGTCCTCGCTGGTCGACGCCTACGGCACGGCAGCGATCCCGGACATGTCCGGGCCGGAGAAGGCCGCCATCTTGATGATCACGATCGGCCTGGAGCTGGCCGCGACGATCTTCAAGTTCCTGCGGCAGGACGAGGTCGAGCGGATCGTGCTCGAGATCGCCAAGATCTCGACCGTCCCGATCGACAAGCGCGACGCGGTCATCCAGGAAGCCTATCAGCGAGCGATCGCTCTCAAGTACATCAACGAGGGCGGGATCGAGTACGCCAAGGAGATCCTCGAGCGTTCGTTCGGCGCCGGCCAAGCCGACGACATGACGAACCGGCTGTTCGCGGCGCTCAAGCACGGCAACCCGCTCGAGCTGGTGAAGAAGACCGAGCCGGCGCAGCTGCTCGAGTTCATCAAAGAAGAGCACCCGCAGACGATCGCCCTGATCCTGGTCTACATGTCGCCCGAGCAGGCCGGTGCCGTGCTCTCGCAGCTCGAGCCCGAGCTGCAAGGCGAGGTCGCGATGCGGATCGCGATCCTGCAGAAGACCGCCCCAGAGATCCTCGAGCAGCTCGACGAGTTGCTCGGCCGGCGCCTGCTCGTCAGCGGCTCGGACTTCACCAAGGCCGGCGGCGTGCAGTCGCTGGCGTCGGTCATGGGCTTCGTCGACCGCGAGACGGAAAAGAACATCCTCGAAGGGCTGGCCCGCCGCGACCCGGCGGTCGCCGAAGAGGTCAAGAACCTGCTGTTCGTCTTCGAGGACATCATCAACCTCGACGACCGCGCGATCCAGCGCGTCCTCAAGGAGGTCGACGGCAAGGACCTGGCGCTGGCGCTGAAGACCGCCAACGACGAACTGTTGGCCCGCGTCTACAAGAACATGTCGACCCGCGCCGCCCAGACGTTGCGGGAGGACATCGAGGTGCTCGGTCCGGTCCGCGTCCGGGAGGTCGGCAAAGCGCAGCAGAACGTGGTCGACGTGATCCGCACGCTGGAGGAGAACGGCCAGATCATCATCGCCCGTGGCGGCAAGGAAGACCGGATCGTCTAACTTGGGTCGCGTAGTCAAGGGCGCGAAGCTCCGGCCCGAGCGATATGCGCTCGCGGTCCCGGAGCCGTCGCCGCCGCCGGTGGAGGCGCCCGAGTCCGACGGCTTCGCCGTTTCGGACCCGTTCGCGTATGACCCGGACGGCGGCCTGATCCCCGACTACCCACTCGCTCCACCGCCGGCGCCGGCGATCGACGTCGAGCAGTTGCGCGCCGAGGCGGAGGCGGTGCTCGCGCAGGCCGCGCGCGAGGCCGAGGATTTGTTGCGCGATGCGCACGCGCGCGCACGCACGCTGGTCGAGGAGGCGTCGGCGCGCGCGAACACGACCGAGCACGACGCGCGCACCAAGGGTCACGACGAGGGTTTCGCGCAGGGGCGCGAAGCCGCCGACCGCGACATGAACGACATGCTCGTCACGATGCGCAGCTTGCTCGAGATGGCCCGCGTCGAGCGGCATAAGCTGATCGAACAGGCCGAGCCCGAACTGGTGCGGCTGGCGCTCGGGATCGCCGAGCGGGTCCTGCGCCAGCAGGTCGCGCTCGACCGCGGCGTCGCGGTCGAGATGGCGAAGACCGCGATCGCGCGGCTGATCGAGCGCGACACGGTGACGGTCCGCGTCAACCCGGCCGACCTCGAGCGGATGCGCGAGCACCGCGACGAGCTGATCGCGATCGGCGACATCCGCAACCTGCGGGTCGTCGAGGATCAGCGCGTCGACCGGGGCGGCGTCGTCGTCGAGACCAACGCCGGGACGATCGACGCCCGGATCGCGACCCAGCTCGAAGAAGCGCGCAAGATCCTGCACATCGAGGAGGACGTCGTCGTCGAGCCCGCGCCCGGCGCGGCCAAGACCGAGATGACGACCGCGAGAGCGTCGTGAGCGCGACGGCGGCGCCGGAGCGCTCGTTCGACGCGACCCGCTATCTCGAGGAGTTGGCCGAGGTCGACCTGATCCGGACCAACGGCAAGGTCAGCCAAGTGATCGGCACGGTGATCGAGTCGAACGGACCGCCGATGGCGATCGGCGAGACCGCCTCGCTCACCTACCGCCGCGCGGTCGAGCCGGTGCTCGCCGAAGCGGTCGGTTTCCGCGAATCCAAGGTGTTGCTGATGCCGCTGGGCGAGCTGGGCGGGATCGCCGCCGGCTCCGACGTCGTCGCGCTCGGCCGCCCGTTACAGATCGGGCTGGCCGAAGGGCTGCTCGGGCGCGTCCTCGATGGGCTGGGCCGGCCGCTCGACGGGCTGGGGCCGATCGTCGGGGCGCGTCGCGCCGAGGTCACCGGGACGCCGCCGAATTCGCTCACGCGGCGCCGCGTCGTCGAGCCGCTGGGTGTCGGCGTTCGCGCGCTCGATGGGTTGCTGACGATCGGCAAGGGGCAGCGCCTGGGGATCTTCTCCGGCTCGGGCGTCGGCAAGTCGACGATCCTCGGGATGATCGCGCGCAACACCGCGGCCGACGTCAACGTGATCGCGCTGGTCGGCGAGCGCGGCAAAGAAGTACGCGACTTCCTCGAGCGCGACCTCGGCGAGTCCGGGCTGCGGCGCTCGGTGGTCATCGTCGCGACCTCGGACCAGCCGGCGCTGGTGCGCATCAAGGCCGCCTTCGTCGCCACCCGCGTCGCCGAGTACTTCCGCGATCAAGGGCTCGACGTGATGTTGATGATGGACAGCGTCACCCGCTTCGCGATGGCGCAGCGCGAAGTGGGGCTGGCGATCGGCGAGCCGACGACGACGCGCGGCTACACACCCTCGGTCTTCGCGCTGCTCCCCAAATTGCTCGAGCGGACCGGGGCCGCGGACGTCGGGACGATCACCGCGCTCTACACCGTCTTGGTCGACGGCGACGATCTGAACGAGCCGGTCTCCGACGCGGTGCGCTCGATCTTGGACGGCCACGTCGTCCTCTCGCGCAAGCTCGCCGCGGCCAACCAGTATCCCGCCATCGACGTGCTGGCCTCGGTCAGCCGGGTCATGCCCGACGTCGTCCCGCCCTCGCACCTGGCCGCCGCCTCGACCGTGCGCGACATCCTGGCGACCTATCGCGACGCCGAGGACCTGGTCAACATCGGCGCGTACGTGCCGGGCTCGAACCCGCGCGTCGACCACGCCCTGGCCCGCATCGACCAAGTCCGGGCGTTCCTGCGGCAAGGGATCTACGAGCGCTCGACGTTCGAGGACGCGCAGCGCGGCGTGATGGGGCTCGGCTAGTGCGTTTCCGCTTCCGTCTCGACCCGGTCCTCGGGCACCGCGAGCGGCTCGAGCGCGAGCGCGCCGGCGAGCACGCCAAGGCGCTGGCCGTGCAGCTCGCGGCCGAGCAGGCCCGCGACGAGCTGATCGGCCGGCGTGACGCAGCGCGCGACCGGCTGCTGCGCGAGCACCGCACCCTCGACGTGATCGAACTGCGCGCCACCTACGTCCACCTCGAGTACGTCGATCGGGCGCTGGTCACCGCCGGCCAGCGCATCACCGCCGCCGCGGCCGAGACGGAGCGCGCCCGGCAGCAGTTGATCGCCGCCGCCCGTGACCGGCGGGTCCTGGAGACGCTCCGGGACCGTCGCCGCGAGGCGTTCGACCTCGACGAGGCGTTGGCCGTCCAACGGGAGACCGACGACCTCAACGCTCGCGCGTTCGAGCGCTATTCATCCGAAGGGATCGCCCCGTGATCGTCACCCGCCGTCGCCGTCGCCGCTCGCGCCTCGGCCGCTACCTCCTCCCGCTGCTGGCGCTCGTCGCGCTGGCGGTGGCGCTGGCCTGGCCGCCGTCCCACAACGCGCTCGCCAACGGCCCCCTCAAGCCGGTCTGGACCGTCGCCGGCAACGCGCTCGGCCTGGTCGCCAAGCCGCTCACCTTCGTCGCCCAGCAGCAGTCGCTGACCGACCGCAACCGCGAGATCCGGGCCCTCAACGGGCAGCTCGAGCAGTCGCGCCAGGCGCAAGCGGCCGACGACGCCCGTGTCGCGCAGATGCAGCAGCAGGTCGACACCCTCACCCGGCAGCCGCGGCCGACGGTCGCGCCCCTACCGCGCCCAACCGGTGCGGTCGCCGGCGCCCCGGGCGCGGCGAACGCGGGCGGCACGACGGTCGCCCAGGCCAACGGGGCGACTGATGCCGCCTCGGCGCCGACCGACGACGAGAAGCGCTTGGGGCAGACCTGGGCCGCGATGGACCCCGAGAAGGCCGCGGCCGTCGCCCAGCGGCTCCCGATCGACGAGGTCAGCCGGATCCTGCGCTCGATGGACCCCGACGAGGCCGCCGAGATCCTCAACGCCCTCCCGGCCAAGGTCGGGGCGCAGGTCAGTGCGGCCGTCGCTCAGGTCCCGGGGCCCTCGCGCCGATAAACCTCACAAGCGTCCCGCCGTGGGACGCCTTTCCGACATTTTCCGAAGGGAGGTGACATCCTGAACGCATCCACCATCCCCACCCTCGCCGGGGCGGGCCACACCGGGGGCACGCAAACCGCCGCGTCAGCGAACGCGATCGGTAGCGATCCCACTTTCAAAACCCAGCTCGACGGCTCGCTGCTCGCGCTCGCGTCCGCCAAGGGCGCCGGCACCGGAACGGCTTCCAGCGCCACGACGACCGCGGTCGCCGCGACGACGACGTCCGACGCCGCACTCGAACAGCAGATCGAAGCGCTTCTCGACGGGGGGACCTCGCCCAGCGACATCGCGTCGCGACTGGCGAGTTCGCTCGCGGCCTCGGTCGCGTCCGCGCTCGGCGTTTCGACCGAAGCGGCGAAGGCGAAATTGACCCAGACGTTCAGCGCGGCGCTCACGCCGACGAGTACAGGACCACCACCGAGCAACGCCGAGAGGGCATCGGCCCTCGTGACGAGGCTGCGGCAACTGGCCGAGCTCGTAACGAGGGTGACGAAAGAAGAGACGGGGCAACCGATCCGATTGATCGCAGGACAGAGCTCGGACGCCGAAACGGCGGGAGCGACACCGGCCCCCACTTCCGAAAGCATCCTTCGCGACGCGCTCGCAGCGCTCGCGGCACCGGCGTCACCGGTGGTCACCGCGCAGGCGGCGTCCACGGTTTCGGCCGGCACCGCCGCAGTCGCACGCACATCCACCACGGTCGCGGCGGCAACGTCGCGCGCCGCGACCTCCGTCACCGGAACGCCGAACCTGCCCGCGCGCACCATCGGTGCCCCGGTCTCATCCGGGACGCCGGCGAAGGCGAACTGGGACGGCAGCCTTCCGGTGTCAGCGACACCGGTCGTCGACACGCTCGGTGGGATCCCCGCCGAGACCGTCGGTGACGGGCGCACCGTCACGGTCGATCCCCTCACGATCGTTGCGACCGGCGGCGACACGCCGATCGGCCGCATCCTCGCGCGCGCTTCGCTCGCGAACCCGACCCCCGCGCAGACGGACGTCTCCGCGGACGGCACCGCATCGCCCTCGAGTCCCTCGACCGCTTCGGCGGCGAGCGCGACGACGTCGAGCGACGCGACGACCCCGAGCGTGCCTGCGACAACGACGGCTTCGGCCGCCGCGACCGCCGCCGTCACGGCCGGGGTGACGAAGGCACTCGACGCCTTCGCTCAGGCGTTCAGCGCCGCGCTCGCGCGCGACGACGCCGCCAAAGATGCCGCATCGTCGACCGCTTCGGCGGCCGGCGCTTCGGCCTCGACGAACTCGCTCGCTTCGCTCGAAGCGGCGGGCGGGATCGCCACGACCGCCCACGACGCGACCGCGATCGCGCCGCCCGTGCCCGCCTCGACCCTGCCGCAAACGCAGACCGTCGATCCGAACGCGGTCGTCGATCAGGTCCTGCAAGGGGTGTCGCTCCGGATCTCCGACGGTTCGTCGGTCGTACGGTTGCGACTGGTCCCCGAGAACCTCGGCGACGTGAGCGTCAAGCTCACCGTCACCGGCGGCTCGGTCGACGCCTCGATCACCACCTCGACGCCCGAAGCGCAGAGTGCGCTGCTGGGTGGACAGGCCCAACTCACCCGCACGCTCGCCGACGCAGGGTTGAAGCTCCAGAGCTTCACCGTGGCGCTCGGGACCGGCGGCGGCTCGACGAGCAACGGCAACGGCGACCCCAACGCCGACGCTCGTTCGCGCCAGTCGTCGACGCAACGCATCGGCGCCCTCGGTTCGACCGGCGGCGACGAGACGGACGTCGACGATCCCTCGCTCCTCGCTGTCCCCGCGATCGGGCCGCCGATCTATACGGCGAGCACGGCGCTGGGCGCACTCAACTACCTCGTCTAGGAAGGTCCCGATGTCTACCTCGATCAGTCAGTTGGTCAACACGGGCCAATCGTCAACGACGCCGACCTCGTCTACGAGCTCCGCCAACAGCGCGATCTCGGAGAGCGAGTTCCTGACGTTGCTGACGACCCAGCTGCAGAATCAGGACCCGCTCAACCCGATGGACAATACCCAGTCCGTCGCGGAGCTGGCGCAGTTCTCGGCGCTGCAGTCGCAGACCCAACTCGCCTCGAACTTCCAGACGTTCCAGTCCAACTTCGCCGTGATGCAATCGGCCGGTCTGATCGGCCAGCAGGTCTCGGCGCAGTACACGGACTCGAGTGGGAACGTCCAGACGGTCTCGGGGACGGTTCAGACGGTCTCGGTCGTCAACGGCTCGCCGGAGTTCACCCTGATGGGGTCCAACGGCTCGCTCTTGACCGACTCGAACGGCAACACCCTGCTCATCCCCACCACCTCGATCCTCAGTATCGGGGCGGCGTCGACGAGCACCTCAGGCAGCACGACGGGCGGCTGAGATGGCAGACCCCAAGATCGACGGCGTGCAAATTCCGCCGATCGCGCCCGTCCGCCCGCAAGGCGTTCCGGTCCAAGTCCCGCCCACCGGCGGTACGACCTTCCGCGACGTCCTGCGCACGACGAGCACGCCTGCCACCGAGCAGCCGCTCAAGTTCTCCGCCCACGCTCAAGCGCGCCTGGCCTCGCGGAACATCACGCTCACTTCCGACGACGTCGCGAAGATGAGTGCGATGGCCGACAAGGCGGCCGCCAAGGGTGCCAAGCAGTCCCTGTTCATGCTGCACAACGTCGCGATGGTCGTGTCGATCTCCAACCGCACGGTCATCACCGCCGTCGATCAGCAGAGCATGAAGGACAACGTCTTCACCAACATCGACTCGGCCGCCATCATCGAATGAGCGCGGCGCGGAATACCCAACAACACAAGCCGGGGGCGGACCACATCGTGGGGCTCCCGCACGGAGCGGATCGAACGACTCTCCGTGACTCGATGACACGAAAGGTCAGCTGAACAATGGGATTCGATTCCTTGTTCGTCGGCGTCTCCGGTCTGGAAGCATATCAGAACCAGCTCGACGTCATTTCGAACAATATCGCAAACGTCAGTACGACGGGGTACAAGGAACAGAACGTCAACTTTGAAGACCTTCTGTACCAGGCCTCGCAGTACGCAACCGCCCCGACGACCAGCAATGGCGGCGTCAACGGCGAGAACTACGGGCTCGGCGTCAAGGTCGGCTCGATCGACACGAACTTCTCGCAGGGCGGGATGACGACCACCGGGGTGAACACGAACCTGGCCATCAACGGCGACGGGTTCTTCATCCTCGACTCGTCCAACGGTTCGTCCGCACCGGTCTACACCCGCAACGGCGACTTCTCGCTCAACGAGAACGGCCTGCTCTACGACCCCTCCTCGGGCCTGGCGGTCCAAGGTTGGATGGCCGATGCGCAGGGCGCGATCGCGGCGACCGGCGTCCCGGGCGACATCACCATCCCGCTGGGTCTGACCCAGCAAGCCGTCGGGACCGGCCTCAACGCAAGTGAGAAGTTCGGCCCGACCGGCGACCAGGTCTTCGATGCCTCGTACAGCGGCAATCTCGATCAGACCAACTGGGCCGCCGAGCTGGCCTCCGTCGAAGCCGGTAATCCGCCGGCGTCAGGCGCGGTGCCCGAGACGATCACGACCACCCTCTACGACTCGCTGGGCAACGCCCACACCGCGACGATCACCTATACGCCCGACGCCAGCGGTGCGATCGCCGGGACGGATACGATCCCCGCGAATCCAGCCCTCGCCGACACGCTCATCAACACCGCGGGCGTGGCCAACAACGCGACGGCGACCACGAACGTCACGGTCACGGTCAACTCGGCCGGCACGTCGGCGACGGTCACCGACACGCTCGGGAACAGCGTTACCGTTCTCCCGGGTGGGACCGCGACGATCGACGGCGTGACGATCCCGATGGACAACTTCTCGTCGGCCGATGCCGGCGACGCCGGGACGCTCGCCCTCACCAACGGCAATCCGGCGGTCGTCGGGGCGAATCCGGTGCTGGCGGGCAACATCATCGCCAGCGTCAACGCCGCCGCCTCGACCTTCACCGGCGCGCTGACGGGGACCGTCAACGGGACGGGGACGTCGATGACGATCACCGATGGCACCAACACGGTCAGCGGGATCGCCAACAGCACGGTGACGATCGACGGGGTCCAGATCAAGCTGGGCAACTTCGGCGCCGCGGACGCCGGCGCCGCCGCGACGATCGACACGACGGCGGGCTCGAGTGGCCTCCCGGCCACGGTCGACAACACGGCCGGCGTGGCGGAGGCGCCCTCGACCCGCTGGCAGGTCAGCGTCTCGTTCACCGACGGGACGACCTTCGACACGATCAACAACCCGGGCCAGATCGACCCAGCTACCGGCGACGTCGATCCGCCGACGTATTCGGTCGCATCCTCTGGTGTGATCGGCTACACGTACTTCAATCAGAACGGGCAGTACATCAACAGCTCCGCGCTGATCGGTGCGACCGGCGCGACGCCCGGCGGCGCGCTGACCACCGCCAACGGGGCTGTCCACGTGGCGGGCGCCGGCACGACGCTCGCCGCCGGCGACCAGCTCAACGTCGAGTCGTGGGGGACGGGCGATCTCGCCACCGCCCCGACCTCCGGCGCATCGCCGACCGGCGCGAAGGCCACGGTCGGACCGATCGGCATCGACTACTCGGACCTCTCGTCGTTGGCCGAGGCCGACAGCGTCACCACGCTCGCGCAGAACGGCTACGCGGCAGGCACGCTCGACAACATCACGATCGGCACCAACGGGATCATCACCGGCGCGTTCACCAACGGTCAGAACGCGACGCTGGGACAAGTCGCCGTGGCGACCTTCCAGAACGAGGATGGTCTGGCGCAGATCGGTTCCTCGCAGTTCAGCGAGACGGCGAACTCCGGTCTGGCACAGATCGGCACCGCGGCCTCGGGACAGTACGGCACGATCAACTCGGGTGATCTGGAGCAGTCGAACGTCGACCTGGCTTCCGAGTTCACCAAGATGATCGCCGCCCAGAACGCTTATCAGGCGAACTCGAAGTCGATCACGGTCGCGAGCCAAGACATCCAGACCGCGGTCAACCTCATCCCCGGCGGCTAGTCCAACGCCCTAGCCCGCCCCAGAAGGCCGCCCGCGAACGGAATCGCGGGCGGCTCTTCATTTTCCGTGGCGCTCTTGCTCGAACTCCAGAACGACCGAGTCGGCTGGTACAACTGATGGGGGCGACGGGCCGAATACTAAGGAAAGGGGGTCGCTGTGGTCGCGCTACGCCGCTTAAACAACCAAGCCATCATGGTCAACCCGGATCTTATCGAATCGCTCGAGGCGACACCGGATACTGTCGTGACATTGACCTCGGGCAATAAACTGATCGTCCGGGACTCAATGGAAGAGATCCGGGAGAAAATCATCGAGTTCAAGCGCCGGATCCACGGCCCGGAGGGCGCCCCGACGCGCGCTTGACGCCGCAGGCCCGGCCGGAGCCGCCCGCCGAATCAGGGGACCAAGTCGGCGTGGCCTCCGTCACATGGGCTCAATCCTACCCGGGCCCGGACCGATAGCTTTCCTGAGAGCTCTC
>JBEKLD010000118.1:0-9970 GCA_050010375.1 Vulcanimicrobiaceae bacterium
CCCGTCTCTTCGGCCACCGCCCGCGCCGCGTCGGCGCGCAGGTCATAGACGGCGGTGATCGGATAGCCGACGTCGTGCAGACGCAACGCCATGTTGGCGCCCATCCGCCCGGCTCCAACGAGTCCAATGCGCGGTTTCATTAGCGCACGACGCGGATGAATCTGAGTTCGTCGTCGTAGGGGCCTTGCATCTTGACGCCGGCCTTCTTCTCCAGCGTCAGGTAGTCGATCGCCTCGGGCGTGATCTCCTCGCCCGGCGAGAGGACGGGGATGCCCGGCGGGTAGGGCGTGATGACTTCGGCGCAGATCCGGCCGGCCGAGGCCTTGAAGGGGACGAACTCGGTCGAGGCCAGGAACGCGTCGCGCGGGATCAGCCGGATCGGCGGGATCGCGGGCAGGTGATACGTGCCTGTCTTCAGGCGGCGGTCGAGGACGCCCGAGGGCGAGAAGATGTCGACCGGGCGGTCCTCGCGCGCCAGCTCGCGCATCCCGTAGACCAGCGCCTCCGACGCCTCGACGGTCGTGCCGATCGTGTAGAGCGCGACGACGTTGAACAGGTCGGCCAATTCGACCTGGACGTTGTAGCGGCGGCGCAAGATCTCTTCGGCCTCGTAGCCGGTGTAGCCGAGATCTTTGACCGTGATCGTGATCTTGGTCGGGTCGAGATCGAACACGCCCGGACGGCCTTCGAGCTCTTCCCCGAAGCAGTAGACTTTCGGGATCTCGTTGAGCGCGGTGCGCGCGCGGTCGGCGAGCTCGATCGTGCGCGAGAGCAGCGCCGGTCCGTCGAGCGCCATCTGCCGGCGCGCGACGTCGAGCGAGGCGACCAGCACCAGATTCGGACTGGTAGAGAGGAAGAGCTTGTAGACGGCCTTGAGCCGGTCCAGGCGAATCCGGTTGCCGCGCACGTGCAACATCGCCGTCTGCGAGAGCGAGCCGAGCATCTTGTGCGTCGAGTTGATGCAGATGTCGGCCCCGGCTTGCATCGCCGAGAGCGGCAGCGCGGGGTGGAAGTGGAAGTGCGGGCCCCACGCTTCGTCGACCAGCACCGGGATGTCGTGCTCGTGCGCGACGGCGACGATCCCCTCGAGGTCGGCGGCGACGCCGTAGTAGGTCGGCGAGACGACATAGACGGCGCGCACGTCGGGCTCGCGCGCCAACGTCTCGCGCACGGTCTGAGGCGTGACCGTGTGGTCCATGTGCAGTGCCTCGTCGACCTCGGGCTGCATCCAGACCGGCGTCGCGCCCGACATGATCAGGCCGCCCATCGCGCTCTTGTGACAGTTGCGCGGCAGCGCCAGCTTGTCGCTGGGGTTGAGCGCCGCCATCATCATGCACTGGTTGCCGCTGGTCGAGCCGTTGATCAGAAAGAAGCTCTGATCGGCGCCGAAACAGGCGGCGGCGAGGTCCTGCGCTTCGACTAGCGCCTCCTCGGGCTGCAACAGGTCGTCGAGGCCGCGGATCTGCGTCAAGTCGATCGCCAAGACGTTGTCGCCGACGAAGTCACGGAAGGCCCGTTCCATCCCGATCCCCTGTTTGTGACCCGGCGTATGGAACGGGATGACGCCCGCGTCGACGTAGTCGAGCAGGACCTGGAAGTACGGGGCGCGCGTCTGGTCGAGGACCGGCGCGCGGGGGTCCCGGGTCGTCACAACGCGAGGGAGTATACCGTGCGGGAGGTCCGCCCGTCGATGCCCTGCGTCGCCGAGTGGTGCGCGGGAGTCAGCTGGCTTTGGCGGTAGCCGACCCGCTCAGCCCGCGGCGGACCTCACCGTGGGCCGGCTGCGCCTTCGCGGCGTCGGGCATCACGGTCAGCCGGATGTAGAGCCCGCCTTGGCCGCGGGTGGTGACCTCGCGCAGGCGCGCCTCGCGGTCGTAGA
Source organism: Vulcanimicrobiaceae bacterium (assembly GCA_050010375.1). Taxonomy (GTDB): domain Bacteria; phylum Vulcanimicrobiota; class Vulcanimicrobiia; order Vulcanimicrobiales; family Vulcanimicrobiaceae; genus Vulcanimicrobium. The sequence continues at coordinate 1,880 of JBEKLD010000118.1, forward strand.
CGACGCGCACCCGGCGGCGTGCGTCGAAGGTCGAGCGGTCGCCGGTCTCGGGATCGACGCGGACCGGGAGCGGCACGTCGCCGAACGCCTCGACGAAGCTGTCGACGGCGTCGCGGCTGACCTCGACGGTCACGAACCCGTTCGAGTAGCGCAACGCCAACTCGGGGACCTCGCGGCTCTCGACCGGCTCGAGCCGCTGCCGGCGGCGCACGATGCCGAGGCGCTGCGGTGTGGTCGGGGTGCGTTCGACCCGGCGGATCATCGGTGGGGCGCTCCGTCAGGCGGGAGCAGACCGCGCTCGACCGCGAGCGCGGTCAACGTTGCGCGCGCACTGCGTTCGGCGTCGTCGGCGGCGCGCAGCGCCTGGGCGATCTCCGCGGCCGTCGCGCGACGCCGGTACAAGGAGCGGCCCGCCGCATCCGTCACGGTGATCCAGGCTTCCATCTTACCGGCCGTCCGTGGCGAGCATCCGCTAGACCTCGATCTTCTCTTCGATCGAGACGTTGTACAGGAAGAGGAACTTCTTCCACTCACCCGGCAGCGTGTTACGCTTCACGCGGATCCATGGTATATATTTCGGCGCTTTGGGTTTGCGCTTGAGCACCATGTTGGCGTGTTCGGGTGTCCGGTTGTTCTTCCGGTTGTTGCAGCGCATGCACGCGCAGACCAAGTTCTCCCAGGTCGACGGACCGCCTTTGCTGCGCGGCACGACGTGGTCGACCGTCATCATGCGCTCGCCCTTGATCCCGCAGTACTGGCAGGTGTAGTCGTCGCGCAACAGGACGTTCTTCTTGGTCAGCGCGACCTTCTGCATCGGGCGCTTGATGTAATAGAGCATGCGGATGATCGAGGGCAGGCGCATCTCGTAGCGAGTCGACTTGAGGATCTCGTCGCGCCGGTGAACGATCTCGGCCTTGCCCGAGAAGATTAGCTTCACGGCGCGCTGGAACGAGGTGATGTTCAGCGCTTCATAGGTGAAGTTGAGCACGAGGACGTCGTTCACGTTCGCCCCCGCACGGCCGTGCGCGACGGGCCACAAAGCGAGAAGCGAGGCATCAGACCGCCTCGCTTCCGGACCGGATGACGACGTGGAGCCGTGGACTGCGAGATCCGCTCCACTGGGCCGGCCTACGCCGTGGGGCCAAGCCGCCGGACAACGCCACCATGAACGAAGGCTTCGCCTCGTACGGTAGCGCGCCCCTGGTGGGTTCGGCTGCGCCGAACCCTTCGCGGTCCTCGCTGCGCTGCGGTCCGCTTAGGCGGCGGGGGCGGCGTGGGCGGCGGCGACGAGGGCTAGGAAGTAGGCGTGGACGCGGTCGTCGCCGGTCAGCTCGGGGTGGAACGAGGTCCCCAGCACGTTCCCCTGGCGCACCATCACGACGTGTCCGTCGCGCTCCGCCAGCCTCTCGACGGACGGACCGGTGCGCTCGATCCAGGGCGCCCGGATGAAGATCGCCGGGAAGGGCTCGGGCCCCAGGACGGGGATCGCCAGCGGAACCTCGGCCGAGTCGACCTGGCGGCCGAAGGCGTTGCGCCGCACGGTCACGTCGAGCAAGCCGAGCGTCTCCTGAGCCAGATCGGCGACGTCGTGGGCGGCGACGATCAGCCCCATGCAGGTCCCCCACAGCGGCATCCCGGCCAGCACGCGGGCGCGTACCGGCTCGGTCAACCCGAAGCGCCCCAAGAGCCGGATCACCGTCGTCGACTCCCCGCCGGGGATGACCAGCGCGTCGACCCGGGCCAGCTCGGCCGGGGTGCGCACCTCGAGCACCTGCGCGCCGGCGCGCTCCAGCGCGGCCCGGTGCTCGACGACGTCTCCCTGCAGCGCCAGGACGCCGATGGGGGCGGACTGCGAGGACACGGCCGAGCCTTAGGTGCCCCGGGTCGAGAGCATCTGCGAGGGCGCGAGCGTCCGCAGGTCGAGTCCGTCCATCGCCTTGGCGGCTTCGGGGATCGAAGCGTGGGCGCGTAAGACGACGTCGGGGTCCTGCCAGTGCGTCGTCGCGTCGACGATCGCGCGCGCGAACGCCGCCGGATCGGTCGACTTGAAGATCCCCGACCCGACGAAGATCCCTTCGGCCCCCAGCTCCATCATCAGCGCCGCGTCGGCCGGCGTCGAGACGCCGCCGGCGCAGAACAGGACGACCGGCAGCTGCTTGGCCGCGGCGACCTCGCGCACGAGCTCCAGCGGCGCACCGAGGTCGCGGGCGCGCACGACCAGCTCCTCTTTCGGAGCCGCCGCGAGCTGCGCGATCCCGTCGCGAATCGCCCGCATGTGGCGCACGGCCTCGACGATGTTGCCCGAGCCGGCCTCGCCCTTGCTGCGGATCATCGCGGCGCCTTCGACGATGCGCCGCAGCGCCTCGCCCAGGTCGCGCGCACCGCAGACGAAGGGGACCGTGAACGGCTGCTTGTCGAGGTGATAGAGGTCGTCGGCCGGCGTCAGGACCTCCGATTCGTCGATGAAGTCGATCCCCAGCGCCTGCAGCTGACGCGCCTCGCCGAGGTGTCCGATGCGGGCCTTGGCCATGACCGGGATCGTGACCGCGTCCATGATGCGCCGGATCAGCGCCGGGTGGCTCATCCGGGCGACCCCGCCGGCGGCCCGGATGTCGGCCGGGATCCGCTCGAGCGCCATCACGGCGACCGCGCCCGCCTCTTCTGCGACCTTGGCCTGCTCGGGGGTGACGACGTCCATGATGACGCCGCCCTTGAGCATCTGCGCCAGACCGCGCTTGACCGTCTCGGTCCCCGTCTGCTTCGTCTGTCCGTTCATATCCATCCCATTGTCCCGCCGGCAAGAGCCCGCATCAATGAAGACAATAGGGACGCTCCTACGGTGGCACCCCGGGAACGGGCGCTGAGGTCGGCTCGTCGGTCTGCTCCGGCGAGTGGGAGATCAGCGGCACCGGGAGCGGCGGCGAGGTGTAGGGCCGGGCGGTCGGCGTGGCCGACGGCGTGGCGGTCGGGCGCGGCGTCGGCCGGGGCGTCGGCGGCGGCGGGGTGAGGCGCGGGTCGGGGAAGGCCGGGTCGGTCGCGATCGAGACGACCTGCAGACGCTTCCAGTCGCGCAGGTTCCCCGGATCGGTCGAGCTGGGCTCGGGGACGGGCGTCACCACGCCCCCGGCGAGCGGAATGCGTTCCTCGGACTGGAGCAGCACCCGGTCGCCCACTTGCTGCCCGATCAGGATCGAGACCACCAGGACGACCGCGCCGGCGACCAGGAGCACCGAGAGCCCAGGGCGACGACGGGGCGGCACGGCGGCGGGCTTCGGTCAGGCCGGGGCGGCCGCCTCTCGTTCCCGCGTCCCCATCGCGTCGAGCAGCAGCGGCTCGCCGATCAGCAGCTCGACCATCCGGCCGGCCTCGGCCCGGCAGCGGTAGGTCTGCCCGCGGAATTGCAACACGACGTCGCGGGCCCGCTCGAGGTCGTTGCAGACGAAGATGCGCACCCCGCCGGTCGCGTCCTCGAAGGCCACCGCGGCGACTTCGAGTGGGGAGGTCCGGACCTCGTCCGAGACGTCGCGGCCGGCGTAGTAGACCCGATACGGCTCCTCGGCCGCGGCGAAGTCCATGTCGCCGACCACGATCTCGCGCTCGGCGTCGATCACGTAGCTGTGGCGCCGGCCGCCCCAGTGCACCCGCACCGCGGCGGCCCAGGTCCACTCCGGCGGGAGCAACGGGGTGAGGTGCGGGCGGCCGCTGGTGCGGTAGCCGTCCAGGCCGCAGACGGTCTCGGCGACGGCCCACAGGTACTTGGCGCTGGTCCAGGGCGAGAGGTACATCCCACGGTTCGTCAGCGAGCCGCCGTCGAACCACTCGGCGAACTGACCCGGCACCGTGTTGCGCGGCGCACCGGCCTCCATCGTCGCGTAGACGGTCTCGAGCCAGTGCGCCGCCCGCCCGGGTTCGCCGTTGCGCGCCAGCGCGACCGCGTACCACAGCGTGAGGTCGGGCCAGACGCCGCCCAGCAAGCCGAAGCCGTGCGAGGGGAAGTACCAGGCATCGGCGGTCGAGATCGTGCGCAGCCCGACCGGCGTGGTGAAGTCGGCCTCGCCCAACCGCCGCAGGATCGCCGCGCGCACGCCCGGCTCGGCGACCTCGAACAGCACCGGGAAGACCTCGTCGGCGGTGAAGTCGTCCTGGTAGTGGCCTTCCTTGTCGTAGTTGAGCACGAAGGCGCCGGTGTCGGCGTTGAACAGCTCCGCCAACATCGCGATCCGTAACGCCGAGGCCGCGTTCGAGTAGCGCTGCCAGGCCGCCGTGTCGTCGACGATCGCGGCCAGCCGCGCGGTCGCCTCGAGCGCGAAGTAGGCTTCGGCGTTGATCTCGGTGACGGCGCCGTCGAGCGTGTAGTACGGGATGATGTTGCGCCACGAGGTGATCCCGAACATGTCCACGCCGCTGGCCTTGCAGAACAGCAACCCGTTCGCATCACGCTGCGAGAGCATATAGTCCGCGATCTTGGTGACGGTCGGGAAGACTCCGCGCAGCCACTCCTCGTCGAGCGTCGCGTTGAAGTGGTGCAGGATCGCGATGATGTGCAGCGGCGTGTCGTCGTTGACGTTGAGGTCATAGGTCGTCTTGAAACCGCCGACGCCGCGCACGTACTCGACGACCTGACCGCTGGGCTCGAGAAAGCGGTTGAACAGCTCGATCGCCGCGCGCGAGAACTCGGGCAAGAAGTAGTCGTAGCCGTGGACGAACCACGACGTGTCGCGCGAGACCAGGATGTCCGAGGGCGGCGAGTTGGTCGAGCCCCAGCCCTGCGGATACTCCTTGATGACCCGCAGCATGTTGCACTTGGCCCAGACGACACCGCGGTTGATCGCCGCCGCCGGCGTGAGCAGCCGCGCGTCGGCGAGCTTGCCGGCGTAATAGCGCTGGGTCGCCGGCAGCGCGTCGGGGTCCTGGAGCAACTGCTCGAGGACCGGCTTCGAGCGCGCATCCCCGTCCTTGTGGAACACGACCGCGAGACGCAGCGACTCGCGGCCGCCCGGCGCGACCTCGAGCCGGTACTCGAAGGCCCCGAAGATGCGGCTGCTGGCGTACTCGGCCAGCTGCGGCGTGACCTCGTCGAGGTGCTCGTGCGGGCGCAGCGCGCCCTCTTTCATCCCCTGCAAGAGCGTCTGCTCGCGCAACGCGACGACGGCCGCGTGCGGCGTCCGCGAGCCGCCCCACCAGCGCACCGCGCCGGACTCCTCGCCGTACGAGCGGATGAAGCGGTCGCCGGCGCTGGCCCGCACCTGCTTCTCCGGCTCGCCGTAGAAGCGTTGCCCGATCAGCAGCGCCCAGGGAAAGATTTGCACGCTGACCGGCACAGCGGCGGCGTTGTAGAGCGCGATGTCGACCACGAACGCGACGACGCGGTCGTGCGCCGGTCCGTGCGGAACGTAGAACGTCTCGCTGACGTGCACGTCGGGCGCGATGCTGAACTCGGCGATCTGCGCGTAGGGCAGGAAGGTGAACTCGCGGATGATCTGCGGCGGGAAGAGCGTCGCGCCGCCGGCCACGCGGTACGCGATCTGGTGGGCACCGAAGATGATCTGGTCGGTGTCCGCGTCCCACAGACCACGGATCCCGCCCTTGGGCGTCGACGAAGCGAACGTCTTGAAATTCCCCAGCGTCAGCCCGAAGGGCGTCTGGTCTTCGCGGAGCACGTACGCGCACAGCTCGTTGCGTTGCGCGTCGAAGGTCGGTCCCACAACCCGCTGGTGTACCGCAGCCGCGGGCGGCGGCCTCCCTCGTCCGGGGAAGGGACGGCGCTCGGACGAACGGGAGGTGCGGTGACGCTGCTCGCGCCCGCCAAGGTCAATCTGACGCTGGAGATCCTCGCGCGCCGCGACGACGGCTACCATGCGCTGCGTAGCGTGATGGTCCCGCTCGCGCTGGCCGACGAGCTGACGATCGTGCCGGCCGAACGTTTCGCCTTCGCCTGCGACCCACCGGCGCTGACCGACGACAACCTGGTCGTGCGCGCGTTGGGCCGGCTCGGACTCGCGGACGCACCGCTGGCCGTCACGCTGCGCAAGCGCATCCCGGTCGGCGCCGGACTCGGCGGCGGCTCGAGCGACGCCGCGAGCGTCCTGCGCGCGGCGATGGAGGGAGCGTTCGGCCCGCTCGGCGGCGAGCGGGACTGGGTCGCCGACGCCCGCGCGCTCGGCTCCGACGTCCCGTTCTTCTTGGTCGACGCGCCGGCGCTGGTCGAGGGGACCGGCGAGCGGGTGACTGCACTCGGCGCAGCGCCGCCGTGGTGGGTCGTGCTAGCCGTCCCCGACGTCCATGTCGCGACCGGCGCGGCCTACGCGCGCTTGGCGCAGCTGCGCGCCGAGCAGCCGGCGCCGGCGCGCGCGCGCAGCGACTCGGCGACGATCCGCTGCGGCCAGGCCTTGCAACGGCACGACTACGACGAGGTCCTGGCGACGATGACCAACGACTTCGAGTCGGTGGTGCGCGCGGCGCAGCCGGCCGTCGACGCGACGCTGCGCGCGCTGAGCGCCGCCGGCGCGCCGGGCCGAGCGATGCTCTCGGGCTCCGGCGGCGCGTGTTTCGCGTTGCTCGCCGGCGCCGACGATGCCCGCGAACTCGCCGACCGGCTGCGCGCGCCAGCCGGCACGAGCGTGCACGTGCTGCCCTTCGCGGTCGGCGCAACGTTCGTGGATTCGCACCTGGATTCGCCGGCGTGAACGTCGTCGACGCCGTCGTGCTGGCCGGTGGACCGCCCGACGCCGTCGCGGCGCTCGAGCCCGGCGCACCGAACAAGGCCTTCGTCCGCGTCGGCGGCGTCCCGCTGGTCGCGCGCACGATCGCCGGCCTGCGCGCCTCGTCGCGAATCGACCGGATCGTCGTCGTGGCGCCGCCGGCGGCGGCGGCGCACCCCGCGCTGGCCGGCGGGAGCGAGGTGCGCGGCGACGGGCCGAAGATGCTGCAGAGCCTGCGCTCGGGGCTGGCCGGCTTCACCGAGGACGCCCTGGTGCTCGTCGCGGCCTCCGATCTGCCGGCGCTCGACGCGGCCGCGGTCGACGAGTTTCTCGACCTGGCCTCGGCCCGCCAGCTCGACCTCGCCTACGCCTGCCTCGAACGCCGCTGGCACGTCGCGGCCTACCCGGAGTTCCCCCACACGTGGGCGCGGATGCGCGAAGGCCGCTTCTGCGGGGGCGGCCTGGTCGCGCTGCGGCCGCGCGTGCTCGACCGGCTGACCGCACTGCTCGACCGGCTCGGCGCGGCGCGCAAGTCCCCGCTGCGGCTGGCGGCGCTCTTCGGCTGGGACGTCGCGGCACGTTTCGCCATGGGGCGGTTGGCGATCGCCGACGCCGAGGCGCGCGCGGCGCGGCTGCTCGGCGGCGCGCGCGTCGGCGCGATCCAGTGCACGCAGCCGCAGGTCGCGCTCAACGTCGACCGCGTCGCCGACGTCGCGCGCGCGAACGCCCGCTTCGGCCCGTAGCGAACGACGGGCGGCGCGGCTGCGTTTCCTGCGCGACGATGCAGCCCGCCCCCGCGCTCGCACCCGCCCTGCTCGCGCTCGCGCTGAGCGCGCCGGCGCCGGCCGCAGCGCTCGACCCGCCCTGTCCGGTCGGCACGCAGGTGCTCGGCGCGATCGGCCGGGCGACCGTCGTCGCGTTCACCGGCCCGGTCTTCGGCGAGCGGGTCTGCGCGCTGGCCGCCAATCTCGCCTTCGACGGCTACCGCGCCGGGCTGGCCGCCGGCCCGGGGCAAGCGATGATCGACGCGGCCGTCGCGCCGGGGGCCGGCGCGGCGCTGACGGTCGCCCCCGACGGGACGCTGCGGCTCGCCCCGGGCCAGGTGCCCGACGCCAACCCCGACACGCTGGAGGTCGGCCCGTTCGTGATCGCGCCGGGCGGCGCGTTTGCCACACCGGCCGGCCAGACCGACGAGACCCCGCGCGTCGTGCTGGCCTATGCCGGGTCGCGCGTCCTGGTGCTGGCGACGAGCGCGGTCACGCTGGTCGACCTGACGCGGATCCTGCAGGATCAGCCCGATCTGTTCGGCATCGGCGCGCCGGAGCGGGCCGTCGTCCTTGCCAGCGGTGCCGGCGCGACGCTCGCGATCCACGCTTCAGCCGTGACGCTG
>JBEKLD010000119.1:0-9916 GCA_050010375.1 Vulcanimicrobiaceae bacterium
CCGGCGCTGGCGCTCGTCGTGGCCGCGGCGGTCCTGCGCTTCGCGCTCGCCGGCGCGGCGCGGCGCGCGTTCGGCGCGCGCGGCCCGGCCCGACCGTGGCTCGTCCCGCTGCGCGACGCGCTGGGCCTGGCGGTGTGGGCCGCCGCCTACGCGGGGCGCGGCGTGCGCTGGCGCGGCGAGCGGCACCGCACGTGACGCACGTAACGTTGGTCGTCCCGCGTGGCGCCGAGGCCGCCGCCGTGCGGCGCGCGCGCACCGGGACGCCGGTCGTCGAGATCGCCGCCGGCGCCCAGAGCGTACGGCTGCCGGCGTTCGCCGATGACATGCTCCCGGTCGTGCTCGGCCTGTGCGGGTCGCTCGGCGAGCTGCGCGTCGGGGACGTCGCGCTCTACCGCAGCGTCTCCGATGCGCGCGGTACCTTCGCCTGCGACGAGCGCCTCGCCGGCGCCGTGCGCGCACATCTCGTCGACGCCTGCACGACGGATCACGTCGTGACGACCCGTGACGAGCGCACCGCGCTGGTGCGGCGTTACCGGGCCGACGTCGTCGACATGGAGGGCGCGCATCTGGCCGCCGCGTTCGCCGCGCAGAACCGTCCGTTCGCGATGATCCGCGTCGTCAGCGACGACCCGCGGCGCGACCTGCCGGCACTCGGAACGGCGATCCGCGCCGACGGCCGCATCGACGTGCTGCGCGTCGCCTACGCCTTCGCCCGCGCGCCGCTCGCCGCGTTCGCCTTCGTCCGCGACGTCCGCCGCGCGCTACGCGTCCTCACCCAACTTGCCCGTACGCTGTAGACCTACATTCGGCGGGTCGTTCCCGATCGACGCGTCGTACCAATACACGAACGCGAACAGGAACAACATCCCGGCGCCGATCAGGATCGCGGTCACCGCCGCGGCATACACGCCCGCCAATCTCTCGCCGGGAACAGCGATCGCGTTTGCCGCCAAAGCCAGCGCGGCGATATCCATCGCCAGACAGTAGATCACCACCGGTACTGGTAACGGTGTCGGGTTCACGGCGATCCGACGGCGCGGAAACGTCAGCGCCCAGCTCCCGAGAATAACCGCCATGATGCCGCTCGAGATACGCCAGGCGAGCGGCACCGGCGTTCCAAACAAGATCAGCAACGGCGCCAGGATCGACCCGAACGTCGTCATGAATCCGAGTTCGACCCAGGTGCGCGTCACGAAGCTGTCCCACTTGGTCATTCGACCCCCGAGCATTTGCCGCAGGATCATGGTCAGGACAGACAGGCCCGTGAAGGTCATGCCGACGGTCGCGATCGTGTAGAGATAACCGGATGCCTCCACGTCAACCCCCTTCATCTGAAGCCCTTATTCGGCCACGACCAGACTCCCTGGTGCAGGTGTCGTCCCGCGAATCATCGGCTACGCGTGCCGGCAATCCTGATGCAGGAAGGCGTTCGTCTTGCCGATCGTCAGCGGGAAGTCCATGACGTACCGCGTCGGCGAAAGGTAGTGCAGCACAAACGATCCGTTCACGTGCGCGGGGTAGACGCCGATCCAATGCTGGCTGGGCGAACGTGGCGATGTCGCGCTTTCGAAGGCGCCATATCCGCCGGAAGAAGTCAGGAACAGGTAGACCCATGCGCCCCGGACGCCGTCCCGTCCGAGATAGCCGTCGTAACGACTGGCAGGACGCCCCATTCCGGCCGAAACGTCGCCGGAGATGTGGATCCACGTCTGGCCGATCGCGGTGTTGCGATCGATTTCGGTCTGATGCCCGAGCGGGCCCGAGATCGAGCACGTCCAGACGCCCTTCATGAACGACATCTCTTGCATCGGCGTCGCTGCGGCTGCGGCCGCAGTCCAGATCGGTACGATCGCTGCTGCGACGACCAGCCGGACGAAGCTGAGATTTGCCATATGAGCCTCCTAGTCGGGTGAGCCGCGCGGCGGCGTGAAGTCGCGGCCTTTCCAGGTTCCGCCGTGGCCTTGCAGGTAGCGCCGCGCGGAGTCGACCGTCATCGCGGTGTAGAGCCCGGCGGCGAGCGGGAGCGCGAGCGCCATCGCCGCGGGGACGCGGTAGAGACGCAGGGTTGGTACATACGCGGCGGCCAGCAACGCCCAGCCGAACACACCCGGCGCGGCGACGTCGGCGCGTCGCGCGCCCAGGCCGGCGAGCGTCGCGGCGACCGGGACGACGTAGAGCAGCGTCATCCCGGCCACGGTCCCGATCAGCAGCGCCGGTGAGTAGCGCAGCTGCGTGTAGGCCGTGCGCGCGACCATCGACCAGATCGTCGCCAGCGAGTCGTACGGCCGGACGCTGCGCGAGCGCGTCGTGAGCCCCAGCCGCAGCCGAAAGCCGGAGCCTTTGACCGCACCGGCCAGCGCGCAATCGTCGATCAGCTCGCCCCGGATGCGCGCGATCCCACCGATCGCGGTCAGCGCCTCGTCGGCGAGCAAGACGCAACCACCCGCCGCGCCGGCCGTCGCACGGCGGTCGTCGGCGATCCACGCGAACGGATAGAGCATCCGAAAGAAGAACACGAAGGCCGGGATCAACAGCCGCTCCCAGCCCGAGCGGCAGTGCAGCGCGACCATCTGCGAGACGAGCGCGCGCTGCTCGGCGCGCGCCGTCGCGACCAGCCGCGCCAATGTGCCGGGGTCGTGCTCGACGTCGGCGTCGGAGAACCACCAGAAGGCCGGTGCCGCTCCCTCGGCGCGCGCCTGCGCGACGCCCTCGCTGAGCGCCCAGACCTTCCCGGTCCAGCCCTCGGGCCGTGGCCGTCCGGCGACGACCCGCGCCCGCGCCTCGGCGCCGGCGGCCGCGATCGTCGCGCTGGCCAGCGCGCCGGTCCCGTCGCCCGAGCGATCGTCGACCAGCGTGACGTGCAGCCGCCCGGCGTAGTCCTGGGTCAGGAGCGACGAGAGCGTACGCGCGATCACGTCGGCCTCGTCGCGGGCCGGGACGACCGCGTGCACGTCGGGCGCGGCCGCGCCGGCCTCCGGCTCACGCAGGCTGTCGGCACGCGCCTCCCAAAACCGACCGCGGGCGGCGATCAGTCCGACCCACACCGCCGCAGCAATCCAAGCGCAGGTTCGCACACCGTTGAGCATCCAGCCACCGCCTTCGCAGCGCAGCGAACACGAACCCGCTCCGGCACTCGACGACGCGATCGCGCGCGCCGCCGCCGCGTTGTTCCGCCTGCAAGGGCCCGCGGGCTACTGGTGGGCCGAGCTGCAGTCGAACGTGACGATCACGGCCGAGGTGCTGCTGCTGCACCACGTCTGGGGGACGTTCGACCGGGTGCCGCGCGCGCGCGCCGAGGCGTATTTCCGCGGCGAGCAGCGCGAGCACGGCGGCTGGGAGCTGGCCTACGGTGACGGCGGACAGCTGAGCGTCACCGTCGAGGCGTACCTCGCGCTGCGGCTGCTCGGCGTACCGCCCGACGATCCGGCGCTGGTTCGCGGGCGCGCGTTTATATTGGCTGGTGGCGGCGTGACGAAGACGCGCATCTTCACCAAGATGCACCTCGCGCTGATCGGCGCCTACGAGTGGGCCGGGCTTCCCGCCCTTCCGCCGTGGCTGATGATGCTGCCGGGGCGGGGCCCGTTCTCGATCTACGACCTCTCGAGTTGGGCGCGCGGCAGCACCGTCCCCCTGATCCTGCTCTTCGACCGCAAGCCCGTCTACGGCCCGGTGCTACGGGTGGACGAACTCTACGCCGAAGGCTACGAGCGTGCGACGTTCGCGTTGCCGCCGGCGCGCAACGGCTGGGAGCGCTTCTTCAACGGGCTCGACGCGCTCTTCAAGTACGGCGAACGGATCGGCGTGCGTCCGTTCCGGGCCGCGGGGCTACGCCGCGCCGAGCGTTGGACCGTCGAGCGCCAGGAACACACCGGCGACTGGGCCGGGATCATCCCGGCGATGCTCAACGCGATGCTCGGTCTGCGCGCGCTGGGTTACGACGTGCACGACCCGGTCGTGGTGCGCGGCTTCGCCGCCCTCGACGGCTTCACCATCACCGACGACGGTGCGTATCGCGTGCAGCCGTGCATCTCGCCGGTCTGGGACACGGCGCTGGCCGTGCGCGCGCTGGTCGACGCCGGCGTGCCGGGCGACGATCCACGACTCGTGCGCGCAGCGGACTGGCTGCTCGAGAAGCAGATCGTGGCACGCTACGGCGACTGGGCGGTGAAGAACCGCGCCGGGAAGCCGGGCGGCTGGGCCTTCGAGTTCGAGAACGCCTGGTATCCCGACGTCGACGACACGGCGGTCGTCATGATGGCGCTGTCGGCTGCCACGCATCCCGATGCCGGCCGCGTGCGCGGCGCGCTCGCGCGCGCCAACGACTGGGTCGCGACGATGCAGTGCCGCGGCGGCGGCTGGGCCGCCTTCGACGTCGACAACGACAAGGCGTGGCTCAACCGCGTCGCCTACAGCGACTTGGGCGCGTCGATCGATCCGCCGACGGCCGACGTGACCGCGCGCGTGCTGGAGATGCTGGTGCGCTGCGACCTGCGCTTCGAGGGCGAGCGCACCGCGCGCGGGCTGGACTTTCTGCTCGGCGAGCAAGAGCACGACGGCGCGTGGTTCGGCCGCTGGGGCGTCAACTACGTCTACGGCACGAGCGGTGCGCTCGCGGCGCTGGGGCCGACGAACGCCGGCGAACGGCGCATCGACGACGCGGTCGCGCGCGGCGCCGCCTGGCTAACCGGCGTCCAGAATGCCGACGGCGGCTGGGGCGAGACGACCGACAGCTACCGCGAACCGGCCTTACGCGGCGTCGGACCGAGCACCGCGAGTCAGACCGCTTGGGCGCTGATCGGTCTGTTGGCGTGCGTCGAGCGGCTACCGGCGCAGACCGCCGCGTTCATCCCGGCCTGCGAGCGCGGCGTCGCGTACCTGTTACGGACGCAGCGCCCCGACGGGAGCTGGGACGAGCCCGAGTTCACCGGCACCGGCTTCCCGGTGCACTTCTATCTCAACTATCACCAGTACCGGCTGCACTTCCCGCTCTCCGCGCTCGGTCGTTACGCCGCATTCCGCGCGCGCAGCGCGAGCGCCTGATCGACGCTCGCCGTCGCATCGGCGCGCGGCGGGAGCAGCCGGATCGCGGTCAACGCGACGGTGGCGAGCAGCGGGACGAGCCGCGGCCGCAGCAAGCGCCGATCGAAGCGTTGCATCAGCCGATGGTTCTCGGCCAGCGCGGCCTCGATGAACGTGACCGGCGTGACGCCGTCGAACAACTCGGCGGCGCCGCTGAGATCGAGCTTCCCGCTGGGCACCTCGGCCGCGCCCTTGGCCGTGCCGACGGCGGCGGCGATGTGATAGCGCAACGCCGCGAGCGTGCGCTCCATCCAGTCGCCGCGTCCGGCACGGGCTTCCTCGTAGCCCCACCAGTTCGCGAAGAAGACGATGTGGCGCGCCTCTTCCCACAGCACTTGCTCGAAGATCGCCAGCAGCGCGGGTGGGAAGAGTTGCAGCCGGCGCGCGATCGCGATCGCGCCGAAGCCGATGAAGGAGTCGCGGCACTCGCCGAAACCAAACTCGCAGAAGTCGTCGCGCGTCGCCGGCGCGTCGGCGATCGGCAGCACCGGCGCGTGGATCCCATAGCGCTCGCAGACGTGATCCATCAACCGTCCGTGACGCGTCTCCTCGACGCCTTGCAGGGCGACCGCCGCGGCGATGACGGGGTCGTCGATCGTCCGCGCGAACGCGCCGACCATCCGGCCGGCCCGCTGCTCGATCGAGCGCGCGATGTTCCAGAACGGGAAGGATCGGATGCGGGCCAGCAGCGTCTCGTCGAGGGTCGGCCACGGCAACTCGGCCGGCTCGAAGGCCACGTGCGTCTCGACGAAGCTCACGCAAAAAAGGTCGCGGTGCTGAAGAGTACCGGGTCGCATCCCCCCATTTCCGCCACGGGAGGGAGCCCTTTCCTGCTTGGGCCGGAGGACGCCGCAGGCGACGATGGAACCGAAGCGGGAAACGTTCCGGCAATCGAGACCGTGCGCTGGTGCGCGGTCTCCAGTGGGGGGAGGTGTTGGCACGCCGATGGTGGCGCAGGAGACATCGGTTGACATCGCCGTTCGCGAGTCGCGCCTGCTGCTGCCGCGCGTCTCCCGGACCTTCGCGCTGGGGATCAAGCTGCTGCCGGCCAAGCTCGAGCCACCGGTCCGCTTAGGCTATTTGCTTTGTCGGATCGCCGACACGATCGAGGACGACCTCGCGCTGCCAGCCGAGCGCAAGGCCGAACTGCTCGGCGCGCTCTTGACCTGTTTCGAGGATGAGGCCGCGGCGGCTTCGTTCGGCCGCGCCAGCGCCGAGCTGACCTCGAACCCCGAATACCTCGATCTGGTCGGCGCGACCGGCCACGTTTTTCTGCTCTTCCGAATGCTCGACGCACCGACGCGCGCGATCCTCACGCGCTGGGTCGGCGAGATGGTCCGCGGGATGCGCCGGTTCGTGCTGGCCCACCCGCACGGCATTCGCATCGGGAGTACGGCCGAGTTCCGGGAGTACTGCTACTACGTCGCCGGCACCGTCGGGCATCTGCTGACCGATCTCTGGCACGAGCACTCGATCCTGATCGGGGATCGCACCTACGCGCGGCTGCTCGAAGACTGCGAGGCCTTCGGCGAGGCGCTGCAGACCGTCAACATCCTCAAAGACATCGCCTGGGATGCGGAGCACGAGAACGCGATCTATGTTCCGGGTGACGCGCTGGCGGCGGTCGGGAGCGCCCACGACGCGATTCTGCAGTCCGACTTGCGCGCCGCGAACCGCGCGGCGCTCGAGCCGCTGATGGCGCTCGCCCAAGACGACATCGAGCGGTCGCTGCGCTACATCGAGGCGATCCCCGCCGCGGCGGTCCGCATTCGCCTCTTCTGCGTCCTGCCGATCTTGTTCGCGATCGCGACGATGCGCGAGCTGGGGCGAACCGACGCGATGCTGGTCCACGGCGGCGAGGTGAAGATCGCGCGTGCCGAAGTGCGCGCGCTGGTGCTGGCCGCCTCGACCTCGACGCTGACGAACCCCTCGATGCGCTGGCTCGCCGACCGGGTACGGAAGCGACCCGTCACCTTCGGCGCCTGAGCGCGTGCGCACGGCGTTCGTCACTGGGGCCTCCGGCTTCGTCGGAGCGAACCTCGTGCGCGCGCTGCTCGACGCGGGCTGGCGGGTGCGGGTGCTCGTGCGCGGTCCGGCGCCGTCGCTCGACGGGCTGGACGTCACGCGCACGACCGGCGATCTGTTCGCCCCCGAGTTGGCGGCGGCGATGCACGGTAGCGACGCCGTCTTCCACGTCGCCGCGCTCTACAGCCTGTGGCGCCGCGACCGCGCCGCCCTGTTGCACGTCAACGTCGAGGGCACGCGCGCCGTCCTCGCGGCGGCCCTCACGGCCGGCGTCCCGCGCGTCGTCCACACCAGCTCGGTCGCGGCGCTGGGGGTGCGGAGCGACGGCCAGCCCGCCGACGAACGCTACCAGAGCCCGTTCGCCAGCCTGATCGGCGCCTACAAGCGCTCGAAGCGCTTGGCCGAGGATGAGGTCGCCCGCGCCGTCGCCGGCGGCCAGGACGTCGTGATCGTCAACCCGACGACGCCGGTCGGCCCCTGGGACGTCAAGCCGACCCCGACCGGCGAGATCCTGGTGCGCTTCCTGCGCGGCCGAATGCCGGCCTACGTCGACACCGGGCTGAACGTCGTCGACGTCCGCGACGTCGCCGCGGGGCACCTGGCCGCCTACGCCCGCGGCCGGACGGGCGAGCGGTACATCCTGGGGGCCGAGAACCTGACCCTGCGGGCGCTGCTCGAGCGCTTGGCGGCGCTCGCCGGCCGGCCGGCACCCCGGCTGCGGCTGCCCCGGCTGATCCCGCTCGTCTACGCGGCGCTCGGGGAAGCCCTGCTCCCGCCGCTCGGGCTGCGGCCCGACGTCTCGCTCGAGAGCGTCCGGATGGCCAAGCAGCGGATGTGGTACGACGCCGCGAAGGCAGAGCGGGAGCTCGGGTTTGTCCCGCACGGCGTAACCGAAGCGTTAGCGGCGGCGGTCTCCTGGTTTCGTACCTACGGCTACGCCGATCCCGGCGGCCGGCATTCGGAGGACTGATGGCGATCTCGATCAAGCAAGCGGTGGCAGTCGGCTCGTATGTGGTCCGGCAACGGATCGCGGGCCGCAAGCGCTACCCGCTCGTCCTGATGCTCGAGCCGCTCTTTCGGTGCAATTTGGCCTGCGGCGGGTGCGGGAAGATCCAGCATCCGGTCGAGGTCCTCCGCCGTCACCTCAGCCCCGAAGCGTGCTTCGCGGCGGTCGACGAGTGCGGTGCCCCGGTCGTCTCGATCCCCGGCGGCGAGCCGTTGCTCCACCCGCAGATCGACACGATCGTCAAGGGGCTGATCGCGCGCAAGAAGTTCGTCTACCTCTGCACCAACGCGATTCGCCTCGAGCAGAGCCTGGACAAGTTCACGCCCTCGCCCTACTTCTCGTTCAGCGTCCACCTCGACGGCCCGCGCGAGGTGCACGATCACGCCGTCGCGCGCGACGGGATCTACGACGTTGCCGTCCAGGCGATCCGCGCCGCCAAAGCGCGCGGCTTCCGCGTCACGACCAACACGACGATCTTCGACGGCGCCGATCCCAAGACGTTCCAGGACTTCTTCGATTTCCTGACCGAGGATCTCAAAGTCGACGGGATGATGATCTCGCCGGGCTACCGCTACGAGAAGGCGCCCGACCAAGATCACTTCTTGGCCAAGGAACAGACGCGCTCGCTCTTCCGCGAGATCTTCGCGCCGATGAAGCGCGGCGAGAAGAAATGGCAGTTCAACGCCAGCCCCTTCTTCCTCGACTTCTTGACCGGCGAGAAGGACTACGACTGCACGCCTTGGGGGATGCCGTCGTACAGCCTCTTCGGCTGGCAGAAACCGTGCTATCTGCTCGGTGAGGGCTACGCCAAGACGTACAAGGAGCTGCTCGAAGAGACCGAGTGGGACAACTACGGTCACGGCAGCGGGAACCCGAAGTGCGAGGACTGCATGGTCCACTCCGGTTTCGAAGCGACGGCGGCCGCCGACCACATGCGCCCGGCGAGCATCATCGCGTCGGTCAAGAGCTTCGTCGCGCGGTAGTGCTGGCGCAGGCTCCCTTCTCGGCGTTCGAAACCTTCCTCGAACGCGCCCTGGACCGCCTCGATGCCAGTTCGCCGAACCGCGCGCTCATCCGCGAACACTTCGCGCTCGACGATCCGAGCGCGAAGCGCGGGAAGCGCTTGCGCCCACGGATCTTGATCGCCGTCGCCGAAACCGAAGGGGCCGATGCGGCCGACGCGTTCGGCGCGGCGGCCGCGCTCGAGTTGCTGCACAACTTCTCGCTCGTCCACGACGACATCGAAGATCGTGACGAGCTGCGCCACGGGCGCCCGACGCTGTGGGCGACCTACGGCATCCCGGCGGCGCTCGAGGCCGGCAACGCGCTGTGCGCGCTCAGTTATCTCACGCTGATCGACGGCTCCGCCGGCCTCTCCGCCGAGACCATCGTCGCGATGGCCAGCTGCCTCTACCGCGCGCACTTTCGGATGTGCCAGGGTCAAGCGTACGACATCGGCTTCGAGCGCGCCGCGTCCGTCTCGTTTCCCGAGTACGTGCGGATGATCGAGGGCAAGACCGCGGCGCTCTTCGGCGCCTCGTGCGAACTCGGCGCGCTAGCCGCCGGCAACACGCCGGAGCGGGCCGCGGCCTACGGCGGCGTCGGCCGGGCCTACGGCCTGGCCTTCCAGATCCGCGACGACATCCTGGGGACCTGGGGCGCGACGCAGGAGACCGGCAAGCCCAGCGGCGCCGATATCCGCCGCCGCAAGTGGTCGTTCCCAGTCGCCTGGGCGCTGGCCGGCGCGGCCTCGCCGGACCGCACGACGGTCGCCGACGCCTACGCCTCGAACGCCGCGCTCGACGA